>CBHTTS010000150.1:0-12147 GCA_966095775.1 uncultured Variovorax sp. | reverse complement strand
GCATCCTGCACAACCTGAGCCTGCTGATGAACCGCAGCTTCAAGACCGTGCAGGAACTCAACCGCTACCGCAAGGAACTGGCCGCGACGCTCGCGCCCAAGGCCGAGTACCAGGGCGCCTGAGTCCGCGGCGGTCGGCTCGCCTGTCACAGATCCGGCGGTCCGCCCGTCTTGTGACCATGGACGACCCGACCCTTCTCTTCGACAGCCACCGCCGCCGCCTCCAGGGCATCGCCTACCGCATGCTCGGCTCCGTCGCCGAAGCCGAGGAGGTGGTGCAGGACGCCTGGCTGCGCTGGCACGAGGCCGACAAGGCCGCGCTCGACAGCGCCGAAGCCTGGCTCGTCACGGTGGTCACGCGCCTGTCGATCGACCGGCTGCGCGCGGCCAAGATCCAGCGCGAGCACTACATCGGCGCCTGGATGCCCGAGCCCACGCTGACCGACGCACCGGCCTCGCCCGAAGCGCTGCTCGAGCGCGCCGACGACATCTCGGTCGCCTTCCTCGCGGTGCTCGAGCGCCTCGCGCCCGAGGCGCGCGCCGCCTTCCTGCTGCGCGAGGTGTTCGATGCGGGCTACGACGAGATCGCCCGCACCCTCGGCAAGAGCGAGGCCGCCTGCCGCCAGCTGGTGCACCGCGCCAAGGCCCAGGTGCAGGAGGCGCGCCCGCGCTTCCAGGTGTCGCGCGACACCCACGAGCGCCTGCTGCGCGCCTTCGCCGAGGCCGCGGCGCGCGGCAGCCTGCACGAGCTCAAGGCCCTGATGACCGAGGACGCCGAGCTCATCGGCGACGGCGGCGGCAAGGTCCAGAGCTTCAGCAAGGTGCTGCGCGGCAACTGGCGTCTCGCGCAGCTCTATTTCGCGCTCTGGCGCCGCATGGGCGCGGCGGTGCGCATGGAGGTGGTCGAGATCAACGGCGAGCCCGGGCTGCTGCGCTTCATCGACGGCGTGCTCGAATCCGCCCAGACCTTCGAGATCGCCGACGAGCGCATCGTGCGCATCCGCGTCCAGCGCAATCCGGACAAGCTGGCGCACATCGCGCGCCTCTACGCTGCCAGCGGCGCCGAATAGAAATTTTTCGCCCGGCCCGTCACAACCCGGCCGGCCGGCACGTCTTCAGGGGGTAGGCAGATTCATTCAACCCCCCACTGGAGCAATGCACCATGCACAACACCCCCCGCCTCAACTGGTACAAGGTCGTCCCGAAGGCTTTCCAGGCCATGCTCGGCGTCAACGGCGCCTATGAGGGCAGCACGCTCGGCAAGACCCTGCTCGACCTGGTCTACGCCCGCGTTTCGCAGATCAACGGCTGCGCCTACTGCCTCGACATGCACGTGCGCGACCTGCGCCAGCAGGGCGAGGACTGGCAGCGCATCAACAGCCTCGCCACCTGGCGCGAGGTGAGCTTCTACAGCGAGCGCGAGCGCGCCGCCCTCGACTGGGCCGAGACGCTCACGCGCCTGCCCGAGCACCACGGCGGCCGCGACGCCGAGTTCGAGGCGCTGCGCGCGCATTTCAACGAGGTCGAGATCGGCGAACTCTCGGTGGCGATCGCCCAGATCAACGCCTGGAACCGCATGGGCGTGGGCATGCGCATGCCCGTGGCCGCCAAGGCCATGCCCTGAACGCGACGCGGCCGCTCAGCGGCGCTCGACCACCATCGGCGCGATGCGCAGGCTCTCGCGCAGCTGCGTGACGGCCTCGCCGGCCGCCTCGCGCGAGGCGAAGGGCCCGGCCTGCAGCCGGTGCGTGCCGGCCTCGCTGAAGACCCGCAGCTGCGGCGCGAGCGTCGGCACGCCGCGCGCCGCCCGGCCCAGCAGGACCTGCGCGCCCTCGCGCTCGCGGAAGGCGCCGAGCTGCACCCAGAAGCCCGCGACCGCCTCGGCGGACGGCGCCGCGGCGGGCGCGGTGGAAGGTGCGGGCGCGGCGAGCGGCGCCAGCGGAGCGAGGTCGGTCACCACGATCGGGGGCCTCGGCGCCGGCGCCTCGGGCTCGGGCGACGGCGCCGTGAGGGGCGTATGCGGCGCCACCGGCATCGTCGACAACTCGGGCGCGGTCGCCGCCACCGGCGTGACCCAGGCCGAGGGCACCGGCACCGCCGCGGCGGCGGTGCGCGGCGCGGGTGCGGGTGCGGGCGACGTCGCCGCATAGGCGGTCCCCGCGTCGCGGCGCCAGGCGCCGGTGCGGATGTCCTCGTTCGTGAGGCGCTCGATCTCCACCGGCGCCACGCCGCGCAGCAGGTCGAGCTTGAGCGCCGCCGTGTAGCTCAGGTCGATGATGCGGCCGTCGACGAAGGGGCCGCGGTCGTTCACGCGCACGATCACCTCGCGGCCGTTGGCCGGGTTGCGCACGCGCACGTAGCTCGGCAGCGGCAGCGTCTTGTGCGCGGCCGTCATCGCGTACATGTCGTAGGGCTCGCCGCTCGCGGTCGATGCGCTGTGGAACTTGCGCCCGTACCAGGAGGCGAGGCCCGATTCGCGGAACGGCCGGTCATCGGTGATCGGCTGGTAGGCGCGGCCGAGCACCGTGTAGGGCTTGCTCGTGCCGCCGCTGCCGCGGATCGGCTCGACGCGGGGTTCGGCGTCGGGCACGCGGTCGAGGTCGGGCGGGATGTTCGTGCCCGGCCCGTCGCGGCCCGGGGCCACGCCGCGCGGGCCGCTGGCGCAACCCGCGAGCAGCACGGCCAGCGCCACCGCGCCCATCGCCGCCGCCCTGCCGGCGGTCGCGCGAAGACCGGCCGCGCGCCTCATCCGCCGAACACCGCCTTCCAGAGCGCCAGCATCGCCTCGCGCTCGGCCGCGAGCGCGGGCGGCGCGACCTGGGTCGGCTCCTCGTTGAGGCGCGCGCGGTGCTGCACGCGGCGCAGTTCGCGGTAGGCCGCGGCGGCCGCGCGCCCGATGCCCGCGGGCAGCAGGCCGGCGTCCTCGGCGCGCAGCAGGAGCGCGATGTTGCCGACGTTCGGGATCAGCTCGCGGTGCGCGCCCGACGCCGACAGCACGAGGAACTGCACCGCGAACTCCGCGTCCACCATGCCGCCGGGGCTGTGCTTCACGTCGAAGCGGCCGGCCTTGACCGGGCGGGCGCTGCGCACCTTCTCGCGCATCGCGATGATCTCGGCCTTGAGCGCCTCGCGGTCGCGCGGCGCCACGATCACGGCCTCGCGCACCTGGTCGAAGCGCGCGCCCAGCTCGGCGCTGCCGAGCACGAAGCGCGCGCGCGTCATCGCCTGGTGCTCCCAGGTCCACGCCGTGTTGCTGCCGCGCCCGAGCTGGTAGCGCTCGTAGGCCTCGAAGCTGGTCGTCAGCAGGCCCGAATTGCCGTTCGGCCGCAGCGCGGTGTCGATCTCGAACAGGTCGCCCTCGCGCGTCTTCACGGTGAGCCAGTTGATCAGCTTGCGCACGTAGGCGGCGTAGACCTCGCCCGCGCGCTCGTCGTCGTCGTCGTAGACGAACACGATGTCCAGGTCGCTGCCGTAGCCGAGCTCCTTCCCGCCCAGCTTGCCGTAGCCGATGATCGCGAACTGCGGCGCCTCGCGGTGCCGGTTGCGCACGTGCGGCCAGCACCAGCGCGCGGTCACGCGCAGCGTGGCGTCGGCCAGCGCGCTCAGGTCGTCGGCCACCTGCTCGACCGTGAGCTTGCCGTCCACGTCGCGCGCCAGGGTGCGGAACACTTCCGCGTGGTGGGCGTGGCGCAGCAGGTTCAGCAGGCGTTCCTCGTCGGCCTCGCCGGTGCGGGTCAGCGCGGCATGGCGCGCCTCGAGCTCGCGCTCGAACTCGGCCGCGACGAAGCGGCCCGAGAGCATCTCGTCGCTCGCGAGCTCGTCGATCACGCCGGGATGCTGCAGCAGGTAGCGCGCGGGCCACTTGGCGGCGCCGAGCAGCCGCAGCAGCCGCTCCTGCACCGCGGGCCGCTCCACCAGCAGCGCGAGGTAGCTCTCGCGCCGCAGCAGCGGCTCGATCCAGTCGGCCCAGCGCAGCGCGGCGTCCACGTGGCGCGGCGTCTCGCCCGGGCCGTCGCCGTCGGGCTCCTTGAGCCACTGCCCGGTGCGCTGCACCAGCTGGCGCAGGCGCGCGCGGGTCTCCTCGCGCAGCGCCATCACGCGCGGCTGCTCGCACCAGTTGCGGATGCGCTCCGCGAAGGCCGGCGGCAGGTCGTCGAGCAGATCGGCCAGGTCGGCCGGCGCGGCGGCCTTCTTGCCGCTGCACTTGCCGTTGCAGGGCTTGTCGCCGCCGAGCAGCTTGTCGAACTCCTGCGCGACGAACTCGCGGTGCGTGTCGAGCTGCTCGAGGAAGGGGCAGCAGTTCGCATAGCCCATGGTCTGCGCGATCCAGCGCAGGTCGTCGTCGGCCACCGGCAGCATGTGCGTCTGCTGGTCGTCGAGGTACTGGATGCGGTGCTCCACGCGGCGCAGGAATTCGTAGGCCTGGGCCAGCGCGTCGGCGGTGTCCTGCGGCATCAGGCCGGCGCGCGCGAGCCGCTGCAGCGCATCGAGCGTGGGCCGGGTGCGCAGTTCGGGGAACTGGCCGCCGCGCACCACCTGCAGCAGCTGCACGGTGAACTCGATCTCGCGGATGCCGCCGCGCGAGAGCTTGACGTCGTTGGCGCGCTCGGGCCGGCCCGCACTGCGCCGGGCCGACTGCTCGCGGATCTGCCGGTGCAGCGTGCGCAGCGAATCGAACACGCTGTAGTCCAGGTAGCGGCGGAACACGAAGGGCAGCACCGTGGCGCGCAGGCCCTGGGCGAGCCCGCCGGCCACCACCGCGCGCGGCGCGACCACCCGGCTCTTCATCCAGGCGAAGCGCTCCCATTCGCGGCCCTGGACCTGGAAGTACTCCTCGAGCGCATCGAGCGAGACCACGCTCGGCCCCGAGTTGCCGTTCGGCCGCAGCGCGAGGTCGACGCGGAACACGAAGCCGTGCTCGGTGGTGTCGCCCACGAGCGCGTAGATGCGCTTCACGGCGCGCGCGAAGTATTCGTGGTTCGAGAGCCGGCCCCGGCCCTCGGCATCGCCCTCGGTCTCGCCGTCGAGGTCGTAGAGGTAGATCAGGTCGATGTCGCTCGAGACGTTGAGCTCGCGCGCGCCGAGCTTGCCCATGCCCACGACCCAGAGCTGCGCGCGCTGGCCTTCGGGGCCGCGCGGCGCGCCATGCTGCGCATCGAGCTCGTCGCAGGCCTCGCGACAGGCGGCGTCGAGCGCGAACTCGGCGAGCTCGGTCACCGCGGTCGTCACGACCGCGAGCGGCGCCTGCTGGTCGCAGTCGAGCGTGACCAGACGCTCCATCACGAGCTGCCGCACGATGCGCAGCGCGTCGCCCACGCCGTCGCCGCGCGCCCGCAGGGCCTCGTAGGCCAGCGCCATCGAATCGCGCCGCGGCGCCCCGGCCGCGAGCATCGCGAGCTCGGCCGCATAGCGGCGGCGCAGGCGCTGGACGAAGCGGGAGTAGGAGGAGCGCGCAGCCTCGGCCGGCGCGTTGGGCGTGGATGGCAACTGGTTCACACTGTTATCGGTTTCCGAGGAACCGGTCTGGATGCTGGCGGTCATAATTCCGGACACAGCGCGATCCTCAATGAACGACACGGCGTCTCCCCCTTCACGTCTGCTCAAGATCACCGCTGCGACGGCGCGCTGGCTGCTGGGTTTACTGATCGCTGCATGGCTTCTGCTGGCGCTGTCAGTGGTTGTCCTACACGCGTGGATTGTGCCGCGAATCGGCGATTACCGGGGCGCGCTCGAGGCGCAGGCCAGCAAGGCCATCGGCGTTCCCGTGCGCATCGGCTCGATCACGGCGCGCTCCGACAGCCTGTTCCCGGCCTTCGAACTGCGCGACGTGGTCCTGCATGATGCCCAGCAGCGAGAAGCCCTGCGTCTTGTGCGGATCGTCGCGAGCGTGTCGCCGCGCTCGCTCTGGCGCCTGAACTTCGAGCAGCTCTACATCGAGGGCCCGCAGGTCGACGTGCGGCGCGACGCCCTGGGCAAGCTGCACGTCGCCGGCCTGCACATGTCGAACGACACGACCGGAGAGACCCGCGCCGCCGACTGGTTTTTCGCCCAGCGCGAACTCGTGGTCGAGGGCGGCACCGTGCGCTGGACCGACGAGCAGCGCCAGGCCGAGCCGCTGCTCCTGACCGACGTGCGCTTCGTCGCGCGCAACGGCGGCCGGCGCCACGCCCTGCGGCTCGACGCCACGCCGCCGGTCGGGTGGGGCGAGCGCTTCACATTGCGCGGCCAGTTCCGCCAGCCGCTGCTGTCGGTGCGCTCGGGCCGCTGGCAGACCTGGGACGGCCAGATCTATGCCGACCTGCCCTACATGGACGTGACCCGGCTCGGCCGCTACGTCTCGATCGACGCGCGCATCCGCGAGGGCAGCGGCGCGTTGCGCCTCTGGGCCGACGTGAAGGACGGCCAGATCGTCGGCGGCGCCGCGGACCTGGGCCTGCACCGCGTCGACGCCTCGCTCGGCCGCGGCCTGCAGCCGCTGGTGCTGCGCTCGGTCACGGGCCGGCTCGCGGGCCAGCTCAGCGAGGACTACCTCGAGTTCTCGACCAGCGCGCTGCAGTTCGACACCGCCGACGGCATGCGCTGGCCCGGCGGCAACCTCTGGCTGCAGCACTCGCCCTCGCGCGGGCGCACGCCCGAGCACGGCGCGCTGCGCGCCGACCGGCTCGACCTCGCCGCGCTCGCGCTGATCGCCGACCGGCTGCCGCTCGGCGAGCCCACGCACCGCATGCTCGATGCCTACGCGCCGCGCGGGCTGGTCGAGCGCGTCGAGCTCAACTGGCAGGGCTCGCTCGGCGCGCCTGAGCGCTACCAGGCCAAGGGGCGCATCAGCGGCCTGCGCGTGGCCTCGCAGCCGGCCGAGCCGCCGCCGGCGGGCGCCGGCGCGGCGCCGGGTGCGCCGGTCCACGTGCATCCCGGCACGCCGGGCCTGAGCGGCGCCACGCTCGAGTTCGACGCCACCCAGACCGGCGGCCAGGCGGCGCTCGCGCTCGCGCAGGGCACGCTCGAGTTTCCCGGCGTGTTCGAGGAGCCGGTGATCCCCTTCGACCGGCTGTCGACGCAGCTCGAATGGAAGCTCGACCGGGGCCAGGTGCAGCTGCAGGTCTCGAAGCTGCGCTTCGCCAACGCCGACGCCGAGGGCGAGGCCGAAGCGAACTGGCGCACCAGCGACCCGGCGGTCTCGTCCGGCCGCTCGCGCTACCCCGGCGTGCTCGACCTGCGCGGCAAGCTCACGCGCGCCGACGGCACGCGCGTGTTCCGCTACCTGCCGCTCGACATCCCGCAGCACACGCGCGACTACGTGCGCAGCGCGGTCACGCGGGGCACCGCGAGCAGCGTCGATTTCCGCGTGCGCGGCGACCTGCACGACATGCCCTTCATGGACCCGAAGCAGGGCGAGTTCCGCATCGCGGCCAAGGTCGCGGACGTCGACTACGCCTACGTGCCGCCGGCCTCGGCGCTGGCCGCGACCACGGCCGCGAAGGCCGCGCCGGCCCGCGCCGCCGCGCCGCCCAGGACGCCGGAGCCCGTGTGGCCCGCGCTCACCGGCCTGTCGGGCGAGCTGGTGTTCGAGCGGGCGGGCATGCTCGTGCGCAATGCGCGCGGCAAGCTGGCCGGCACCGCCGGCCTCGAGGTCACGAAGGCCGAGGCGCAGATCGCCGACATGTCGCACCATGCCTCGCTGCTGCGCGTCGACGCGCAGGCGAAGGGACCGCTCGGCGAGCTGCTGCGCGTGGGCGCGCCGCTTGCGGGCGGCGAGACCGGCCAGGCGCTGGCGCGGGTGCGCGCGGCCGGCAGCGCCGACTACCGCCTGCACCTCGAGCTGCCGCTCGCCGCGCTCGACACCGCGCGCGTGCAGGCCAGCATCGCGCTCGCGAACAACGAGCTGCAGCTCGCGCCCGAGGCGCCGTCGTTCACCCAGGTCAAGGGCGCGGTCGGCTTCACCGAAACCGGCTTCGCGCTCGCGGGCGTGCAGGCGAGGCTGCTCGGCGGCGACATCCGCGTCGAGGGCCGCGGCCGCTTCGCCGGACCGAACCGCGAGGTGGCGATCAAGGCCCAGGGCACGGCCTCGGCCGAGGGCCTGCGCGGCACGCGCGAGGCCGAGTGGCTCACGCGCATCGCCGGCAAGGCGAGCGGCAGCACCGCCTACGCGGCCAGCTTCTCGATGCGCGACGGCGTGCCCGAGTTCTCGCTCACGAGCACGCTGCAGGGCCTGGCGCTGAACCTGCCCGCGCCGCTCGTGAAGCCGGCCGACGAGCAGATGCCGCTGCGCATCGAGAAGAAGGTGCTGCAGCGCGAGACGCGCAACGGCGCGAGCGTCGCGCTGCAGGACCAGCTCTCGATGGAGCTCGGCCGCGTCGGCGCGGTGCAGTACGTGCGCGACGTGGCGGGTCCCGAGCCGCGCGTGCTCCACGGCAGCATCGGCATCGGCCTGTCAGCGGGCGAGACCGCGAGCGTGCCCGAGCGCGGCGTGCTGGCCAACGTCAACGTCGCGAAGCTCGACATGGCGGCCTGGCAGGCGCTGCTCGGCGATGCCGCGGGCGGCGGCCCGGCGGAAGGCACCGCCGACGACGCCGCGTCGAGCTACCTGCCCACCCGCATCGCGGTGCGCGCGCAGGAGCTCGGCATCGCGGGCCGCACGCTGCACAACGTGGTGCTCGGCGGCACGCGCGACGGTGCGCTCTGGCGCGCCAACATCGACGCGGCCGAGCTCAGCGGCTACGCCGAATACCGTCATACCCAGGCCGGTCGCCTCTACGCGCGGCTCGCGCGCCTCAAGATCGCGCCGACCGAGGCGAAGCAGGTCGAGACGCTGCTCGACGAGCAGCCGGGCACGCTGCCCGCGCTGGACATCGTCATCGACGATTTCGAGCTGCTGGGCAAGCGCCTCGGCCGCGCCGAGATCGACGCGGTCAACCGCGGCGGCGCGGGCCGCGAATGGCTGCTCAACAAGCTCAGCTTCACCGTGCCCGAGGCCAGCTTCTCGGCCAAGGGCACCTGGGCCGCGGCCGCGGGGGCCGCGGGCGGGCGCACCGAGCAGCGCCGCACCTCGATGACCTTCCGGCTCGAGATCGCCGATGCGGGCGACCTGCTGGCGCGCTTCGGCATGCCCGGCGTGCTGCGGCGCGGCAGCGGCCGGCTCGAAGGCGAGGTCAACTGGCGCGGCTCGCCGTTCTCGCTCGACTACCCGAGCCTCGGCGGCGCGCTCCAGGTCAACGTCGGCGCGGGCCAGTTCCTCAAGGCCGACCCGGGGCTCGCGAAGCTGCTCGGCGTGCTGAGCCTGCAGGCGCTGCCGCGCCGGCTAACGCTCGACTTCCGCGACGTGTTCAGCCAGGGCTTCGCCTTCGACTTCATCCGCGGCGACGCGAAGATCCACAATGGCATCGCGAGCACCAACAACCTGCAGATGAAGGGCGTCAACGCCGCCGCGCTGATGGACGGCTCGGCCGACATCGTGCGCGAGACCCAGGACCTGCGCGTCGTGGTCGTGCCCGAGATCAACGCGGGCACCGCGGCGCTCGTCGCGACCGCGATCAACCCCGCGATCGGCCTCGGCACCTTCCTCGCCCAGTGGGTGCTGAGCAAGCCGCTCGCCACCGCCGCCACGCAGGAATTCCACATCGAGGGCACCTGGGCCGACCCGAAGATCGCGAAAGTGCCAAGATCGATCCTTCCCGATCCGCAGATCGTCGTCCCCGTGCCGGGCCTCGGTGGAGGCCGCTAGCGCGCACGCCTGGAGAACCCGCCATGAAAGTCGCCGCCATCCAGATGGTCTCCGCCATCGCCCGTGAAGCCAACCTCGAACGCGCCCGCGCGCTGCTGGCCCGTGCGGCCGAAGCGGGTGCCGAGCTGGCCGTGCTGCCCGAGTATTTCTGCATGATGGGCGCGCGCGACACCGACAAGCTCGGCCTGCGCGAGACCGCGGGCGCGGGCACGGTGCAGGCCTTCCTCGCCGACGCTGCGCGCGAACTCGGGCTGTGGATCGTCGGCGGCACGCTGCCGCTCGAGAGCCCCGAGGCCGAGCGCGTGTTCAACACCTCGCTCGCCTATTCGCCCGCGGGCGAATGCGTGGCGCGCTACGACAAGATCCACCTGTTCTATTTCGACAACGGCACCGAGCGCTACGACGAGCGCCGCGTGATCGCGCCGGGCGCCGAGCCGGTGGTGTTCGACCTGCCCTCGCGCGACGGCCACCGCTGGCGCGTGGGCATGAGCGTCTGCTACGACCTGCGCTTTCCCGAGCTCTACCGCGCGCTCGCGAAGCGCGGCGCCGAGCTGCTGCTGGTGCCCAGCGCCTTCACGCGCACCACGGGCGCCGCGCACTGGGAGGTGCTGCTGCGCGCGCGCGCGATCGAGAACCTCGCCTGGGTGGTGGCGCCGGCGCAGGGCGGCCGCCACGAGAACGGCCGCCAGACCTGGGGCCAGTCGATGGTGGTCGATCCCTGGGGCACGGTGGTGGCGCAGCAGGCGAGCGAGGAAGGCGTGGTCGTGTTCGACCTCGATGCTGGCCAGATCGAGCGCATGCGCAAGCAACTGCCGGCCCTTTCTCATTGCGTGCTCTGAGCATGTCCAGCGTGCTGACGACCTTGGCGCCGCCGCGCTGGGCGCTGTCGGCCTACGTGCGGCTGCGCTCGCTGTGGCAGCGCTGGTTTCTCTGGCTGATCCTCGCGGTGCTGGTGTCGGCGCTGCTGGTCACGGTGGTCTGGCTCGCGGGCCGGCACGAGGTCGAGCAGGTCCAGGCCGCGCTCGACCGCGACACCATCGATGCGGTCTCCGACCTGCGCATCGGCCTGCAGCGCAACGCCCAGAGCCTGCGCGCCACCCAGGCGCTCGGCCTGGACCGCACGCACTGGCCCGAGGCCGCGGCCGCGCTGTTGCGCGAGCACCGCGAATGGCTGCGGCTCGAATGGCGCGATGCCGCGCTGCGTCCGCAGGCATGGGTCAACACGCCCTACCGCACGCGGCTGATCGCCGACGAGAGCCGCGGCGCCGACCAGCCCGACGTGGCGCTGGCCTGCACGGCGGCGCGCAAGACCGGCTCCCCGGCCTATTCGCCGAGCCACTACGTGCCGGTGCTCGGCGGCGCGGGCATCGAGGTGATGGAGCTGTGCGTGCCGATGGATGCGGGCGGCTTCCTCGTGGCGAGCTATTCGCTGCGCGACACGCTGATCGAGCTCGTCGGGCCCGCGCTCACGCGCGGCCAGGAGGTCGCCTTCACCGAGGCCGACGGCACGCGCCTCGCGGCGCTCGGCACCTCGCGCCGCACCGGCACGCGCGTCTTCACCTCGCAGCAGCTGATCGACCTGCCGGGCAACGCGCTGATGCTGCGCGTGGACGGCTGGCGCGCCGCGCCCGACCTCTTTCCGAACGTGCTGACCGGGCTGGTCACCGCGATCTCGATCGCGCTCGTCTCGGTGCTGGTGCTGCTCGCGCGCGACACGCGCCGGCGCCTGCGCGCCGAGCGCGACCTCGCCGACGCGCTCGCCTTCCGCAAGGCGATGGAGGACTCGGTCATCACCGGCCTGCGCGCGCGCGACCTGCAGGGCCGCATCACCTACGTCAATCCCGCGTTCTGCGAGATGGTCGGCTTCACGCCCGAGGAGCTCATGGCGGGCAGCGGCGCGTCGATCGAGGCGCCCTACTGGCCGACCGAGCTCGCGCACGAGTACCAGCAGCGGCAGGCGCGGCGCCTCGCGGGCGGCATGCCGCCGCGCGAGGGCTTCGAGTCGGTGTTCATGCGCAAGGACGGCACGCGCTTCCCGGTGCTGATCTTCGAGGCGCCGCTGATCAACGCGCAGCGCGTGCAGACCGGCTGGATGAGTGCCTTCATCGACATCAGCGAGCAGCGCCGCATCGAGGAGCTCTCGCGCGCGAGCCAGGAGCGCCTGCAGGCCAGCGCGCGGCTCGCCACGGTGGGCGAGATGGCCTCGCTGCTGAGTCACGAGCTCACGCAGCCGCTGGCCGCGATCGCGAGCTATGCCACCGGTTCGCTCAACATGCTCGGTTCGCCGGCCGGCGGGCCGCAGGCCGAGGTCGCGATGGCGGTGCGCCGCATCGCCGAGCAGGCCGACCGCGCGGGCCAGGTGATCCGCAGCGTGCACGACTTCGTGCGCCGGCGCGACCGCACGCGCGAGGCGGTCGCGCCGCAGGC
>CBHTTS010000149.1:0-12170 GCA_966095775.1 uncultured Variovorax sp. | reverse complement strand
GCGCCGCCAAGTTCCGCAACGCGGGCCAGGTCTGCATCTCGCCGACCCGCTTCCTGGTGCACAACAGCGTCCGCGAGGAATTCGCCAAGGCGATGGTCAAGCACGCCGAGAGCCTCAAGCTCGGCGACGGCCTGGCCGAAGGCACCACGCTCGGCCCGCTCGCCAATGCGCGCCGCCTCACCGCGATGGCCCATGTGCTCGAGGACGCGCGCAAGAAGGGCGCCACCGTCGCCACCGGCGGCGAGCGCGTCGGCGATGCCGGCAACTTCTTCGCGCCCACCGTGCTGACCGACGTGCCGCTCGATGCCGACGTGTTCAACAACGAGCCCTTCGGCCCGATCGCGGCGATCCGCGGTTTCGACACGCTCGACGAGGCCATCGCCGAAGCCAACCGCCTGCCCTTCGGCCTGGCCGGCTACGCCTTCACCAAGTCGATCAAGAACGCGCACCTGCTGAGCCAGAAGCTCGAGCTCGGCATGCTCTGGGTCAACCAGCCCGCCACCCCGACGCCCGAAATGCCCTTCGGCGGCGTGAAGGATTCGGGCTACGGCTCCGAGGGCGGCCCCGAGGCGCTCGAGGCCTATCTCAACACCAAGGCGGTGTCGATCCTCGGCGTGTGATCCGCGGCCGCAGCGGCTGCTTTGCATGGCAAAGCGCCGCTGTGCGCCTGGTGAGGCGAGCCACGATAGATGAAGCCCGCCACGCGGCGATAAACAAGGCAGGCCTTGTTTCGCCCGCTGCAAGAATTCCTTGCCAGACGAAATCCCTCCCGCGTCTCACTCAGCCGACTTGTATGCCCTCATTGCATCCGTGATGCCGTTGGCCAGCGTCGTCATTTCGTTCAGCACGGCCGCGGCGCCGTCTTCCTTCAGCTGGTAGGGGAATCGCAACTCGCCTTTGTCGATGGCAGCATTCACCCGCTCGGCGACCTCGACGAACGACGCCGCTGCGTCCCGGATCTCTGCCACGGTCTGCACCTTGGACAGACCCGAGACCAGCTCCGACAGGGTGACGACGACGAGCGACAGCGTGTTCGACCACACGGCCTCGCGCGCGGGCGGGTCGGCCAGGGCGTTGATGTCGTTGCGCAGGATGTCGCGGGCCGATGGAACGGGAAGGGGCAGCGGTCTGACCTCAAGCGAGGCGATGTATGGGTTCTCCATGGAAACTCCTTAGCTGAAGATGATCTGTGCGTTGTTGTTGCCGAGCACGGAAGATGAAGACGGGCTGAAGTTGGTGGTGTTGCCACTGGTGGTGGCTGATGCACCGTGGGCATAAATGAGCGAGCCCGCCGAAGCCCAGTAGCCGGTTCCGCAGCCGGTTGCGCCCGAGTAGGGGGCGTCGATGTTGCCAAGCCGGTCTGCGGAATAGCCGTGATCGCGACAGTTCTTGGCACGAGACTTCGGGGCGATCACCTGGGAAGAGAAAAGGGCCCTGAACCCGACATAGCAATTCGTGGCTTCGCCCCACGAAGCGGTGGGATTGGAGGGTTTGACGTCCCAGTTGTAATTCCACAAGATGGCGCCGTGTGCGGCCTCGAACCCATGGACGCACGTGTCGGCCTTGGACCCATCGCACCATATGTACGAGTTGGAGACGGCGTTGTACCCATACACAACGTTGGAAACGCTGCAATGATCGCCAGCGAAGAGGCTGCCGTCCGCGACGCGCACGCCATGACTGCTTATCGTGCCGCCGTCGGGCCAGACGGCGGTGTTCGGGAACGCGAGCGTCACGTCCCGGCCGTTGCCGTTGACCTTCAGGCTTGGCATGTGCGCGGTGGAATTGGTGTACGCTTCGACCGCCCAGTACCAGACACCGTTGACGATCGCGCCGGGCGCCTCGAGGGATGATCCGCTGACGATTTGCACGCCGCGCAGACCGCCCTCAACGATCAGCGAGTTCTTCGCACAGCGTACGATCGATTTTTCGCTCACAAGCAGGCCGCGGTGCGCGACATTGGCGGCGGTCACTTCACCTACGATCTTGAAGCCGGAAAACTCGATGCCACGCACGTTGTTGAACATGACGCCGTGACTCTGCTTGTTGGCATCCGGCGTCATCTTGATCACGCAGGCTGATGGATTGGCGATGTTGCCGATGATGCGCACACGGCTGGCGTAGGGATGGCCGGAGATCCAGATCCCGCTGGTGTTGTAGACACCATCGTCAACCTTGATAAGCACGTCGGCCCGCAGGGCCTTGCCCGCCAGCGAATTCCAGGCGTCCGAGATCGACGCATAGGGCTTGCCGGCCCCCACCTCGAGCGTGGTGTAGCCATTCACTCCCCAAGCGTCGATGAAGCCGGTGATCTGCGCGTCGATCGCGCGCATCTTCGCGGCCACCGTCTGGGTCAGGGTGTTCTGCGCCGCGATGGCGTCGGTGAGATTGGATTCAAGACTCATGGTTCAGCTCCTTCATAGGTAGTGGTTCTTCAGGACAAGCCGGTTGGTGTCGCAGAGGGACTGCAGCACGGTGGCCAGGTGCGGCGCGATGGTCAGGCCGACGTTCGGCGCCTGGGCCGTGACCTCGATCACGTCGTCGACCGCTTCGTCGAGCGCCAGGTCGAGGCCGAGCAGCCATTCGAAATTCCGGCTCTTGTAGCCAAGCTCGGTGCCGGCGGTCGACCAGTAGTAGGCGAGCGTGCTGCCGGCCCAGATGCCCACCTCGCGCACCCAGAAGTCGGATGCGCCGTTGAAGACCCCGTCGAGGTGGATCTGGTCGATGGAGACGCGGTGGCCGAAGACCGGCACCTTCTCGCGCTCGCTGCGCAGGCTGGTGCGGGTGTCGTCGACGGCACCGCCTCCGTCGCCGATGGAGATGTGCGTCAGGTTCAGCGTGATGCCGGCGTTGTTGGCGTTGAACGTCGCCTGTCTCCCGGCCACGGTTTTGGTGGGATGCAAGATCATTGAAAGGCTCCTGAGGAGATGGAGGGAGAGAGGCGTGCGGCCTGCGCCGCTCAGGCGGATGGCACCGGCCGGGCCCAGACCTGCACGCGCTGCGCGGCGCGGGCAAGCAGCGTTGTCACGGTGGTGGTGGTCGCCCCGTGCGCCGACGTCGGCATCAGCAGGGCGCGGGTCGCCGCGGCCGGGCGCACGATGGCGGCCGAGCGCATGGTCGTGCGCAGGTCCACGCGTGCCCGGGCCCGGAACTGGCTCCGGGCAGGCTTCCAGAAGCCGACCATCCGCAGTGCGGCATCGACACGTTCAGGCGTCAGCGCCGGCGGGTCCGAGGGACCATCGGTCAGCAGCAGGTCGACGACGAAGGTGTGTGGCGTGCCCCGCGGCGTCTGCTGCCACCATTCGGTGATGCGCGAAGGCATGCCCGTCAGGTCGAGCGAGCGCTGCACGGCGTAGCGCGTGCCCTTGAGGCGGTGCAGCGCGACCGCCTCCTTGAGCAGGGCCCGCTTCTTCGCTTCCGGCGCGGGGCCGAAGCCGGCGAAGTCCCAGCCCGCGTCGCCCAGCAGGTTGAACTGCTCGGCCAGGGCGGGAAGTGCCTCCGACGGCACGCGGTTGAAGTCATAGACGACGACCGGCGACAAGGGCAACTCGGAGATCCGCGCCGGCAAGGTCTCCAGCGCACGCATGGAAAGGTCGCGGCGCAGCGCCGGAACGAGCAGGGAGGGTTCGGTGAAACGGCTCATGCCTCAGCCCTGCGCCACGCCGGCCACGCTGATGTCGATGGCCGTGCAGTCGGCCCACTTCTCGCTGGACAGCACAAGGTCTTCGACCGGCGCCGCCAGGGCCACCGCATAGACGCCGTAGACGTGCAGCGCCTGGATGAGCTGCGAGCGGACCACATCGCTGCCCAGCTTCGCGCGCAGTCGGTCGCGGTAGGCGGTCGCCGCCTTGCGGGCCTCCGCCAGGGCCAGGTCGGCATCGGCCGTGGCGTAGAGGGTCAGCCTGGCTGCAATGGCGAAGTCGACCCTGACCGGGTCCCGGACTTCGACATGGTCGGTCAGCGGCCGCACGGTGTCGGCATTGCACGCAGAGAGGACGGCTTCCTTGACGGCGGCGCTGGGCAGGCCTGTCCTGCTCAAGGGGTGCAGGTGCACCACGCCGGGGGGGATGCCGTTGGTGGAGACGAGTTGTCCGTTCTGCACGGTCGTCTCTGCGCTGACCACCGCCACGTCGGTCACGTCCGGATGGCTGGACAGCGCATGGAACCTGTAGGCGCCCGCGCTCCCGGCGTTGCTGAACTGCTCGGGCGCCAGCACGATGCGTTCGCGCAGGTGCTCGTCGTCCTCTTCGGCAGCGCCGCCCTCGGTCGTCGTGATGTTGTGGACGCTGGCGATCGACAGATCGGCGGGTCGGGAGAGCAGCACGCGCACCTGTCCTGCCAGGAAGCCATTGCCCTTGACGCCGGCTTCCAGGCAGCGCGCCGGCGCATCCACCGAGCGAGTACCCGCCGGCACCGGCACGGCTGTCTGGGTCTCGAACCGGACGTCGTCGCTTTGCACCAGCACGCCCGCGGGCAGCATCTGGTCAGCGGCAGGCGCGGGGTCGAAAGCGAAGCGCAGCACGGTCGTCGCCTTGGAGGCGGGCAGGCGCTGCACGCCGATGTTCTCGCCCAGGTAGTCGAGGATCGGGGCGCGGCTGTAGCGCACCAGGTTGAGCTTGGCCGCGTCCTGGATGGCCTCGCGCACCAGGCTCTCGCGGTAGGCCATGATGTCTACGAGGATCCTTTCGACCTGGGCAGGGTAGAGGCTCTTGCCGGTCAGGTCTTCGTAGGTCCGGACCAGCTCGCGTGTCACCTCCTCCGGATCGCGCACGACGAATTCGGGTTCGGGCAGCAGGCGGTCGAGCAGTTGGCTCATGCCATCGCCCCGAGCGCCGCCAGAGAGACGTTGGCGCTGAACACCTGACTGGCCACGCCGTTCGCGTAGCGCCATTCGATGCGGATGACGACGGCGCCCCGGCTGGCCGTGTCAGCGTCGGCCGCCACGCGCACGTTCAGCAGGTGGATGCGTGGCTCCCACTGCCGAATGGCGTCCGTCACCTCGCGCACGATATGCGGACGGGCCGTGTCGATGGGGGCATCGATGTAGTCCAGCGCATCGCAGCCGAACAGCGGCCGGTGCGGCTCGCTGCCCTTGCGCGTGGTCAGGATGACCTCGAGGCACTGGTTGATGTCGTCGGCATCGGTCACGACCCGGCCGATGCGGTCGGAGAACAGGCCGCTCGGATGCCCGGCCGCTGCGCGGCTCAGCGCGGGTTGCGCGAAGCGGCTGGACAGGGCGTTGAGATTGCTGTTCTCGAGAGGCATGCCGCGATGGTGCGCATCGCGGGCAGGGGCTCACATTAAAGGGCTTGTGAGATTGTCTTGAGGGGCGCCTGGGAGTCCGGCGGATCTTCGAGCGTGTCCGCGCCGTCCGCGGCGTCGAGGGGCGCCAGCGTGAGCTTCGGCAACAGCGCCACGAGCGTCTCCGGCGTGGGCTCCTCGGCCTCGGCGGCACGCACGCGGTCGAGCAGCTGATGGCACGCCAGCCAGACATGCGAACGCCAGGCGCGCAGCGCCCGGGCCTCGGCCTGGAACTTCGGCACGGCCGGTTCTTCGGCATAGGTGACCGCCGTCCGTATGTCGTCATAGCCGAGGGATCTGGCCATCGCGTCGAGGTAGTCCTGGACCGCGGCCTGCAACGCGGTGAGCCGCTGCTCGAGGCTCGGCGGTGGCAGTTCCGCAGGCAGCTCGCGCGCGGTCGCGGCTTCAGCGTCGTCCGTCGTTGCGGGAGGGATGGCTTCCAACGCCCATGCGCCGTCCGACAGCACGGCCTTCATGCCCGCAGGAATCGGCGGCGGAGCGATCTCGGTCGCAAGCGCTGGATTGAGCTGCGCATACACCGGTTCGCCCCTGCGAGCGGTTTCGACCGGATCCAGCGGATGCGTGGACTCGCCGACGAGCATGCCGTTTTGGGGGTCGAGCAGATAGATGATCTTGGTCATGGTTCCCTCGTTTCAGTAGCTGACCCAGGCCGGGAAGGCGAGGTTGCGGGGTCGGCTCTCGGAGCCGTCGCTCCCGACGCTGATGCCGGTGGAAGCAGCGCTCAGCCATGCGTTCGACCCGGCAGGGCCTACGCCGACGTTGTGGCCATGGTTTCCTGCGGCTTCCGTTCCGTTCACCCAAGCACCGCCGTCCCACGGGTCATCTGAACCGGTAGCGTAGCTGCCCGAGTTGAAGTCGTTGGCCTTGTAGACGAGAAGTCGATGCGTGTGATTGCCCTGTGCATCGGTCCATGCGGAGTGCGTGTGGCCGGGGTCGTTGAACGCATGGTTGTGCTTGGGGTCGTTCACGGGATGGGTGTGGGGCCGGTTGTCACCGGCTTCAGCCGTTCGCAGCCCACGGCCGGCGTTGACGCCACGTCCGTTGTCGAGACAGCGGATGAACTCGCCGCGCAGTTCCACCAGCGAGAACGTGCCGGACCCCGAAAGGCCGAGCCGCTGGACGAGGTCGGGATAGTTCGCCTGGCTGTAGCTGAGATCCGCCCGCACCGGCAGGTAGCCCGGAATGCCCGAGGGATTGTCGTAGCTGTACAGCACCATGCCGGGCTGGTGCCAGGGCGCGCGCACGTACTTCGCGCCGTCCCACACCATGTGCCGCAGATGGGGTGTCCGCACGAGAATGACGTCTCCGACGAATGCGAGCGGCACGCTGCTCGTGCCGCTGCGGAAGGCATACAAGGGATGCGGGTCCTCTTTGCCCTCGTGCTGGCCGACGGCGCTGTGCAACGCTTCGCTCAATTCCGCCGATGTGTGGCCCCACCGCACCCATTTCGTGCCATCGGTGTTCGGCGGCACATTGGTACTGGGCGCAATGCTTCGCCAGGTCGTGCCGCTGAACGACACATAGGCGTCGGCCGGATATGCCAGGGTCGCGCTCCAGGGCGTCACCGCGCGCAGGCGCTGATAACGCGAGCGGTCGGCCAGCGCCCGGATTGGGATGTTGTCCGGGCAGTCCGGGCCGCCCGTGAGCACCGCGTTGGCCTCGAAGTAGGGCACGCCCTCCGGCCAGTTGTTGTTTTCGACGAGGTTTCCCAAGGTGTTCTCCCAATGAAGTTCAGGCGCTGCCGCGCGAGTAGGCGCCGTCGCGGCGCGCGAAGCCGTTGCGGATCAGCGCCGCGTCGGAAAAATCGATCTCGTACAACTGGTCGCGCTTCGGTGCCAGGTTCTCGAGCAGCCGGCGCGCGGCGGCGGCCTGCTTGACCGTGAGCAGGCGCCGAAGGTGAATGCGGTATTCGGCCCAGCGCAGGCTGCGTTCGCCCCGGACCGTGAAGCCGTCGCGCCGCCGCTGCCCGTCGCGCCGCGAGCCGCTGCGGCCTTCGTCGATGCCGATCTCGCCGAGGCCCAGCAGGCGGAACACCTCGCGCACCGACCACACGGTGCCGCGATGCCGCTGCAGCTCGATGGCCGACTTGAGCATCGCGCGCTGTGCGGCTTCGGTCCCGGCCAATTCCCAGCCGAGGTCCGGCAGGCCGAACTGCTCGGCCAGGTGCGGCAGCGCCGAGGCATCCACGGTGTCGAAGTCGTACACGCGCAGGGGCCGCAGCGGCAGGGCGCTCAGCCGCCCGGCCAGGCGCTCCTGCGCGCGCAGGTTCACGTCCCGGCGCAGGGCGGGCACGAGCAGCGATGCGTCTCGGTCGAGATCTGCGGTGCCGGCCATGGGTCAGCCCTCCACCACGTCGGCGATCGAGATCGACACGTCGGTGCAGTTGGCCCAGTGTTCCGCGCTCAGCGTCTGGTCGACGGCGGGTTCGGAGAGATCGACGCGATAGACCCCGTACACCGAGAGCACGTCGATGCACTGGGTGCGCACGATGTCCAGCCCGAGCCTTTGCTGGCGGCTCGCGACGTAGGTGTTGGCGGCTTTGATGGCTTCGGACAAGGCCAGGGACGGTGTGGTGCCGGCGTAGAGCACCAGCTTCGCCTCGAGGCGCCAGTTCACCTGCACCGGATCTTTCACGATCACCGTGTCGCACAGCGGACGCACGCGTTCGGCGTTGCAGGCCGCGGCCACCGCGTTCTTGATGGCCGCGCCGGGCAGGCCGGTGTCCAGCAGCGGATACAGCACGATCTCGCCGGGCACGCGCCGGACCACGGCCACGTCCTTGACGGACTGGTGCGCCGAGCGGGCGAAGAAGCGATAGGCCGCGACGGAGCCGGCCGTGCTGAACTGGCCCGGCGCCAGCACGATGCGTTGGCGCAGGTTCTCGTCGTCTTCCTGCTCGGCGCCGTCCGAGGTGGTCGTGATGTTCTCGACCTTCGCGATCTTCAGGGCCGGTACGTCGGAGACCATGGTCCTGATCTGGCCGGGCACGAAGCCGTTGCCGATCGCGCCGGCGACGGTGCACGCGGCCGGCACGTCGATGCTCGCCGCGCCGCCCGGGACGACCGCATCGACGACGGTGGCGAAGGAAACGCTGCCGCCCTTGGCCTGCGTGCCGGCCGGCAGCAACCCCGGCTTGGCGGGCGCCGGGTCGAAGCCGAAGCGCAGCGTGGTCACGGCCGCCGCCGCACCGATGCGCGCGACGCCGATGTTCTCGCCCAGGAAATCCAGCATCGGTGCGCGGCTGTAGCGCACCAGATTGAGCTTGGCCGCGTCCTGGATCGCCTCGCGCAGCAGGCTCTCGCGGTACGCGACGATGTCCACCATGATCCGGTCGACCTGGGCGGGATAGAGCGTCAGGCCGGTGGCGTCTTCGTACATGCGCACCAGCTCGCGCGTCACGGCCTCCGGATCGCGCAGGACGAAAGAGGGTTCGGGCAGCAGGCGGTCGAGCAGGCTGGTCATGTCAGGCCACCGCCTCGCCGGAGAGGTCGTCGCCGCTCTTCACGCCCTTGTTCTTGTGGTGCTTCAGGCTGATGTCGTCGGCGGAAACATCGCCGCCGCGCACCCGCAGGTCGCCGTTCCGGATGCGCACCGTCCCGTCGATCACCGCCGAATCGCCGCCCGTGCCGGGCGCGCTGCCCGAGCCCTGCATGCCCTGCTGGTAGATCAGCGTCTTCATCACGGTCAGATTGCCGGTGCAGACCGCCTCGGGCGCGTCCAGGGTGATCTTCGCCGGCGTCTTCACCAGCACGTCGCCTTCCGCCCTCAGCGTGGCCATGCCCTTGCACACCACCTCCATCGCACCGGAGCTGCGGTCGTATTCGAAGCTGCCGCCGTCCTTGAACTGCACGCGGAACTTCTCGCGGCTGGCCACCGGCGGCACATCGGCCTCGGAGTAGATCGCGCCGACGATGCAGCCGTCCTCCAGGTACTGGTCCATCAGGCAGGCGACGTGCTCGCCGACGTCGAGGGTCCAGGCCGCCTTGTCGTCCTGGGTCTTGGGGTGGATCACCGGCAGCCAGCGCGTGACGAGGCCGTCCAGATCGGCGAAGCGCACGGTGGCGAACCCCGGTTTCGCATCGGCGACGATGCCCTGCTTGTAGCGCACGCCGCCCGTGCTGTCCGTGTCGTGGCTGCTCATGATTTCTTCTTCTTCCCTTCCCCTTCGCGCACGCGCTTGAGCTCGACGCTGGTGGTGTAGCCGCCCGAGCGCGAGAAGCTGTGGCGCGCCTGGTGGATGCTGTACTTGCCCGAGAACTTGCCGTAGCCCGTGAGCTGCACGTTGACGCCGCTCGCCAGGCGCGTGTTGCCCACCATGTCGTCGAGCGTGGCGCTGGTCTGGTCTTCGTTCGCCCGGTCGCGCGCGGCCTCGGCCTTCACGCGCGCCTGCTCGTCGTCCTCGGCGCGGATGTTGAGCTTTCGCTCGTCGGCGCTGGTGCGGTTGGTGCCGCCGCGTTCGTCGCGGGCGGTGCTCCGCCGCGCCGTCTTCGTGCGCGGATCGTGAAAAGCCAGCGTCGCCGACTCCACCACGCCCCGAACCTTGTCGCGGAAGCTGTAGCGCCCCACCACATCGGCGCGGCCGATCGCCAGCACGGGCCGCGCATCCTTGAGGGCGGCCCGATTGAAGAATGCGAGGTCGTCGCCACGCACGTTGAAGGCATAGCCGTACTCGGCCGCCACGCGCTTCAGGAAGGCCAGGTTGGCTTCGAATACCTGCGTGACCCGGGCGATGCGGATGTGATCGATGTCGCCCTTGAGCGTGAGCTTCTCGCGCAGCGCGACGGTCTGCGTGATATCGGCCAGCGTCGTGTTCTCGTACCCGTGGCTCTCGCGTGTACGGAGGCGGCGCGTCACACTCGCGGCCAGCGCCCGTATGCGCACCGTGTCGCCCTGGCCCGCGGCGCCGTCGAGCGTGACCTCTTCGATCTCGAAGTCGCCGCAAGGCAGCAGCGGCGCGCCTTCGTAGCCGATCTGCGCGCTCAGTACGTCGCCTTGCTGCGGATACCAGGCGTCCTGCCAGCGCCCGGCGCTGTCCTCCAGTGTCAGATCGAGCGTGTCGCTCTCGCCTTCCAGTGCGTCGGCGTAGGTCAGCTCGATCAGGGTCGGCGAAATGTCGGCCGTGATGTCCTTGCCCGCATAGCGCACCACCACGCGCGGCACCGGTACCTTCATCGCTTCCATGGCGGCAAATCGTCGGTGGCGACGAGCTCCTGCGCCTGCTCGACCGTCATGATCGGGATCAGCAGCAGCCGGCCGCCGGGCAGCAGGGTGCCGATGTCGAACGCGGGGTTCGCTTCGATGATCGGGCCATAGGCATGCGGGTTGCCGTAGTAGCGCCAGGCCAGCGTGTCCCAGCGCTCGCCGTCCTTGGTGATGTGCTCGAGGGCGTCGATGGGTTTCATGCGCCACCTCGTGTTCCGCGGTCGCCGCCCGCCGCGCGCGGCGTGGCCTTGCGACGCACCGTGCCGGCCGGCTTCTTTTTCTTTCCGCCGCTGTCGGCCTTCTCGACCGCCACGGGCTCCTGCACCGGCGTCTGTTCGGCGAGCACCGGAGGCTCCACGAATTCGCGCAGCGTCATGCTTCCCTCGATCCACAGCGCGGTGCCGTCCCGCGCGGTCTGCCGCGTCTTCATCTCCGCGGAGATCGGCACGAAGCGGCCACGGTAGTCGCCGTTGGCGAACACCAGCGGCAGCGCCTCGTGCGCACCGATGGCCGCGCGCAGCTTGGCGAGCTCCAGCTCGGGCGTGCAGAAGCCGCTGTGGAACACCAGCGTCCAGGTGTATTCGTCGAGCGTGTCGCCGGTCCACTGCAGGCGCGGCTTGCCCTGCAGCAACGCGTGCTCGGCGTACTGGGCACCGAAACGATGGTCGATGCCGTCGAAGTAGGTGATCAGGTCGAAGGCGATGTCCCCGAGCAGCGCATGCTGCTGCGCCGCGGGCTGCACCCGCACCAGATCCTGCAGCGCCTGGTCGAGGGTGCCGGTACCGAAGTTGCCGAAAGGTGTGAAGACGGCCATCAGAAGGCTCTCCGTTGCTGGTCGGTCAGCATGCGCTTGACCATCGATTCGAGCGTCTGTTGGTGAGCACGCAGCATGTCGCCGAACTTCTGGATGGATTGCGGTGTGGGGTCGCCGTGGATGGTGACCTGCGGCTTGTAGTCGAGCTTGACCTCGATCGGCGGCGGCTTCTTGTCGGCCGGTTTGGGCGCCGCGGCGTCCTTTGGCGTCGGAAGCGACCTGGTACCGATGGCGAGCTGCGCGATCGTGGCCGGGATGGACTGGACGGGGCTGACGGCCGCGACCGTGGTCTTCGACATGGTTGACGTGGTTGCTGTCGTTGTCGCCGTCGCGGCGGACTTGCCGCTCACGGCCGCTTCAACGGTCTTGCGGCCGAGCCACGCACCGCCGAGGCTGCCTGCCAGACCGCCTGCCACGCTGCCGACCAGCCCACCGACAATGGTGCCGACACCGGGCAGGATCATGGTGCCCAGCGCGGCACCGATCTTCGCCCCCACGAGCCCGCCCGCCCAGCCGCCCGCCGCGCCGCCGGCCGCACCTGCGACAGCGGTCGCTTTTTCTGACATGGTGGCCCTTCGATCGGTCAACAGGGAGACGGCATCCACCGCCATCGCGCCGATACGCAGCGGCGCGGGCACGAGGCGGCGCACGACGTTCCAGCGCGGAGCCGCCCCGAGCGGCGGAGCCGGGTGGGGGGCGAAGCCGCTGGCGACGGTACCGCTTGGAAGTCGGAGGCTGCCGAGCAGACGGATCGGGAGAAGGAGTGCGTCGAGCAGACGGTTCGAGCGCGGGACGGGAGGGCGGGGAGCCCCGGCGATCGGCGGGCGGAACA
>CBHTTS010000148.1:0-12175 GCA_966095775.1 uncultured Variovorax sp. | reverse complement strand
CGAAGAACTCCTCGCCGGTCTTGGTGTCGACCCAGGCGCGGCCGTCGTGGCGGTAGTGATAGCCGCCGGAACGCGCGGCGAGCCAGATCTCGTGCAGGGGTTTCTGCAGGTTCACGATCAGCTGGCTGCCGTTCCTGAACGAGATCGTGATCATGCCGCCCACGCGCTGGTTGTCGATGTCGGCATCGGTTTCGTCGTTGATGCGGTCGCAGCTCCGCTCGACGGCGGCGAGCGCCGCCTCGGCGAGGTCCATGTATTCGGAGTCGGTCATTACAATTTCGGCATGTTGAATGTTCGCCAAATTCTAGTGAGCGCCCCCACCCGTGCTGCGCTCATGGTCGCCGGCCTCGCGGCCGCCGCCGCGGGTCTCGCGGCATGCGGTCAGCGCGGGCCGCTGTACCTGCCGACCGATCCCGCGGCCGCGCAGCGCGCGACGCTGCCGCAACTGCTCACCCCCGGCGGCAGCCGCGGAACCGACGCCGAGGCGGCGCCGAAGCCGGCCTCGGCCGGCAGCGCGCCGGCGGACGGCGGCACCACCAGCGGCGGAGCGACCCGGTGATGGCGAACGAAACCACCCTGCCCGGCCATCCCCACATCGCCGAACGCAACGGCACCCTGCACGTCGAGGGCGTGAGCCTCGATGCGCTCGCGGCGGAACATGGCACGCCGCTGTTCGTCTACTCGAAGCAGTGGATGCTCGATGCGCTGGCCGCGTACCAGCGCGGTTTCGAAGGCCGCGACGCGCTGATCTGCTATGCGATGAAGGCGAACTCCTCGCTCGGCGTGCTGCGCGTGTTCGCCGAGGCGGGCTGCGGTTTCGACATCGTCTCCGGCGGCGAGCTCGCACGCGTGCTCGCCGGGGGCGCCGCCCCCGCCCAGATCATCTTCTCGGGTGTCGGCAAGACCCGCGCCGAGATGCGGCAGGCGCTCGCGGCCGGCATCGCCTGCTTCAACGTCGAGAGCGAGGCCGAGCTCGACGTGCTCAACGAAGTCGCGCTGGCCGAAGGAAAGCGCGCGCCGATCAGCATCCGCATCAACCCGAACGTCGACCCGAAGACGCATCCGTACATCTCGACGGGGCTCAAGGGCAACAAGTTCGGCATCGCGCACGACCGCGCGGTCGAGGCCTACCGCCATGCGGCGAGGCTGCCGGGCATCGAGGTGGTCGGCATCGACTGCCACATCGGCTCGCAGATCACCGAAGCCTCGCCCTACCTCGACGCCTGCGACCGCGTGCTCGACCTGGTCGAGGCGATCGAGGCCGCGGGCGTGCCGATCCATCACCTGGACTTCGGCGGCGGCCTGGGCATCGACTACAACGGCGAAGTGCCGCCCCAGGCCGATGCGCTCTGGCGCCAGCTGCTCGCCAAGCTCGACGCCCGCGGCTTCGGCCGGCGCAAGCTGGTCATCGAACCCGGCCGCTCGCTGGTCGGCAACGCGGGCGTCTGCGTGACCGAGGTGCTCTACACCAAGCCCGGCCAGGAGAAGAACTTCTGCATCGTCGACGCGGCCATGAACGACCTGCCGCGCCCCGCGATGTACCAGGCCTTCCAGAAGATCGTGCCGCTGCGCGAGCGGGCCGGCGCCGGCACCACCTACGACGTGGTCGGCCCGGTGTGCGAGAGCGGCGACTGGATCGGCCGCGACCGCGCGCTCAACGTGCTGGCCGGCGATCGCCTCGCCGTGCTGTCCGCGGGCGCGTACTGCATGAGCATGGCGAGCAACTACAACACGCGCGGCCGCGCCGCCGAAGTGCTGGTGAGCGGCCAGGGCGCCCGCTTGATCCGGCGCCGCGAGACGATGGAAGACCAGCTGCGCAGCGAGCAGCTCGACGGCTGAACAGGCCGCCTCAACCCGCGTTGCCGCGCAGCGACTCGTCGCGGCTGCGCACGGCCGCCGGCGCGGACCCGCGCCGGCGCGCGAAGAAGTGCCAGACGCGCCATGCGAGCAGCAGCGCGACGATGGCCGCATAGACGAACACTTCGGCAAAGTTGTTCTTGCCCGCGCGCATCCAGAAGAAGTGCAGCAGGCCGAGCCCGGCGATCAGGTAGACCAGCTTGTGCAGCATCTGCCAGCGCTTCGCGCCCAGCGCCTTGATCGCGCGGTTGAACGAGGTGGCGGCCAGCGGCGTCAGCAGCACGAAGGCCGAGAAGCCCACGAGGATGAACGGCCGCTTGGCGATGTCCTTGGCGATCCCGCTCCATTCGAAGCCCATGTCGAACCAGCTGTAGCACAGCAGGTGCAGCACGACGTAGAAGTAGGCGAACAGGCCCAGCATGCGGCGAAAGCGCGCGAGCGCGTTCGTCTTCGTCATCACGCGCAGCGGCGTCACCGCGAGCACGATGCAGATGAAGCGAAGGGTCCAGTCGCCGGTCGCGCGGATCAGGTACTCGGCGGGGTTCGCGCCGAGCCCGTCCGTGAACGCGCCGTAGACCAGCCAGGCGAACGGCAGCAGGCACAGCAGGAAGACCACCGGCTTGGCCGCGGGATGCATGAGCAGCTTGTTCATGGGGCGATGCGATGAAGGAAGACCGGGGCGGCGTGCCGCCGCGGCCTCAGTAGTTCTTCTTCAGGTCCATGCCGGCATAGAGCTGCCCGACCTGGGCCTCGTAGCCGTTGAACATCAGCGTCTTGTGGCGCTTGGCGAACAGGCCGCCGCCGTCGCCGATGCGGCGCTCGGTCGCCTGGCTCCAGCGCGGATGGTCGACGTTCGGATTGACGTTCGAATAGAAGCCGTACTCGTTGGCGGCCGCCTTGTTCCAGGCCGTGCTCGGCTCCTTCTCGACGAAGCGGATCTTCACGATCGACTTGGCCGACTTGAAGCCGTATTTCCACGGCACCACGATGCGCACCGGCGCGCCGTTCTGGTTGGGCAGCACCTCGCCGTACATGCCGAAGGCCAGCAGCGTGAGCGGATGCATGGCCTCGTCCATGCGCAGGCCCTCGGTGTAGGGCCAGTCGAGCACGCGCGAACCCACGAAGGGCATGGTCTTGGGGTCGGCGAGCGTCACGAACTCGACGTACTTCGCATTGCCCTGCGGCTCGACCTTCTTGATGAGCTCGGCGAGCGAGTAGCCCACCCACGGGATCACCATCGACCAGCCTTCGACGCAGCGCAGCCGGTAGATGCGCTCTTCCTGCGCGCTGAGCTTGAGCAGGTCCTCGATGCCGTACTTGCCCGGCTTCTTGACCAGCCCCTCGACCTCGACGGTCCAGGGACGGGTCTTGAGCGTGCCGGCGTTCTTGACCGGGTCGCCCTTGTCGGTGCCGAACTCGTAGAAGTTGTTGTAGCTCGTCGCGTCCTTGTAGTCGGTGAGCTTTTCCATCGTCTGGGCGCCCGGCACCGCCGACTTGGCTCCCGGCAGCAGTGCCAGCTTGTGCGGCCCGGTGGCCTGGGCGAACGCGTCGCGCGCCGCGAAGCCCGCGAGCGCCGCGCCTGCCGCCCCGCCCGCCAGCAGCTTCAGCAGCTCGCGCCGGCCCTCGTAGACGGACCTCGGCGTGATCTCGCTCGAGTAGGGATGGATGAAGCCGTTGCTGCGAGCTGGCGGACGGAATCGGGACATGGTGATGACCTTTCGCGTGAACGTTTGCCGGGGTAGTTCGGGACAACCCCCGCCCGGGTTACGCGCCGTCGCGGCGCGCGGATTCCATTCTTCGCGAAAAAGCCGGCGCCCGTGCTCAGAGCGTGCCGTAGCTGTGCAGTCCGCTCAGGAACATGTTCACCCCGAGGAAGGCGAAGGTGGTCACCGCGAGGCCGGCCAGGGCCCACCACGCCGCCACCGTGCCGCGCAGCCCCTTGACGAGCCGCATGTGCAGCCAGGCCGCATAGTTGAGCCAGACGATCAGGGCCCAGGTTTCCTTCGGGTCCCAGCTCCAGTAGCCGCCCCAGGCATCGGCCGCCCAGAGCGCGCCCAGCACGGTGGCGATGGTGAAGAAGGCGAAGCCGACCGCGATCGACTTGTACATCACGTCGTCGAGCACCTCGTTCGCCGGCAGCCGCGCGGCGATGCGCTTGCGGCCGAACAGGATGCCCGCGGCGATGAGCGCCGAAACGGCCGCGTAGCCCACCCAGTAGCTGCCGCCCGCCTCCTGCACCCGCTGGCGGAAGGCCACCGGCACGAAGCACAGCGCCACGCCCAGCAGCCAGATCGGCGCGAGCCTGTACCAGCGCGTGTCGCCCGCCTGCTCCTTGATGAGGTAGGCGAAGGCGACCATGGCCGCGAGCGCGAAGGTGCCGTAGCCGATGAAGTTGGCCGGCACGTGCAGCTTCATCCACCAGCTCTGCAGCGCCGGCACCAGCGGCTGGATCTCGTGCGCCTCGCGCACCAGCGTGTACCAGAGCAGGAAGCCGACCGCCGCGCTCACCACGAGCATGACGAAGGCGCCTAGCGCGCGCGTGCCGTAGCGCTCTTCGTAGTAGAGGTAGAAGGCGGCGGTGAGCCAGCAGAACAGCACGAACACCTCGTAGAGGTTGCTCACCGGGATGTGGCCGATGTCGGGGCCGAGCTGGTGGCTCTCGTACCAGCGCACCATGGTACCGATCAGCGCCATCGTGATCGCGGCCCAGGCGAGGCGCGAGCCGATCGCCTCGAGCGCGTCGCCCTGCTTGCCGCCGAAGAAGCCGAGCCAGTAGAACAGCGTGCTCATGAAGAACAGCACGCTCATCCAGAGGATGGCCGACTGGCTCGACAGGAAGTACTTGAGCCAGAACACGGTGTCGGCGCGCGCGAGGTCGCCCTGGTAGGACACGATCGCGAGCAGCGAGGCCGCGGCCACGCCGATCGCGAGCACCCGCAGCGGACGCCAGAACCAGCCGATCGCGATGATCGAGATCATCGCGCCCGCGAGGATCGGCTTCTCGTAGCTGTCCATCGCGTGCGCATAGCGCGCGAACGCGAACAGGCCGCCCGCGAGCACCAGGGCCGCGAACACCCAGTCGAAGAGGTTGCGGCGCGAAAGCCAGCTTTCGTTGAGCGTCAGGGTCGTGGTGTTCATGGTGAAGCCGGTCCTTCTGTCTTCAGGGCGAGCAGCCTGTTCTTGAGGTGCTCGAACTCGCGGTCGCTGTCGATGGTCTTGCGGTTGACCGAGAAGGCCATCGTGGCGGCCGTCGCGGTGGCGGTGTCTCCGGAGGTCGAGCCATCGGGTGCGAGCCACACCCAGAGCCGGCGCTCGCGCACGTAAAGCATGGCAAAAATCCCCACGATCAGCAACAGGCAGCCCAGATAGACCACGTTCTTGCCGGGCGCGCGGGCCACCTGGAACACGCTGGCCTGCACCTGCGTGAAGTCGGTCATCATCATCGCGACCGGGGCGGGATAGAAGTAGGCGTCGCTGATGGCCAGCACCGCCTGGGTCAGGAAGGCCTGGGACTTCGGCTCGCTCGGCAGCGCGGCGAGCCCCGCCCCCTCGCGGCTCAGGTTGAGCACCTCGAACAGCACGTCGTTGAGGATGCGCACCAGCACCGCGCCCGCGCGTTCGCGCTCGGCCTCGGGCACGTTCGCCTCCATGAACTCGGCGATCGCCTGCCAGCCGCCGAGCGACGTCGCGTCGGCCTTGGCGCGTTCGCTGCCCGCGAACAGCGCCAGCGCGCGCGCGGCCGAGACACGCAGCTGCTCGGCCATCTCGGGACGCTTCGGATCGGCGGCCTTCGCCACGTAGCGTTCGATCGCGCGCGCGCGCGTGTCGGCGTCGGCGAGCGATGCGCGCATGCGCACGAAGCCGTCCATCGCGCCCTGCTCGTCGGCCGGCACGCGCAGGTAGCGGAAGGGCTCGTCGGGCTTCTCGCGCATGCCGAGCAGGAACACCGGCTGGCCGTCGCCGGTGTCGACCGGCACCATGTAGTTCTGGTATTCGCGCGCCTGGCCCGCGGCGTCGCGCAGCTTGTAGCCGATGCTCGGGCCGATGTTGCGCAGCACCTTGGGCTTGTTGGTCTTGTTGGCCGCGCCGAGGCGCGACTCGAGGTCGTGCCGCAGGTCGACCTTGCGCACGTCGGCGCCGCTGCCCATGGCGTTGGCATCGGCGAAGTTCTCGACGTTGATCACGCGCAGCGCCGCGTATTCGAGCGTGAGCTTGTCCTTGCCGTTGGTGATCTCGGTGCTCGGCCCGCCGATCACGCCCTCGACCTCGAAGGGCTTGGCCGCGGCGGCCATCGGCACCGCCTTGAGCTTCACGCGCGAGCCGCCGTCGTCGAAGCTCGACTGGTAGATCTCCACGCCCTTGTAGCTCGCCGGATGATTGACCTCGATGCGCGCCGGCACCTGCTCGCCGGTCTCGCGGTCGTGCAGCACCACCTCGCTCGCGAACAGCTTGGGCATGCCCGTGGAGTAGTAGTCGACGATGAACTTCTTGAGCTCGATCGAGAACGGCAGCTCCTGCAGCAGCACGCCGTCGGACTGCTGGAGGATCGCAACGCTGCCCTGCCCGCCCTCGGGCACGAGGATGTTGCCGCGGAAGGTCGGGTTGCGCGGCGAGAGCCGATGCTGCGGCGGCACGTCGGCGATCATGCCGCCGCCCGTGAAGACGCTCTTGCCGTTGAACCAGGTCTGCGCGCGCACCACCAGGTCGCCGTCGAGCAGGCCGCCGATGCAGACCAGCACGATCGCGCCGTGCGCCGCGATGTAGCCCAGCTTGTTGGCGCCGCCCGCGCGCGCCGCCACCATCCAGCCCGCGCCGGCCTGGCCGTCCGCGCCTTCGCGCTGCTGCAGCTTCACCTTCCATCCGCCGCTCACGAGCAATTGGCCAATGCGGTTCGCCGCCTGCGCGGGCGCCTCGTCGAGCCGCGTCTCGGCGCGCTGGCCGAAGGCCTTGAGGCTCTGCGCGCGGATGTCCTCCTTGAAGGTCCTGAGGTCCACCATGATGCGCGGCGTGTTGCGCGCGATGCACAGCGACGTGCTGACCACCAGGAACAGCAGGATCAGCAGGAACCACCAGGCGCTGTAGACCGAATCGAGCCGGGCCGCGCGGAACAGCTCGGCCCAGAACGGGCCGAACTGGTTGATGTAGTTGTTGATCGGCTCGTGCTGCTTGAGCACGGTGCCGATGATCGACGCGATGCAGATGACCGTGAGCAGCGCGATCGCGAAGCGCATCGACGACAGGAGCTCCACCGCAGCGCGGAGCACTTGCGGGCCGCGGTGGACACGAAGGCCGTGGGTGGAGACAGACATCGGCGGCGCAGGAAGGGGGAAGGGAGGAAGAAAAAGCAAAAGGGCGGGCCATCCAGCTGGATCGGCCCGCCCTCTGTTTGGGTTTTTTATCGGCGGTTAGTTCACGCGGAGCCTGCGCACCGGCGCGACGGCATCAGCGCAGGCCGGCGATGTAGTCGGCCACGGCCTTGATCTCGCGGTCGTTGAGCTTGGCCGCCACGTCGTTCATCGGCACGCTGTTCAGGCGCACCTTGTCGCGGAAGGCGACGAGCTGGGCCGCGGTGTAGTCGGCATGCTGGCCGCCCAGGCGCGGGTACTGCGCGGGCATGCCGGCGCCGTTGGGGCTGTGGCAGCCGGCGCAGGCCGGGATCTGGCGGTCGGCGATGCCGCCGCGGTAGATCCGCTCGCCCAACGCCACCAGGTCCTTCTCCTTGGAGAAGCCGGTCTTGATCTTCTTCGAGCCGACGAACCAGGCGATGTCGCGCATGTCCTGGTCGGAAAGCTTGGCCGCCAGCGGCTGCATGATGGGGCTCTTGCGCTTGCCCGACTTGAAGTCCTGCAGCTGCTTGAGGATGTATTCGGGGTGTTGCTGCGCCAGTTTCGGGTTGGCCGCGATGGCCGAGTTGCCGTCTGCGTTGTGGCACGAAGCGCAGGCCTGGGCGGCCGAATTGAACACCGTGTCCCCCTTGGCAGGGTCGGGCTTGGCCGGCGCGGCAGCGGGGGCTGCCGCCGGGGCGTCGGCTGCGAGGCTCGCGCTGGCTGCGACGCCCATGAGGGCTGCAAGCAGAAAATTGGCAAACAACTTCATATCGGGGGCTCGATTTATTGGCGCAAAACCCCGCGATTCTACAATGGCGGCCCGTTCCGAAAGCCCATCGATGACCAGCCCGTCGCGCAAGCACGCCACCGCCCCTTCCCGCGCGACCCCGGCCGTGGACCCCCTCGTCGCCGAACGCGAGCGCTCGGCGCTCGGCTGGCTGCACACGGCCCACTTCCTCACCAGCGCGCCGCAGCTCGAGCACCTGCCGCCGCTCGACCTGCCCGAGATCGCCTTCGTCGGCCGCTCGAACGCGGGCAAGTCGACCGCGATCAACACCCTCACGCAGCAGACGCGCCTGGCCTTCGCCTCCAAGACGCCGGGCCGCACGCAGCACATCAACCTGTTCGGCGTCGGCAAGCAGAAGGTCGACGACGCCGTGCTGGCCGACCTGCCGGGCTACGGCTATGCCGCCGTGCCGCGCGAAGCCAAGCTGCGCTGGCAGCGCGTGATGGGCAACTACCTGATGACGCGCGAGAACCTGCGCGGCGTGGTGCTGATGTGCGATCCGCGCCATGGCCTGACCGAACTCGACGAGATCCTGCTCGACGTGATCCGTCCGCGCGTCGAGCAGGGACTCAAGTTCCTGGTGCTGCTGACCAAGGCCGACAAGCTCACGCGCAGCGAAGGCGCGAAGGTGCTGTCCATCACGCGACTGCAGGCCGGCGGCGGCGAGGTCAAACTGTTCTCCGCGCTCAAGAAGCAGGGCGTGGGCGAAGCCGCCGAGCTGCTCTGGCGCTGGACCCATCCGTCGGAGCCGCCGCCGCAGCAGGCGCAGCCCGAGCCCGCGGAAGGCAGCTAGGCGACCGGCGCACGGCCGTTTCCGCTGCGCGTTCGCTATCGAAACCGTAGCAAGGAGACCGCCGAACATGATCGAGACCTTCCAGCGCCGCCTGCCCAACGGCATCACGCTGAGCTGCCGCGCCACCGGCGCGCCGGGCCGGCCGCTGATGGTCTTCCTGCACGGCTTCCCGGAGGCCGCGTTCATCTGGGACGAACTGCTCACCTACTTCGCGGACCCGGCACACGGGGGCTACCGCTGCGTCGCGCCCAATCTGCGCGGCTTCGAACGGTCGAGCGCGCCGGCCGAGGTGGCCCAGTACAAGGCCCACCTGCTGATCCAGGACCTGCGGCAGCTCGCCGCGACCGAAGACCCGGCGGGACGGATCGACACGCTGGTGGCGCACGACTGGGGCGGCGCCTTCGGCTGGGGGTTCGCGAACGCCTTCCCGCAAGAGCTCGGGCGGCTCGTGATCATCAACTCGCCGCATCCCGGGACCTTCGCGCGCGAGCTGCGCGACAACCCCGCGCAGCAGCAGGCCAGCGCCTACATGAACTTCCTCGCGCGGCCCGATGCCGAGGCGCTGCTCTCGGCCGACGACTTCCGGCGCATGTGGCCCTTCTTCACGCTGATGAAGGCGGGCCCCGACGGCCACGGCTGGCTCACCGAGCAGGTCCGGCAGCAGTACCGCGAGGTCTGGCGTGCGGGCCTCACGGGCGCCTGCAATCTCTACCGCGTCACGCCGCTGAAGCCGCCCGCGCCGGGCGGGCGCATCGAGGACATTCCGGTGCCGCCACTCGAGCGGCTCACCGTGAACGTGCCGACCTTCGTCTTCTGGGCGCTCGACGACGCCGCGCTGCTGCCCGGCCTGCTCGAGGGGCTCGAGGACTACGTGCCCGAGCTCGAGGTCCGGAAGGTGCCCGGCGCCACGCACTGGATCGTGCACGAGCAGCCGCAGCGCGTCGCCAGCGAGATCGAGGACTTCATCGGCCGCACCGCGGCGGCCGGCCGTCAGTAGACCGGCGGCTCGCCCTCGGGCCGGGTCTTGAAGCGCCGGTGCACCCAGTAGTACTGAGAGGGCATGGTGTCGATGTAGCCCTGCAGCCGCGTGTTCATCAGCGCGGTGTCGGCCTCCACGTCGTCGGTCGGGAAGTTCTGCCAGGTCGGCAGCACCTCGATCTCGTAGCCCCCGGGCGTGAGCTTGGAGACGATCGGCACCACCTTCGCCTTGCCCAGCCGCGCGAAGCGCGAGAGCGAGGGCACGGTGGCCGCCTGCACGCCGTAGAACGGCACGAAGATGGTCTGGTCGCGCCCGAAGTCCATGTCGGGCAGCAGGTACAGCAGGCCGCCCTTGCGCAGACCGGCGAGCACGGGCTTGATGCCGTCCACGCGGTTCAGCGCCGCGACGTTGCCGAAGCGCGTGCGGCCTTCGCGGATCCAGGCGTCGACCATGGGATCGCGCTGGGTCGTGTAGATCGTCGCCGAGGGCCGGTCGGTGTGCATGGTCAGCGCCGTGGCCGCGGCGTCGAGCCCGTAGAAGTGCGGCGCGAACAGGATCATCGGCACCTCGCCGTGCGCGATCTCCTCGATCTCGGGCGCCGAGCCCACCACCTTCAGGCGGCTCGCCACCACGCGCTCGGGCGCGTGCCAGAGCCAGCTGCGGTCGAGCCAGGACTGCGCGACGTAGACGAAGGTCTCGCGCGCGATCGCGCGGCGTTCGGCCTCGGACTTGTGCGGAAAGCAGACCGCGAGGTTGCGGTCGACCACGCGCCGGCGCGGCACCGCGAGCGTGTGCAGCACCCGGCCCAGCACGGCGCCGAAGCCGCGCACCAGCGGCAGCGGCAGCGGCGCGATCGCGCGCATGAAGCCGATGCCCAGACGCGATCCGAGGCTCATGCCGCCACCTCCGCCGCGACGCGGTCGGCCTTCGGCTCCTTGAAGCGCGCGTAGTCCCACACGTACTGGCCCGGCAGGCTGCGGATCAGCCGCCCGATGGCGTCGTTCATCGCCGCGGCCGCGTCCTCGATGGAAGCCTTCGGGTCGGTGAGCGCGGTGCCGACGATGGGCTCGAAGCGGATCACGTAGCCCTTGCCGCGCGGCAGGCGCTCGCAGACGCTCAGGAAGCAGGCCGCGCCGGTCTGCTGCGCCAGCCGCGGCAGCAGCGTCATGGTGTAGGCGGGCCGGCCGAGGAACGGGGCCCAGACGCCCTGCCCTAGCGGCGGCACCTGGTCGGGCAGGATGCCGGTGTAGCCGCCGCCGCGCAGCGTGCGGATCAAGCCGCGCACGCCGGTGTTGTTGGTCGGCAGCGTCTGCAGGCCGGGCCGGTCGCGCGAGCCGGCCGCGATCAGTTCGGCCATCCACTTCTTGCGCGCCGGACGGAACAGCGCGGTGATCGGCCCGAAGGTCGAGAGGAAGCGCTCGCCGATGGCCTGGCCGCACATCTCCCAGCTGCCGAGGTGCGGCGCCACGAGGATCACGCCCTTCTTCGCGCGCATGGCTTCCTCGAAGGCCTCGACGCCCTCCCAGCGCACCACGTGCGAGAGCACGGTCTCGCCGTGCGGGCGCAGCCACAGCCAGGGCAGCTCGGAGACCATGTGGCCGGCGGCGGCGATCGCGGGGCGGTACTGGTCCGGCCCGAAGCCCGCGCTCTCGGCATTGGCCTTGAAGCGGCGGCGGTAGTCCGGCGCGCAGAGCCAGACCAGCCAGCCCAGCAGGCTGCCGAGCCTGTGCATCAGGGGCATCGGCACGCGGGCGAGCAGGCGAAACAGGGTGATCATCAACAGGGGAGTCAAAAACAAGACGCGCGCGCATGTTATTGCGCGGCTCGAATACAATCCAAATTGTCGCCGAGTTACGGAACAACTTGCAGGGCGACAAACACGAGCGCGACAGCGATTGTGCCCCGCCGATTCGTCGGCATCTGCTAAAGCGTTCGCCAGGGCTCCGCAGAGTTGGCAACGCGCCAAGTCACTTCTAGGAGTTTTGAACAAATGGCGAACGACTTTCTCTTCACTTCCGAATCGGTCTCCGAAGGCCATCCCGACAAGGTCGCGGACCAGATCTCGGACGCCATCCTCGATGCCATCTTCGAGCAGGACCCGCGCAGCCGCGTGGCCGCCGAGACGCTGACCAACACCGGCCTGGTCGTGCTCGCGGGCGAGATCACGACCAACGCCCACGTCGACTACATCCAGGTCGCGCGCGACACGATCAAGCGCATCGGCTACGACAACACCGACTACGGCATCGACTACAAGGGCTGCGCCGTGATGGTCTGCTACGACAAGCAGTCCAACGACATCGCCCAGGGCGTGGACCATGCGAGCGACGACCACCTGAACACCGGCGCCGGCGACCAGGGCCTGATGTTCGGCTATGCCTGCGACGAGACGCCCGAGCTGATGCCCGCGCCGATCTACTACGCGCACCGCC
>CBHTTS010000147.1:0-12210 GCA_966095775.1 uncultured Variovorax sp. | reverse complement strand
CTGGTCCGGGCCGACGCCGCTCTCGCGTGCGATCCGGCGGGTGCGGGCGGGGGCCGCGCCCCGCCGCGCGGCCTGCACTGCGCGCAGGAAGGCGGGACTCCGGCCCGCGAGGTTCGCGAAGCGGTGGCGCGCGGCACTCTGGCGCCGGCCCTGCTGCATGCGCAGGCTCGCGTCGGCCTGCTGGATCGCGTGCGCGTCGTAGAGCGTGAGCGCGGCGCCGACGATCTCGCCGTACTCGCGGATCGGCGTGCGGTGGGCCACCCAGTCGCGCTGCGCGAAGCGCTGCACCGTCGCGCGCTCCTCCAGGCCGGCGTCGAGCGTCGCGCGCAGCGACAGTTCGGGCTGCACCGCCTCGAGCGCGCGGCCGAGCAGCCGCTCCGAGGCGCGCCCGAGCAGCTGCTGCATCGGCGGGTTGGCCGCAATGATGCGGTGGTCGCGGTCGACCGCGAGCACCGCCTCCTGCAGGTTGTGCAACACGCCGTTGAGCTGCTCGTAGCGGCCGGCCTCGAGCCGCGCCACGCGCGCGAGCTCGATCGCGTCCTCGAAGCCGTTGCGGATGCTCGCGAGCGAATAGGCCAGCAGCCCGTGCAGCCCCGCCTGCTCGGCGAGCTCGACCACGAGGCTGGATCCGACGATCACGTCGAAGCCCGCGCGCCGCAGCATCTCGAAGCGCTGGCGCGCGTCGTCGGGCGTCTGGTAGGCGTACTGGCTGACCTCGATGTTGAGCAGGTCCTTGACCTCGTCGAGCTCGGGGATGGTCTGGCCGTACATCACCACGCCCACGCGGCTGGAGATGCGCCGCGCCTTGATCAGCGCCTGCATCAGGTCGAAGCCGCCGAGCTGGATCGTCGCCACCGGCGCCTGCAGGCCCGCGCGCAGGATGCTCGCGTTCGAGCCCGCGCTCACGAAGGCGTCGACCAGGCCGCGCCCGAGGCGGTCGCGCGCGATCGCGAGCGCGTCGCCGAAGGTGCCGTCGACCACCTCGATCTCGGCCCGGCCGACGAACTCCGCCACCACCGGCAGCGAGAACTCGCGGATCTGGCGGTAGCTCAGGAAACACAGGCGCGGCAGGCCGCGGCGCGGCGGCGCGGAGAGGGGCGAGGCATGTTCCATGGTGCGTCGCATTGAAACACACCGGCGTTTCATCGGCGTCGCATGGGACTCAGGGAAATCACCCGGCCTGCGCGGACTTCTCCTTTGGCATCAACGACTTGGCGCTGGCCGACCCGGTTGGCACAGCTTCTGCGACATCGAGGTTTTTCAGGAGACACACGACTTGGCACTCGAACACATCACCGTGCTCGACCTCACGCACATGCTCTCGGGCCCCTACGGCACCATGCTCTTGGCCGACCTCGGCGCGCGCACCATCAAGGTCGAGCCGCCGGGCAGCGGCGAAGGCACGCGCCGGCTGCTCGAGCACGACCCCGACTACGCGCGCGGCGGCATGGGCGCCTACTACCTCACGCTCAACCGCAACAAGCAGAGCGTCTGTATCGACCTCAAGAGCGCCGACGGCAAGGCGGTGTTCCTCGACCTCGTGCGGCAGGCCGACGTGGTGTTCGACAACTTCAGCGTCGGCGTGACCGCGCGGCTCGGCATCGACCACGCGTCGCTCGCGCAGGTCAACCCGCGCATCGTGACCTGCTCGGTCACGGGCTTCGGCCAGACCGGGCCCGAGACCGAGCGGCCGGCCTTCGACCAGGTCGTGCAGGCGATGGGCGGCGGCATGTCGATCACCGGCACGCCCGAGACCGGCCCGACGCGCAGCGGCATCCCGATCGGCGACCTCGGCGGCGGCATGTTCGGCGCCCTCGGCGTGCTGAGCGCCCTGGTCGAGCGCGAGCGCACCGGGCGCGGCCAGCACGTGGACATCTCGATGCTCGACGCGCAGATCTCGCTGCTCAACTACATGGCGACCATGCACCTGATGTCGGGCCATGTGCCGGTGGGCATCGGCAACGGCCATTTCGTGCACGTGCCCTACAACTGCTATCCGACGGCCGACGGCCACATCATCATCGCCTGCATCGGCGACCCGTTCTTCGAGCGCTTCGTCGAGTTCATCGACCTGCCCGCGCTGCGCGACCCGGGCTACCGCCGGCAGCCGGTGCGCTTCGCGGCCAAGGCCGAGATCGACGCGCTGATCGCCGACGCGCTGAAGAAGCAGCCGACCACCCACTGGCTCGAACGCCTGCGCGCCGCGCGCATCCCGTGCGGGCCGGTCAACAACTTCGCCCAGGCGCTGACGGACGTGCAGGTGCTGGCGCGCGAGATGGTGGTCGAGGTCGCGCTCGCGAACGGCGAGCGCGTGCGCATGCCGGGCAACCCGGTCAAGCTCTCGGCCGCGGGCCCGGCGCGCTACACCAGTCCGCCCGCGCTCGGCGCCCACACGCGCAGCGTGCTCGGCGAACTCGCGGGCTACTCCGCCGAGCGCCTCGAGGCCCTGCATCGCGCCGGCATCATCGCCTGAGGCCGCGCACGATGGAACCGATCCACATCACCGACGTCGCGCCGCGCGACGGCCTGCAGAACCAGCCGGTGCACCTGGCCGCGGCCGACAAGCTGGCGCTGATGCAGCGGCTCGCGGCGGCCGGCGTGCAAAGCATCGAGGCCACGAGCTTCGTCTCGCCCAAGGCGGTGCCGCAGATGGCCGACGCGGCCGAGGTGCTCGCGCTCGCGCAGCAGGCGCTGCCCGCGCTGCGCACCTCGGTGCTGGTGCCCAACCTCAAGGGGCTGGAGCGCGCCCATGCGGCCGGCGCGGCCGAGATCGCGGTCGTGCTCTCGGCCACCGAGACGATGAACCGGCGCAACATCAACATGGGCCTGGCCCAGGCCACCGAGGTCAGCGAACAGACGCTGGCCGAGGCGCATCGGCTCGGCCTGCGCACGCGCGCCTACGTCGCCGTCGCCTTCGACTGCCCGTTCGAGGGGGAGACGCCTCTCGACGAGGTGCTGCGGCTCGCGCGGCGCATGCACGCCGCGGGCGCGGGCGAGATCGTGATCGCCGACACCATCGGCTCGGCTTCGCCCGGCATGGTGAAGCAGCGCTTCGCGGCGCTCGCCGAGGCGCTGCCGGTCGAGCGGCTCGCGGTGCACCTGCACGACACCCGCGGCATGGCCATCGCCAACGCCTGGGCCGCGCTCGAGGCCGGCGTGCGCCGCTTCGACGCGAGCGTGGGCGGCATCGGCGGCTGCCCGTTCGCGCCCGGCGCGGCGGGCAACCTCGCGACCGAGGACCTGGTGCTGATGGCCGAGCGCAGCGGCTTCGCCACCGGCATCTCGCTCGACGGGCTGCTCGCGGCGATCGACTTCGCCGAGGCGAAGCTCGCGCGGCCGCTCGGCGGGCGCGCGATCGCCTGGCTGCGCCGGCAGCGCGAGAAGAACCTGCCTTGAAAAAACCCAACGGAGACAACAGACCTGCATCACGCACCCAGCCACCCCGCACGCCCGGACCGCCGCCGCGCGATCGCGGCGCTCGCCGCACTGGCCGCCGCGCCCACCTGGGCGCAGCCGCCGGCCGCGGCCCGATACCCCGGCAAGCCGGTCACGATCGTCGTGCCCTACTCGGCCGGCGGCGGCACCGACATCGTCGGCCGGCTGATCGCGCAGCGCCTTTCCGACCTCTGGGGCCAGTCGGTGGTGGTGGACAACCGCACCGGCGCCAACGGCGTGATCGGCTCGACCTACGTCGCGCGCGCGCCGGCCAACGGCCACACGCTGCTGCTCGTGGTCGGCTCGCACGCGGTCAACCCCGTGCTGATGAAGAACCTGCCCTACGACACCGAGCGCGCCTTCACGCCGATCACCAACATCGCGAGTTCGCCTTCAGTGCTGGTGGTGCGCGCCAACGGCCCGTACAAGACCTTGCGCGACGTGCTCGACGCCGCGCGCAAGGAGCCGCTGGGCGTGGGCTACTCCGAAGGCCAGACCCGGCTCACGGGCGAGATGATCCGCCAGGCCGGCAAGCTGCAGACCACGGGAGTGCCCTACAAGGGTGGCGCCCCCATCATGGTCGACATCATCGGCGGCCACCTGCCGATGGGCGTGACCAGCGTGCTGACCGCCCTGCCCCACGTGCGCTCGGGCGCGCTGCGCGTCGTGGCCGTGGCCGACACCAAGCGCATGGCGCTGTTCCCCGACGCGATGACCTTCAAGGAGGCCGGGCTCGAGGGCGTGGAGTCGCTGAGCTGGTACGGCCTGTTCGGTCCGGCGGGCCTGCCCGAGCCGATCGTCGCGCAGATCAATCAGGACCTGAAGAAGGTCGCGGCCGATCCGGCCGTGATGAAGCAGATGGAGGACCAGGGCGCGCACATGACGCTCACGCCGCCGGCCGAGTTCCGCGGCTTCCTCGCCGCGGAGACGAAGAAGTGGACCGCCGTGGCCGAGCGCGGCGGCATCCGCCCCGAGTGACGCGATGGCGAACCCCATCCTTCGCGAGAAGCTCGCGCGGCGCGAGTTCATCGTCGCGCCCGGCCTGCAGGACATGATCGCCGCCACGGTGGCGCAGAAGGTCGGCTTCGAGATCGTCTACGGCTCGGGCTTCTGGCTCACGGCCTCGAGCCTGGGCCTGCCCGACGCGGGCATCGCGACCTACACGCAGATGCTCGACCGCATGGCGACGCTGGTGCGCAGTTGCCCCGGCGCGGCCGTGATCGCCGACGCCGACACCGGCTACGGCGGCCTGCTCAACGTGCACCACACGGTACGCGGCTACGAGGCCGCGGGCGTCACCGCGATCCAGCTCGAAGACCAGGAATTTCCAAAGAAGTGCGGCCACACGCCCGGCAAGCGCTGCATCCCCACGCAAGACATGGTCGACAAGATCCGCGTCGCCGTCGAGGCGCGCGAGGACCGCGAGAACTTCCTCGTGATCGCGCGCACCGATGCGCGCGCCGAACTCGGCGTGGACGAGGCGCTGCGCCGGCTCGAGGCCTATGCCGGAGCCGGCGCCGACATCCTGTTCTTCGAGGCGCCGCAGTCCGAGGACGAGATGCGCCGCGCCTGCGAGGCCTTCGCGGGCGTGCCGATGCTCGCCAACATGTCCGACGGCGGCCGCACGCCGATGCTCGCGGCCGAGACGCTGCGCGAGATCGGCTACGCGATCGCGATCTACCCCTCGATGACCAGCCTCGCGGCCGCCGCCGCGATGGAAGGCGCGCTGCGGCACCTGAAGGCGCGCGGCAGCAGCCAGGCGCCCGGCACCGCGCTGTTCGGCTTCGACGAGTTCTGCCGCCGCATCGGCTTCGAGGCCGTGTGGGCCTTCGAGAAGCGCTGGGCGCGCGCGCCCGAAAAAACGACCAACCAGGAGACAAGAAAATGAATGCACTCGCGAAGACGCTGGCGCGCCTGCTGGCCGCCGCCCTGCCGCTGGCCATGGCCTCGGCGCCCGCCCCCGCGCAGGACTACCCGGTCAAGCCGATCCGCCTGGTCGTGCCCTTCACGCCCGGCGGCGTGACCGACACCGGCGCGCGCGTGGTGGCCGACAAGCTCGGCGCGCGCCTGGGCCAGACGGTGGTGGTGGACAACCGCCCCGGCGCCTCCGGCAACATCGGCACGCAGCTGGTGGCAGAGGCCGCGCCCGACGGCTATACGCTGCTGCTGGGTTTCGATGGCACGCTGGTCATCAACCCGCACGTGTTCTCGAAGATCCCGTTCGACACCGTGCGCGACTTCGCGCCGGTGAGCAAGATCGGCGACGCGGTGCTGGTGATCGTGGTGCATCCCTCGGTGCCGCCGAAGACCTTCGGTGAACTCGTCGCCTATTCGAAGACGCAGCCCGGCGGCGTGTCGTACGGCAGCGCCGGCACGGGCAGCACGCCGCACCTCGCGGGCGAGCTGCTCAAGCTGCGCACCGGCGCGAACTTCGTGCACGTGCCCTACAAGGGCGGCGGACAGTCGCTGGCCGACGTGGTCGGGGGCAACCTGCCGATGCTCTACACGGCCGTGGCGGGCGCCTACCCGTTCGTGCAGCGCGGCCAGGTGCGCGCGATCGCGGTATCGAGCCGCGAACGGCTGGCCTCGCTGCCCGACGTGCCGACGGTCGCCGAGTCGGGCGTGCCGGGCTTCGAATCGAGCTCGTGGATCGGCATCCTCGCGCCGAAGAAGACGCCGCCGGCCATCGTCGAGCGGCTGCAGCGCGAACTGCATGCGGTGGTGCATTCGCCCGAGGTCAAGGAGCGCCTCGCCGCGCTCGGCATCACGGCCTCTGGCAACACGCCGGCCGAGTTCTCGCGCCAGATCCAGGACGATCTCAAGAAATACGCCGAGATCGTCAAGGCCGCGCGGGTCAAGGTCGACTGACCATCGCCTGCGACGCACAAAGCCCTCCGGCCGCGAGGCGGGAGGGTTTGCGTCGAGTGTGCGAAGGACTTACAGGCCGGCCTGGCGCGTGAACGACACGCTGGGCTTCTTGTAGGCGGCGGGCACTTCGTCGCGGTAGAAGGCGCGGCGGTCGAGGCTCGCGAGCGGGTCGTGCGCCTTGGCCACGGCTTCGGCCTGGATCACGGCGCGGTCGGCGGTCGAGGTGAAGCGCTGCGCACCGGCGCTGGCGGCTTCGCTGTACTCGTTGCCGGCGCGGGCGGCGGCCACGGCCTGCGGCGCGACTTCGGAACGCGAGATGCCGGAGTTCACGGTGTGCACGCCGTCGTAGGTTTCGGCTTGTGCGCCGGCGGCGGCGAGGAGCGAGAGGGCCGCAGCGGCGAGGATCTTCGAGGCATTCATTTCAATCTCCTTCAAGGGGTTGGTCGATGAAATGAAGTTTGTTCCTGAACGCCCTCGAAAAACCGCCGCAAAAAGAATCGCGGCGTTCACGCCTTTGAAACAATCCGGGTTCAGTGCGAGATCATCCAGGGCCGGCGCGACGGCGCCGCCTTGGCGCCGTTCGCCGCGGTCACGGTCGCGCTGCGGCGCGATCCCGCACCCGACGCGCAGCAGCCGCAGCCCGCCGGATGCCGCAGCCGCGCATAGTCGCGCGAGCTCGTCGGCTCGTGCCGCGCCCGCTCGTTGGTGGCCATCGCCTGGCGCGTCTGCGCCGGCATCAGCGCCAGCCGCGGCGCGGCCGACAGCACGCGCGGCGCGGCGGCGCCGCAGTCCGGGCAGGCGGCCGGCTCGTCGCGGCGGGCCGAGGGCCGCAGCGCCTCGAAGCCGCCGCAGTGCGCGCAGGCGTAGTCGTAGGTGGGCATGGCGCCGTCGTCCTTCTCAGCGCAGGTCGGGCGACAGCGGCATCTGGATGCTGCCGTCGATGGCCTTCACCGGCCCGGCCGCGCCCGGGTTGATGTCGAAGTCGAAGATGCCGGTCGGCAGCCACAGCGTGGCGCAGGCGTTCGGCACGTCGACCACGCCGCTGATGTGGCCCTGCACCGGCGCCGTGCCCAGGATCGAGTACGCCTGCGCGCCCGAATAGCCGAACTTCTTCAGGTACTCGATCGCGTTGAGGCAGGCCTGGCGGTAGGCCACGTTGACGTCGAGGTAGTGCTGGCTGCCGCTCTCGTCGACCGAGATGCCCTCGAAGATCAGGTAGTCGTCGTAGCGCGGCGTGACCGGGCTGGGCTTGAAGATCGGGTTCTTGATCCCGTACTTCGCCATGCCGCCCTTGATCAGCGAGACCTTCATGTGCACCCAGCCGGCCATCTCGATCGCGCCGCAGAAGGTGATCTCGCCGTCGCCCTGGCTGAAGTGCAGGTCGCCCACGCTCAGGCCCGCGCCGTCGACGTAGACCGGGAAGAACACCTTCGCGCCGCGCGAGAGGTCCTTGATGTCGCAGTTGCCGCCGTGCTCGCGCGGCGGCACGGTGCGCGCACCCTCGGCCGCGGCCTTCGCCCTCGCCTCGCCCGTCATCTTGCCCATGTGGGCCGTGCCCGCGAACGGCGGGTTGGCGAGCCCCGGCACGCGCTCGGGGTCGGTGGCGATCAGCGCCTTCTCGCGCGCGTTCCACATCTCGAGCATGGGCCGGTCGGGCAGGCAGCCGATCAGCCCCGGATGGATCAGGCCCGCGAAGTTCACGCCCGGCACGTGGCGCGAGCTCGTGAACATGCCCTTGAAGTCCCAGATCGACTTCTGCGCCTCGGGGAAATGGTCGGTCAGGAAGCCGCCGCCGTTCTTCTTCGAGAAGAAGCCGTTGAAGCCCCAGAGGCTGTCGGGCTTGGCGCCGATGTCGAGCAGGTCCACCACCAGCAGGTCGCCGGGCGCGGCGCCCTTCACGCCCACCGGGCCCGAGAGGTAGTGCACGGTGCTCAGGTCGATGTCGCGCACGTCGTCGGCGCTGTCGTTGTTCTTGATGAAGCCGCCGGTCCAGTCGAAGGTCTCGAGGATGAAGTCGTCGCCCGGGTCGACCCAGCAGGCCATCGGGATGTCCGGATGCCAGCGGTTGTGGATCATCTCGTTCCCGGTGGGCGGTTGGGTCAGGTCGACCTTGATCAGCGTGTCCGTCATTTGCAGTGGCTCCTTGGTGTGGTGATGGGGGTCAGACAGAGAGATAGGCCTTGATGCGCTCGACGTCGGTCTTCTCGCGCGCGGTCTCGTGCACGAGGCGCCCGCCCTCGATCACGAACAACCGGTCGGCCACGTCCATCGCGAAGCTCAGCACCTGCTCGGAGACGACGATCGTGAGCCCGCGCAGCTTGCGGATCTCGTTGAGCGCCTTCGCGATGTCCTTGATGATCGAAGGCTGGATGCCCTCGGTGGGCTCGTCGAGCAGCAGCACCTTGGGCTCGCTCACGAGCGCGCGCGCGATCGCGAGCTGCTGCTGCTGGCCGCCCGAGAGGTTGCCGCCCTTGCGGCGGCGCATGTCCCAGAGCACCGGGAACAGCGCGTAGATCTCCTCGGGGATGCGCCGCACCCTGGCGTTCTCGAGCCCGGTCTCGATGTTCTCCTCGACCGTGAGCGTCGGGAAGATCATCCGGCCCTGCGGCACGTAGGCGATGCCCTTGGCGACGCGGCGGAAGCTCTCGTCGCGCGACACGTCCTGCCCCGCGACCTCGATGCGCCCGCTCCGCAGCGGCAGCACGCCCATCAGGCTCTTGAACAGCGTGGTCTTGCCCATGCCGTTGCGGCCCATGATGGCCACGGTCTCGTTGGCCCGGCCCTCGAACGAGATGCCGTGCAGCGCCTCGCTCTGGCCGTAGGCGACGTGCAGGTCGTCGACCTTGAGGTGGATGTCGCTCATGTCAGTGTCCCAGGTAGACGTCGATGACCTTCGGGTCGGCCTGCACCTTCTCCATCGGCCCTTCGGCCAGGATCCTTCCCTGGTGCATCACCGTGACCTTGTGCGCGATCTGCTTCACGAAGGCCATGTCGTGCTCGATCACGATCACCGCGCGGTTGCGGCAGATGCGCCCCAGCAGCTCGGCCGTGAGCTCGCGCTCGCGCGCGCTCATGCCCGCGATCGGCTCGTCGAGCATCAGCAGTTCGGGCTCCTGCATCAGCAGCATGCCGATCTCGAGCCACTGCTTCTGGCCGTGGCTCAGCAGGCCCGCCTCGGTCTCGAGCCGGTCGGCCAGGCCGATCTCCGCGGCGACCGCCTGGACCCTGGCCTTGACCTCGTCGTCGCACTTGAAGGCGAGCGCGCCGAACACCGAACGCCCCTTGGGGAACGACACCTCCAGGTTCTGGAAGACGGAAAGGTTCTCGTAGATCGACGGCGTCTGGAACTTGCGGCCGATGCCCAGCCGCACGCGCTTGTGCTCGGCCATGCGCGTGAGCTCGGTGTTCTTGAACTTGATGCTGCCCGCGCTCGCGCGCGTCTTGCCGCAGATCAGGTCGAGCAGCGTGGTCTTGCCGGCGCCGTTCGGGCCGATGATCACGCGCAGCTCGTTGCGGTCGATGTAGAGCGTGAGGTCGTCGATGGCCTTGAAGCCGTCGAAGGAGACGCTCAGGTCCTCGACCGCGAGCGCGAAGTCGGTGTTGCTCATGGCGGGCTCCGGTCTCAGGCGCGCTGGCCGCCGACGCCGTCGGGCAGCACGGGGTCGGGCGCGGCCGCGGGGGCGGCGGGCGCGGCGGAAGCCGCGGGCGCGGGCGGCCTGGCCGCGGCTTCGCGCAGCGCCTGGCGGCGCGATGTCCACCAGGGCCGGATCTTCTCGTCCCACAGGCCCGCGAGCCCCATCGGGAAGGCCATCGTCACGCCGATGAACAGCCCGGCCATCAGGAACAGCCACAGGTCCGGGAAGCTCTCGGAGAACAGCGTCTTGCCCGCGTTCACGAGCAGCGCGCCGTAGACCGCGCCCACCAGGCTCATGCGGCCGCCCACGGCGCAGAAGATCACCATCTCGATCGAGGGCACGATGCCCACGAAGCTCGGCGACATGAAGCCCACCTGCAGCGCGAACAGCGCGCCGCCGATGCCCGAGAGGCCGGCCGCGAGGCAGAAGGTGAAGACCTTGAAGTTCGACACGTCGTAGCCCGAGAAGCGCACGCGGTCCTCCTTGTCGCGCATCGCGAGCAGCAGCGTGCCGAGCTTGCTGGTCTGGATCCAGCGGCACAGCACGATGCTCGCGACCAGCAGCGCCACGCAGACGTAGTAGAGGACGTACTTGGCGCTGTCGGTGCGCGTGTCCCAGCCCAGCAGGGTCTTGAGGTCGGTCATGCCGTTGACGCCGCCCGTGTAGCCCTGCTGGCCGATGATCAGCACGGTGAGGATCAGCGCCACCGCCTGCGTGATGATCGCGAAGTAGACCCCGCCCACGCGGCGCTTGAACATCGCGAAGCTGATCAGCCAGGCCAGCGCCATCGGCACCGCCACCACCAGCACCAGCGTGAGCGGCAGGCTCTTGAACGGCAGCCAGAACGCGGGCAGCGCCGTGATCTGGTTCCAGTCCATGAAGTCGGGGATGCCCGGCGTCGACTGGATCTTGGTCGACACCGGGTCGGAGGCCTCGAGCTTGAGGAACATCGCCATCGCGTAGCCGCCGAGGCCGAAGAACACGCCCTGCCCCAGGCTCAGCACGCCGCCGTAGCCCCACACCATCACGAGCCCGACGGCGACGAAGGCGTAGGTCAGGTACTTGCCCACGAGGTTGAGGCGGAAGATGTCGAGCGTGAGCGGCAGCACCACGGCGAGCAGCAGCACCAGCAGCAGCAGGCTGCCGAGCTGGTAGCGCCGGATCGAGGCCTTGATGAAATTCATTGGGAGTTCTCCACGGAAGCGAAAGTCAACGGCGCACCTTGACCGCGAACAGGCCTTGGGGACGCAGCATCAGGATCAGCACGATCAGCGACAGCGTCAGCACCTTGGCCATCGAGCCGGTCATGAAGAACTCCGAGACCGACTGGGTCTGCGCGATGCCGAAGGCCGAGACCACGGTGCCCAGCAGGCTCGCGGCGCCGCCGAAGGTCACGACCAGGAAGGCGTCGACGATGTAGAGCGAGCCCGAGGTCGGCCCGGTCGAGCCGATGGTGGTGAAGGCCGCGCCCGCCACGCCCGCGATGCCGCAGCCGATGGCGAAGGTCAGGCGGTCGGTCTTCCTGGTGTCGATGCCGGTGGCGTTGGCCATCGTGCGGTTGGCGACCGTGGCGCGCACCCGGAGGCCCCAGCGGCTCCGGTGCAGCGCGAGCAGCACGCCCCCCGTGACCAGCGCCGTGAGCGCGAGCACGAACAGGCCGTTGATCGGGATGTCGAGGCCCTCGTGCGGCGTCCACGAGCCCATGAGCCAGTCGGGCAGCGTCGGGCTCACCTCCTTCGGCCCGATGAAGCTGCGGAACATCTGCTGCAGCCCGAGGCTCACGCCCCAGGTCGCGAGCAGCGTGTCGAGCGGGCGCCGGTAGAGGTGCCGGATCAGCAGCCACTCGACGATCCAGCCGACCACGAACGCGAACACGAAGGCCAGCGCGATCGCGACCGGGAAGTAGTACGGCATCCAGGCCGGCGAGAGGCGCTCGGTCACCTGCGCCGCGAGGTAGATCGAGTAGGCGCCGATCGTCATGAACTCGCCGTGCGCCATGTTGATCACGCCCATCTGCCCGAAGATGATCGCGAGCCCGAGGCCCATGAGCAGCAGCACCGCGAACAGGCTCAGGCCCGCGAAGCCCTGCATCAGGCCGATGTTCCACATGTCCGAGAGCGTCATGGCGATGGATTCCGGTGTTGGTGTATCGACTCCTTCCCCCTCTGGGGGAAGGTCGGGATGGGGGCACGCGGCGGTGGCGATGGACACGCCGTGGGGGGGGGCACCCCCCCCACCCCCCCCCGCGCCCGCGGGGGGTGGCAGGAGGGGC
>CBHTTS010000146.1:0-12225 GCA_966095775.1 uncultured Variovorax sp. | reverse complement strand
ACGCGATTCCCCCCGAGGCCGTGGCGCATTGCCAGCTGCGCTTCGTGGTCGGCACGCCCTGGCGCGAGCTCGCGCGCATCGTGCGCGCGCACCTCGATGCGCACGGCTTCGGCGCGGTCGAGGTGCAGGTCACGCTCGAGGGCGCGGCCACGCGGCTCGACCTCGCGAATCCCTGGGTCGAGTGGGCGCGGCGCTCGATCGCGCGCAGCAGCGGGCAGCCGGTCGAGCTGCTGCCCAACCTCGCGGGCTCGCTGCCGAACGACGTCTTCGCGCAGCTGCTGGGCCTGCCCACGCTCTGGGTGCCGCATTCCTACCCGGCCTGCGCGCAGCATGCGCCGAACGAGCATCTGCTCGCGCCGCTCGCGCGCGAGGGCCTGCAGATCATGGCCGGCCTCTACTGGGACCTCGGCGAACCGGGCGCCGCGCCCTGGTCCGCGGGGCGCACGCCCGATGCCGCTTCCTGAGCCTTCCACTTCCGACGCACCGATGACCACTGCCATCCCTTCCGTCCGCCGCCGCGGCCTGTTCTCCGGCGCCTGCGCGCTGCTCGCCGTCCTTTCGCTGCCCGCCGCCGCGCAGCCCGCCTGGCCCGAACGGCCGGTCCGGCTCGTGGTGCCTTTTCCGCCCGGCGGCGGCACCGACCTCGTGGCGCGCGCGATGGGCCAGGGCCTGGCCGAGCGGCTCGGCCAGCCCGTGGTGGTCGACAACAAGCCCGGCGCCGCCACGGTCATCGGCACCGATGCGGTCGCCAAGGCCGCGCCCGACGGCCACACGCTGCTGCTGTCGGGCTCGACGAGCTACAGCGTGAATCCCGCGCTGCGCGCCAGGCTGCCCTACGACCCGGTGCGCGACCTGGCGCCGATCGCGATCGTGGCGCGCACGCCGCTGGTGCTGGTGGTGGGCGCGGGCACGCCCTGGCGCACGCTGCCGGAGCTGGTCGCCGCCGCCAGGGCCCGGCCCAGGGGCATCCGCTACGCCACCTTCGGCGCGGGGTCCGGGCCGCACCTCGCGGGCGAACTGCTCGCGCTGGCGGCGGGCGTGCAGCTGCAGGACATTCCGTACAAGGGCAGCAGCCAGGCCGCGCTCGCGCTGGTCGGCGGCGAGATCGAGGTCGGCATCGACACCGTGGCCTCGGTCGCGCCGCATGTGCGCGCGGGCAGGCTGCGCGCGCTCGGCATCGTCGGCGCGACGCGATCGAGCCTGCTGCCCGAGGTGCGCACGCTGGCCGAGCAGGGCCTGCCCGAGGCCACCTTCGACGCCTGGTACGGCTTCGCCGCGCCCGCGCGCACGCCGGCCCCGGTGCTGGCGCAGCTCTCGCGCGCGGTCGCGGCCGCCATGGGCAGCGCCGCGCTGCAGGCGCAATTGCGCGCCCAGGGCATGGAGCCCGTGGTCATCGGCGCGGCCGCCTTCCGCGCGCAGATGGAGGGCGAGATCTCGCGCTACCGCGCGCTGGCGCACCGCGCGGGCATCGTCGCCGAATGAGGCCGCGCCGGGTCAGCCCGGCGCGCCGACGAAGTCGCGCAGCGCGAACAGCACCGCGTCGGGCGCCTCGCTCATGAGCGCGTGGCCCGCATGCACGGTCACCACCTTGGCCTGCCGTGCCTTGCCGACCAGCGCCTTGGTGGCGCGCGGCGGCGTCATCTGGTCGGCGTCGCCGAGCAGGAACAGCACCGGGCACTGCACCTTCTCCATCGCGGCTTCGCCGTTCGCGTAGTCGTTGCAGGCCTTGAAGCCGATGTGGAACACGTTGGCCGCGCGGTTGCTCGCGAGCACGCGCCGCATCAGCGCGCGCGAGCTGCCGTAGAGCCAGGTGCCCGGGCCGAGCGAGGAGGGCGGCGGCGCGAGCAGCGCGTGCGAGAAGGTGTTGACCATCGCGATCGCGCGTTCGGGCTCGTTCAGCGAGCTTTCGAGCAGCGCCGGCGACACCGTCATCGGGTACGCGGTGCCGACCATCGCGAGGTGCGTGACGCGCGCCGGCGCGCGCGCGGCGGCCTCGAGCGCGATCAGCGAGCCGAAGCTGTGGCCGACCAGCGCCGCCTTCGGCACGCCGGCCGCGTCGAGCAGCGCCAGGACGAACTGCGCCGCCTCCTCCACGCTGGCCGGCGGCGGGCCTTCGCTCCTGCAGTGGCCCGGCAGGTCGAGCGCGAGCACGTTCCAGCCGTGGTTCGCGAACCAGCGGCTCTGCAGGATCCAGACGCTGTGGTCGTTGAGCACGCCGTGGATGAACACCACGGTGGGCTTCGCGGCATCGAAGGGCTTGCCGCCGGTGTAGCAGTAGGCGGCGTGGCCGTTGACGGTGTAGTTCATCTCAGGCTCCCGCCTTTTCCGCGGCCTTGAGCGCGCGCTTGAGGTCGTCGATCAGGTCGGCCGGGTCCTCCAGGCCGATCGACAGCCGGATCGTGCCCTGCGAGATGCCCGCGCCCGCGAGCGCCTCGTCGCTCATGCGGAAATGGGTGGTGCTCGCGGGATGGATCACGAGGCTGCGGCAGTCGCCCACGTTCGCCAGGTGGCTGAACAGCTTGAGCGCCTCGATGAAGGCCTTGCCCTGCGCGCGGCTGCCCTTGATGTCGAAGCTGAACACCGCGCCCGCGCCGCGCGCGCCGCGGCGCAGCAGCTTCTGCGCGAGCGCATGGCTCGGATGCGATTCGATCAGCGGATGGCCCACGCGCGAGACGAAGGGATGGGCGGCGAGGAACTCGACCACCTTCTGCGTGTTGTCGATGTGGCGCTCCATGCGCAGCGGCAGCGTCTCGATGCCCTGCAGGATCAGCCAGGCGGTGTGCGGGCTCATCGCCGCGCCGAAGTCGCGCAGGCCTTCGCGCCGCGCGCGCAGCAGGAAGGCGCCGACCGTGCTCTCCTCGCTGAACACCATGTTGTGGAAGCCGTCGTAGGCCTGCGTCAGCTCGGCGAACTTGCCCGAGCGCTCCCAGTCGAAGCTGCCGCCGTCGACCACCACGCCGCCGATCACCGTGCCGTGGCCCGAGAGGAACTTGGTGGCCGAGTGGTAGACCAGGTCCGCGCCCCAGTCGAAGGGCTTGATCAGGTAGGGCGAGGTCAGCGTGGAGTCGACCAGCAGCGGTACGCCCGCCGCATGGGCGATCTCGCTCACCGCGGGGATGTCGAGCACGTCGAGGCCGGGGTTGCCGACCGTCTCGCCGAACAGCAGCCGGGTCTCGGGCCGGATCGCGGCGCGCCAGCCGTCGAGGTCGCCGGGCCTGACGAAGGTGGTCTCGATGCCGAAGCGGCGCATCGTGTAGTGCAGCAGGTTCTGCGAGCCGCCGTAGAGCGCGGTGCTCGCGACGATGTGCGAGCCGGCGCCCATCAGCGTGGCGACCGCGAGGTGCAGCGCGGCCTGGCCGCTCGCGGTGGCGATGGCGCCGATGCCGCCTTCGAGCGCCGAGACGCGCTGCTCGAGCACCGCGTTGGTCGGGTTGCTGATGCGCGAGTAGACGTGGCCCGCGCGTTCGAGGTTGAACAGCGCCGCCGCGTGGTCGCTCGATTCGAAGACGAAGGAGGTGCTGAGATGGATCGGCACCGCCCGCGCGCCGGTGGCGGGGTCGGGCGCGGCGCCGGCGTGCAGCGCCAGGGTGTCGAAGCCGGGGTCGGAATAGCCGGGCATGGGGACCTTTCTGGGTTCGTTCGCGTGGGGCCCGTGGCGCGGCTAAACATGCGTGCGCTTCATGGGCGTCACGGGTCGGCGCCGATTGTGGGCTATATTCAAATCGGCACCGCCGCCGAGAAAGATTTCCGAGAGGAGCAAACGATGAAAGTCAGCGACATCCTTCGCGTCAAGGGCAACACGCTTTTCACCATCACGCCCGACGACCTGCTGGCCGAGGCGGTCAAGACCATGGCGGAAAAGGACATCGGCTCGCTCGTGGTGATGGAACACGGCGACCTCGTGGGCATGCTCACCTTCCGGGAAGTGATCGTGGCCATCGTCGAGAACGGCGGCCAGGTCGGCGGCACGCTCGTGCGCAAGGCCATGGACGATGCGCCCGTCACCTGCACGCTCGAGACCGAACTCGACGAGATCCGCCGCATCATGCTCGAGCGCCACGCGCGCTACATGCCGGTGATGGACAAGCGCATGCTGATGGGCGTGATCAGCTTCTACGACGTCGCCAAGGCCGTGGTCGATGCGCAGAACTTCGAGAACAAGATGCTGAAGGCCTACATCCGCGACTGGCCGGAAGAACAGTAGGCCTTCATTCCTTGATGTTGGCCGACTGCACGATCTTCTGATTGCGCGCGTACTCGGCCTGGACGAAGCGGCCGAATTCCTCGGGCGTGCCCTGGCCCGGCAGCGCGCCCTGTTCGGCGAGCTTGGCGCGCACCGGCTCCTCGGCGAGCACCGCGTTCAGTTCCTGGTTCAGCCGCGCGACCGCCGCGGCGGGCGTCTTCGCGGGCGCGAAGATGCCGGTCCAGCTCACCATGTCGAAGCCCTTGAGGCCGGGCATCTCGCCGAAGGTCGGCACGTCGGGCAGGGCGGGCAGCCGCTGGCTGCCGGTGAGGCCGAGCGCATGCAGGCGCCTGCCGTTCACGTGCGGGATCGCGCTCGTGCTCACGAGCATCGCGAGGTCGACCTGGTTGCCGATCACGTCGGTCGCGATCTGCGCGCCGCCGCGGTAGGGCACGTGGGTCACGAAGATGCCGCTTCGCTGCTTGAGCAGCTCCATCGCGAGCTGCAGCACCGTGCCCACGCCCGAGGTGGCGTAGTTGTAGGCGCCGGGCTTGGCCTTGGCGAGCTTCACGAAGTCGGCATAGCTGCGCGCCTCGAGACCGGGCCGCGCCACCAGCACCATCGGTGCGGTATTGAGCATGCCGACCGGCGCGAGGTCCTTGAGCGGATCGAACTTGAAGGCCGCGGGGTTCACGAGCCGGCCGATCGCGATCGCGCTGTCGGGACCGACCACGAGCGTGTAGCCGTCGGGCGCGGCGCTCACGGCCTTGGCCACGCCGATCGCGCCGCCCGCGCCGGCCACGTTCTCGATCACCACGGATTGCTTGAGCCGTTCGGCGAGCCGCGTGGCGACGAGCCGCGCGTTGACGTCGACGCTGCCGCCCGCGGTGTACGGCACGATCAGCGTGATCGGCTTCGCGGCCGGCCAGGCGGGCTGCGCGAGGACCGCGGCGGGCAGTGCCGCGCCGAGCGCGGCGGCGAGAAGGAGCAGGCGGCGGGAGGTGTTCATGGCGTGGCGGGTTGCGGATGGTCGGGATGCGGTTCGTCGGCGAGGCGTGCGCGCAGCGCGTCGAACGCCGCGGCCCACTCGGCGCGCCATGCGCGGCGCTGGCCGTCGTCGATCCAGGCGCCGTCGAGGCCGTTCAGCATGAAGCCGCGCAGGTCGTCGAGGCCGAAGCCGAAGTCGCGCACCATCATCAGCCAGGCCCCGGTGGGCGTGACCTTGTGCAGCGTCGGATCGTCGGTGTTCGGATGGATGCGCAGGCCCAGGCCGGGCATGCGGCGGATCGGATGGTCGAGTGCCCAGCGCTCGGGCGGCAGCGTGCGCAGGTAGTAGGAGTTGGTCGGCACCACGGTGAAGACCACGCCGCGCTCGGCGCACGCGCGCGCGAAGTCGGGCTGGTCGACCACCGTGTAGCCGTGGTCGATGCGGTCCACCTGCAGCAGGTCGAGCGCGGTGCGCACGTTCGTCCAGGGCATGCCGAACTCGCCCGCATGCGCGGTGGTCCTGAGCCCGGCGCGGCGCGCCTCGGCATAGGCGCGCGCGAACAGCTCGGGCGGCCGGTCCACCTCGCGGTAGTCGATGCCGATGCCGACCACCTCGTCGCAGCGGTTGGCCTTGACCCACTCGACCATCTCGACCGCGGCCTCGGGGCTCGCCTCGCGGTCGATCGCGGCGATCAGGCGGCCCGTGATGCCGTACTCCTGCGCCGCGTCCTGGATCGCGCGCACGATCGCGGCCTGCGCCATCGGGTAGGCGATGCCCGAGGCCTGCACCGTGCCGGTCGGGTTCCAGGAGAACTCCGCATGGCGCACCTGGTGGGCCGCGGCGTCCTCGAGGTATTCGCGCGTGAGCTGGTAGAGGTCGCCGGGGCTGCGCACCAGCTGCGCGTCGAGCGCGCGCAGCACGCGCAGCACGCCCACGGGCTTCTCGCCGCGGGTGTAGAAGCCCTCGATCTCCTCGGCCGCGAGCGGTGAGCCGGCGCGCGCGTTGAGCGCCTGGAAGGTGGCGTGCCGCACGGTGCCGAACAGGTGGCAGTGCAGCTCGACCTTGGGCATCGCGCGCAGCATCGATTCCAGCGTCAGGGGCGGCAGGTCGGGCGGGCTCATGCGCGCAGTCTAGGCAGGCGGGGTCCATAAGGAAAATTTTGAATTTCTATAATTTGATTCACTGAATCGATAAAGGCAGGCCATGGCTTCCTCGCCGCTGCGGGCGCTCACGCTGCGCCAGCTCCAGTTCTTCTCGGTGCTCGTGCAGGAGGGGCACTTCGGCCGCGCCGCGCGCCGGCTCGCGATCACCCAGCCGGCCCTGAGCAACGCGATCAAGCAGATGGAGAAGCTGCTCGGCGCCGAGCTGCTGACCCGCTCCACCCACCGGCTGGAACTCACGGCGGTCGGCGCCGAGGTGCTCGCGCGCACGGACTTCCTCGTCAACACCGTCGAGGTCGCGCTGCGCGACATCGAGAGCACGGTGCGGCGCGGCCGGGCCTTCGTGCGCGTGGGCGTGATCCCCTCGGCGAGCGCGCGCGTCATGGCCGCGGCGGGCGAGTTCCTCGCGGCCGACGGGCGCGAGCTCGAGATCGCCTGGCGCGATGCGCCCTCGACCACGCTGCTGGCCGAGCTGCGCAGCGGCCAGCTCGACATGGCGGTGGCCGCGATCACCGAGCCGCCGGGCGGGCTGGTGTGCGTCGACCTGTTCCGCGACCCGCTGGTGCTCGTGGTGCGGCGCGACCATCCGCTCGCCGCGGCCGAGCGCACGAGCTGGGAGGCCGTGGGCCGCGAACGGCTCGTGATGTTCGAGAGCGGCAGCATGCCCGCGCTCGGCAATCCGGCGCGCGCCCAGTTCGCGCAGGGGGCGGAGCCCTACCGCGTGAGCTATTCCGAGACGCTCTATGCGCTGGTGCGCAGCGGGCAGGCGCTGGGCCTGATGCCGCGGCTCTACACCGGGTCGCTGCGCGACCCCGAGCTGGTGGTGCTGCCGCTCGAGAAGCCGCGCGTCGAGCGCCGCGTGGTGCTGGCCTACCTGCCCGGGCCGATGCGCAACGTGGCGGCGCAGGCGCTGATTGCCTTCCTGGGCGAGCGGCTGCCGCGCGGCGCCGAGCGCGTGGTGCGCCGGCTTTCGCTCAAGGGGCCGCGCGCGCGGCGCCAGGGCCCGCCGGCGCCCTGACGGGCAGCCGGAAGCGCCCGCTGTAGCGGAACACGTCGCCGAACCAGCGGTGGCGCAGCACCATGCGCATGCTGAAGCACTCGCCGTCCTGCGGATCGGGCCGCTCCTCGACGTAGGCCGTGCCCATCAGCAGGCCGAGCGGCAGCGGCAGGTGCAGCCCGCCGAACACGCGCCAGACGTAGCCGCGGTCGCGGAACACCAGCGCGCCGTCCTCCGCGCTCACGGCCAGCCGCAGGCCCAGGCCGAAGCGCACGTACTCGATCACTTCGCCCTTGCCGCGCGCGAGCGCCATGCGCGAGCGGAAGTGGAAGGGGCGCGGCCCTCGAAGCGGAAGATGCGGTCCCAGTGGAGCTGGGCATCGTCGGGCCGGCAGCGGTAGTGCACCTCGATCGGCACCGCGCGGCCGGCGTGCGGCACGAGCGCGCCGAACAGCCGGCCGAGGGGCATCAGCATGCGCGCCCAGCGCGCGTGGTGCACCTCGTCCATGGTGCCGTGCACGCAGACGTGGTCGGCGGAGTAAGGCGCCATCGTGTAGTGCCGGCGGACGACCGCGCCGAGCCGCTCCCACTGCGGGCCGAGCACCTGCTCGAAGACCGGGCGACGATCCTTCATCGCGCGGCCTCCGCGGTCGCGGCCGGCGCCGTGCCGGCTTCGCTGCGCGCCTTGTAGAAGCGCAGGATGTGCTCCGAGAAGTCGCCGAGCAGCAGCTGCGCCACGCGGTCGGCGTACCAGTTGAAGCGCGTGCTGACGCGCCACGACACGTCGATGCGCAGCTCGGTGCCGCCGTCGCGCGGCACGAGCGTGTACGCGGTGTCACGCAGGTCGAAGTAGTGGCCGCCGATCACCACGTGGTCGTCGAGCGCGCCCGGCGGGAAGGAGTCGGGCGAGAAGCGGTAGCGCCACTTCACGCGCCGCGCGGGCTGCCACTCGGTGACGAGTTCCTCGAAGTGCACGTTCTTCTGCCACTGCACCTGGCGCACGCGGCCCTCGGGCGTCTGCCGCGTCACGCCGGCCACCGGCATCGGCACGCCGATGCGCCAGGCCCAGGCATCGCCCAGTTCGGCGGGCCGGATGTCGCGCGCGTCGTGGAGCGCATGCCACACGCGCTCGGCCGGCGCGGCGATGAAGAGCGTGCGCGAGGTCTGCGAGATGCGCTCCGGGTTGGGCCACTGCGGCTCGATCGCGCCGAGCGCCAGCGGCAGCACCGCGAAGCCGTAGAGCGCCGGACGCGGCCAGTTCGTCACGCGGCAGACCAGGCCCATCGCGAGGCCGCCGATGCTGCCCATCACCGCGAACATCGGCACGATGACGATAGCGCAGATCAGGCCCTCGATGTAGACCAGCAGCGTGCCGAGGACGAACAGCGCGGTCGAGATCCACGGCGCCCAGAGGTAGTAGCCCCAGCCGCGCCGGGCCGTGCGCTCGGCCATGTAGACCGTCACCGCGCCGCAGACCGCGGGCACGAGGTAGATGAAGGCGCCCAGCATGGCCGAGAAGCGCTGGCCCGGCAGGCCGCTGAAGGCCACCCGCAGCACGAAGGCTGCCGCCGCGCCGACCAGGAGCGGCCAGAACCAGGCGAAGGGCATCTGGCGCGAGGGCGGCTCGTGCATCGGCGACGGCGGGACCGCGGGCGGCGGCGCCTCGGCCGGATCTCGTTCGGTGTCGGGGTGCATGGGACCTTCTTCTCCTCGTCGTGTGTGCCGCGTGTCCGGTCGCGCCTCAGCCGGCGCGCCGGGCCGTGACCATGCAGTAGTCGAAATCGCGCCAGAAGAGGCCGAGCGCCAGCGCGCAGTAGCTCGCGACGATGTGCTTGCGCCGCCACGGGCTGAGCCGCCCGCGCGCCTTCCAGAGCTCGGCCAGCGCGAAGCGCGTGGCCAGCACCGGGATGTGCAGCGCGCTCGGCGCCACGCGCCAGCGCAGCGAGCGCACCTCGACGTCCTCGAAGCCGTGCGCGCGCAGCGCGGCCACGAAGTCGCCCTGCACCGCGAGCGTGGGCACGGCCCAGCTGTCGGCCCACAGCCGGTGCAGCCAGCCGGCCGTGCGGCCGGGCCGGCGCCGCAGCAGGAAGCCGTCGACCACCGCGAGCCGCGCGCCGGGCTTGAGCAGCCGCGCCGCCTCGCGCACGAAGTCGGCCTTGGCGGTGCCGCTCGCGTAGCAGGCGCTCTCGAGCGCCCAGGCGCCGTCGGCCTGCGCGCGCGGCAGCCCGGTGCGGGTGTAGTCGGCCTCGAGGTGCGCGACGCGGTCGGCCACGCCGGCCGCGGCATCGAGCCGCGCGGCGATGCGGTTCTGCACCGCCACGTTGGTGACCGTGACCGCATGGAGCGAGGGCTGGTCGACGAGCAGCGTGCGCGCGGTCGCGCCGGCGCCGCAGCCCAGGTCGACCACGCAGGCGCCGGCGTGCCCATCGAGCGCCAGCGCGCGGCCCACGGCGCGGTTCATCTCCACCAGCATGCCCTCGCGCCGCAGCGGATTGAGGCCCCAGCGCCAGAAGCCGAAGTGCATGTTGTAGGCCGGGCTCCAGGCGCGGTAGTCGTGGGCCACCTCGGTGAAATAGGCCTGCGTCTCGGCCTTGCCGATGGTCGCGGCGGCGTCGCGTGCCGCATGCGTGCGGGGCAGCGGGGCGTCGGGTTGGAAGATGCTGGGCATGAGGTCGTGCTCCTTGGCTTTCTCTTTCAGATCCGGCAGTTGCCGCGCGCGCAGGCGCCGGTCGCCGCCGCGCGGCCCGCGAGCAGCGCCACCAGTCCGCGCGGCAGGCGGTGGCGGTTGCGCGCCAGCGCCGCGTAGGCGCGGTCCGCCAGCGGCGCGAGCAGCGGCAGGTCGAGCAGCGGGCCGCCGCTGGGCAGACCCACGGCCCGGCGGCAGGCGCGGACCGCGGCGACGCCCACGTGCAGCCGTCCGGCGGCATCGACCGCGTGCAGCGCGGTCATCAGCGCTTCGCGCGGCGCAGGGCCGGCGTCGAAGCCCGCGGCCGAACAGTCGACCAGCCGCAGCCGCCGTGCCGCGTCGCGCGAGGCCATGGCCGCCATTTCGGCGGCGCAGAGGGCGCAGCTCGCATCGAAGAACACGGTCAGCGGGTAGGTGGTTTGCGGGGTCATGATTTTCCTTCCGAAATTTCTGTCAAAACAGAAATCAATGGTCAAAAAAAGAGGACTCAGATCATCGGCAGGCCGGCCTGGTTGGGGTCGTTGTCGTCGTCGTCGCGCGCCGGCCGCGCGGCGGCATCGCCGCGCACGAACTTCTGCACGCTCGCGCCCAGCGTCAGCACCTTGTCGAGCGTGCCCGGCGACAGGCGCAGCATCTCGTCGGCCCAGGTCGCGAGCTTGCTCATGAGGTCCATGGTGGAGCGGATGCGGTCCTGCGCGTCGGCCGGCTCCTTCTGGAAATCGGGGCTCGCGACGATCTCGCGCAGCACGCGGATCGTGGGATCGAACTCGCGCTCCTTGCGCTCGCGCACGACCGTTCGGAACAGCTCCCAGACGTCGACGCTGGTCTCGAAATAGTCGCGCCGGTCGCCGAGGATGTGCGTCACCCGCACGAGGTTCCAGGCCTGCAGTTCCTTGAGGCTGTTGCTCACGTTGGAGCGCGCGACGCCGAGCGTCTCGGAGATCTCCTCGGCGTGCATCGCGTGGCCATGGACGAACAACAGCGCGTGGATCTGCGAGACCGTGCGGTTGACGCCCCACATCGAGCCCATCTCGCCCCAGTGGAGCACGAACTTGCGCTGGACGTCGGTGAGTTGCATGGCTCGCAGTCTAGGATTTTTGAAATTTCTGTCAAGAGAGAAATAAAAAATCCGCCACTGGTTGTTCGATGCGAAACACTGTATAAATAAACAGTTATCCAGCCGCAAGGACTGCCATGCCCGCCGCCTTCATCCCGATCCATGCCATCAAGGGCCGCGGCGCGGCCACGCGGCTCGCGCACCGTTTCTCGGGCGACGAGCGCAACGACTTCGACGACGGCTGGGGCACGCTCGAGCAGGGCGCGGCCGAGGCCGGGGAACTGGCGCCGCTCGCGACCGAGCTGCGCTTCGAGGACGCGAAGTCGGCTCTCAACGAGAACGACTCGCCCGACGTCTCCTTCGACCGCTCGATCAACCCCTACCGCGGCTGCGAGCACGGCTGCATCTACTGCTTCGCGCGGCCCACCCACAGCTATCTGAACCTGTCGCCGGGCCTGGACTTCGAGACCAAGCTGATCGCCAAGCACAACATCGTCGAGCTGCTGCGCGCCGAACTCGGGCGCAGGCGCTACCGGCCGAGCCACATCGCGATCGGCACCGCCACCGACTGCTACCAGCCGATCGAGCGCGAGCTGCGGCTCACGCGCGGCGTGATCGAGCTGTTCAGCGAGACGCAGCATCCGTTCGCGCTGGTCACCAAGTCGAGCGCGGTCGAGCGCGACCTCGACCTGATCGCGCCGATGGCGGCGAAGCGGCTCGCGGCGGTGTACATCACGGTGACCACGCTCGACGGCGAGCTCGCGCGCAAGCTCGAGCCGCGCGCGGCGGCGCCGCACCGGCGGCTGCGCACCATCCGCACGCTGGCCGAGGCGGGCGTGCCGGTGGGCGTGAGCGTGGCGCCGCAGATCCCGTTCGTGAACGAGGACATGGAGCAGGTGCTCGAGGCCGCCTGGGCCGCGGGCGCGCGCAGCGCCTTCTACACCGTGATCCGCCTGCCCTGGGAAGTGGCACCGCTGTTCCGCCAGTGGCTCGAGCTGCACTATCCGCAGCGCGCGCAGCGCATCATGGCGCGCATCCAGGAGATGCGCGGCGGCAAGGACTACGACGCCGACTTCGCCACCCGCATGACGGGCAGCGGCCTCTGGGCCGACCTGATCCACCAGCGCTTCGAGAAGACGGCGCGGCGCCTCGGCT
>CBHTTS010000145.1:0-12243 GCA_966095775.1 uncultured Variovorax sp. | reverse complement strand
GGTAACCACAGCTTCCCAGGTCCGGGACGGATGAACAACCTATTGAGACATCACACCTAGCCGCGGGGTGCCATGGATTTCTTCGGCGACGCGTTCGAGTGGCACCCCCGGTTCCTGCCGCCCGTGGCGCGGCCGGACGGCCTGCTGCTGATCGGCGAAGGCGAACTGCTCAGGCTCGACATGCCGGGCGTGGTCGCGCTCGCGCGACCGCTGCACGAACGGATCAGCCTGGCGGCCCTGTGCGCGTCCGACGGGCCGCCGGTGCTGCTGGCGCAGATGCTGCACGCGCTCGATGCGCTCGCGCGGCAGGGCCTGGTCCGGCCGGTGGCGCCGCGCGGCGCCGAGCGCTTCGTGGTGCCCGACTTTTCCCTGCCGCCGCGCCGCATCGCGGTGCGCGAAGGCGTCGAGGCCATCGTGCTCACGGAGGCGCTCGACGAGGCCGCCGCCCTGCGATGGACGCGCGCCGTGGCCGCACAGGCCGAAGGCCTCGCGGTCGTGTTCTGCGACGACCTGCTCGACCCGCGGCTGGCCGCGATCGACCGGCAGCGGCACGCGGCGCGGCAGCCATGGCTGCCGGTGAAGCCGACCGGCGAGCGCGCGATGGTCGGCCCGCTGTTCGCGTCGCCGGCGGGCGCACGGCCGGCCTGCTGGCACTGTCTCGCGCACCGGCTGCGGCGCAACCAGCCCGCGCGCGCCTGGTGGGAAAGCCGCCAGGGCGCACGGTCGAGCGGCCTGCCGGCACGGGCCGACGCGGCGCTGGTCGAAGCACGCCTCGAAGACCTGCGGCCCCGCGCGTGCGATCTGCTCGCGCAGCAGGCCCAGCGGCTGTGGACGCTGGCGCCCGATGCGCCCCACGCCGTGCACGCGCGGCCGCAGTGCCCGCACTGCGGCGACGCGGGACGGATGGCGCGCCGGCAGCAGCGGCCGATCGTGCTGTCGTCGGCGCGGGGGGAGGCGCGCGTCGACGGCGGTTGGCGCAGCATGCCGGCCGAGGCCACGCTCGAGCGGCTGGCGCCGCACCTCGATGCGCTCGGCGGCGTGGTGGCGCGGCTGGTGCCGCTGGGCGAGGAGATGGAGGACGGCCTGACGGTCTACCGCAGCGAGATCTTCAAGCCGCCGCCCGCAAGCGACGACCCGGCGCCCGGCGGGCTGGTGCAGCCGTGCCTCGGCAAGGGCATGTCGCCGGCGCAGTCGCGCGCGAGCGCGCTCTGCGAGGCCATCGAGCGCCATGCGGCCTTCTTCGAGGGCGACGAGGCCTGCGTGGTCGCGCCCGCATCGGCGCTCGATGCACCCTGCATCCCTCCCGAAGCGCTCGCGCTGTTCAGCGCGCGGCAGCGCGCGCATTTCGACGATCCGGCGCGCAGGCCGCCGCATGCCGTGGCACGGCCCGCGCCGCGGCCCGGCGAAACCGCCTGGTGGGCGCCGGCCTGGTCGCTGACCGCCGGTGCGCGGCGCTACCTGCCATTCGCGTTCTGCTACGCGCATGCGCCCCGCGAGAGCCGGCGCCATTCGCTCTGGACCTCGAACGGCTGCGCCGCGGGCAACACGCGCGAGGAGGCGATCCTGCAGGGCATGCTCGAGCTCGTGGAACGCGATGCCGCCGCCATCTGGTGGTACGGCGCGGTCCGACGCCGCGCGATCGATGCGGCGTGCCTGCCGCCCGCGACCCGGGCGCGCGTCGCGCGCAGCCTCAGCGCGGCATGGCGGCACTGGCTGCTCGACCTCACGCACGACTTCGGCATCCCCGTGGCGGCGGCGGTCGGCCGGCATCGCGCGACGGGCCGATGGGCGATCGGCTTCGGCTGCAGCCCCGACGCGGTGCTGGCCTGCGAACGCGCGCTCACCGAGATGGCGCAGCTGATCGCCGCGCAGAAGACCTTCGACCTGCCGCCCGACGCGGACCCTTCCTTCCTGATGCCCGCGGAGGAGGGCGGCGCGACCGCCGCGGCGTCCGGACGCGCGGCCGGGCCGGTGGACATCGCACGCGAGATCGAGCGCTGCGTCGCGATCGCCGCTTCGCTCGGCATGGAGACCGTGGTGCTCGACCACACGCGACCCGACATCCCGCTGCACACCGTCAAGGTCGTGGTGCCGGGCCTGTGCCACATCTGGCCCGAGCTCGGCAACCCGCGCCTGTACCGCGTGTCGGTGGCGCTGGGATGGCGCGGCGCCGCGCTGCGCGAGGAAGAACTGAACCCGCAGCCGCTCTACGTCTGACCCCCGGCAGGAGACCCCACGCGACGATGGCCATCTTTCGCAACAAGCTCGACGGGCGCCGCATCGTGCTGCGTCCGATGCACGCCTTCGGCCGGCGGCCCTCGGCATGCCAGACGGTGCTGCAGGCGCCCGACGTCTCGCAGGTCCATGCGCTGGTGCGCTGGGACCGGCTCGCGTGGCAGATCGTCGACCAGAGCCGCAACGGCACCACGCTCGACGGCGAGCGCCTCGCGAGCGGGCGCTGGACCGCGCTGCGCGCGGGCGCCGAAGTGCGGCTCGGGCAGGGCGAGGATTCGGTGTGGATCGTCGACGAGCTGTCGCCGCCGGCCACCTGCCTGTTCCCGGTCGACGGCACCGGCGCGCCGCGACCGCTCGCGCTGCGCGAGAACCTGCTGCCCGACGCGCGGCAGCCCGAGGCGAACGTCCATTTCCGCGACGGCCGCTGGCTGCTCGAGCACATCGGCGGCATCGAGCCGCTGCACGACGGCGCGGTCGTGCGCACGGCCGGCGGCGCCTGGGAGTTCGTGCGCTGCGACGACCTCGAATCGACCGCGGAGAACCCGCTGCCGGGCGCGGCCGCGCCCGCGGCACCGGTGCTGCGCTTCAACGTGAGCCAGGACGAGGAGCACACCCGGCTCGACCTGGTGGCCGACGGCGGCATCGTCCCGCTCGGCGAGCGCATCCACCACTACACGCTCGTCACGCTCGCGCGGCTGCGCGCGCAGGATGCGCAGCGCGGCGTCGCGCCGGCCAGCCAGGGGTGGATCGGCCTCGAGGCGCTTTCGCGCATGCTCGGCGTCGAGCCTTCGTACGTGAACATCCAGATCTTCCGCGCCAAGCACCAGCTGTCGAGCGCGCTGCCGGCGCATGCGGGCGAGCCCGCGCTGGTCGAGCGCCGCCGCGGCGACGTGCGCTTCGGCGGCTATCCGTTCGAGATCGAGGGCGGCGCGACGGCGCGGGGCAGGGCGCTGTAATCGGCTGTAATTTCATTGGCGGCGACGGCTTTCTAGAGTCGGTTCCAGTTCGCGGCCCTTTCGGCCCGGACTGTTCAACCAACCCCTTTCTCTGGAGAGCGTCATGGGCAAGATCTATTCCGTCACCATCAACAACCGCGCCAGCGAGTCGGCGTATTTCATGGTGTTCCAGAACGACCCCGGCAGCTGGTCGCCGAACGCGCTGTCGCTGGCCTGGTTCTCGAAGTTCTCGAACCCGAGCCCGACCGCGCGCGTGCAGTTCCAGTGGAACCTCGACACCGGCTTCTCGTGGGCCGAGACCGGCGAGCTGCAGCCCGGCATCGTCTTTACCGCGTCGGAGACCTTCGATCCGACCGGCGGCAACAACAAGATCACGCTGGACTACAACGGCGCCTACCAGTTCGTCGACCCGACCCAGGGGCCCGACCCGGACCGCTTCTACCTGGCCGAATCGCGGAACATCCCGATCAAGTCGGACGCCGCGGTCGGCGTGACGATGGGCGGCAGCACCGTCTATGCGGTGCAGGCGCGTCCCAACCAGAACCTGACCTTCTCGCCGCATCCGCGCTACTTCCTGGCCTACGGCTCGTACCTGCCGGGCGACGTGATCGACGTCAGCGCGATCAACAACCCGCTCGAGCTGGTCTATCCCACCGGCATCTACGCGCTCACGACCACGCTGAACGCCGACGGCAGCTGGGACCAGCCGCAGACGCTGGCCCAGGCGAACAGGCAGCGCCTGCTGCTGACCTCGCGCTGATCCGACGCCGCTGTCGCACCACCGGGCGCACCGGGGCGGCCACGGCCGCTCCGGCGCCCATGCCGAGGAGCTTTCCATGTTCGCTCTCTGCGTAGGCAGCATCTGCGGGTTCGCGGGACAGGTGCATCCGGTCTCCGGCGATGCCAACAACCTCTGGAGCGGCACCGGCTGCGCGAGCCAGAACTCGGTGGCCGCGCCCGAGCGCACCGACATCCCGACCACCTGGCTCGAAGCCCAGGGCTGGATGCTCTGCGACGGCCGCAGGCTCAAGGCCGGGGCCTATCCCGAGCTGTTCGCCGTGCTCGGCTACCTGTACGGCGGTGCCGGCGACGACTTCTGCATCCCCGACTACCGCGGCCTGTTCCTGCGCGGCAACGACGCGGGCTCGGGCATGGACCCCGATGCCGCGTCGCGCGTCGGCCCGACCGGCAGCGGCACCGTCAACGGCGTGGGCTCCTACCAGTGCGATGCGCTGCAGACCCACACGCACAGCTACAAGGCCGTGGTGCTCGCGGCCGTGTCGCAAAGCGGCAATGCGGCCGGCCAGGCGTCGGGCGACCTCGAGACCGCGGTGCCGAGCAAGCCCGCGCGCATTGCCTCCGAAACGCGGCCGAAGAACATCTCGGTCAACTACATCATCAAATTTCGCTGAGGACCCGACCATGAACACCACGAACCGACTCGCCGCGCTCTGTGCCGTCGCCGTCGCGCTGCTGAGCGGCTGCCAGGGCGCAGGACGCAGGACGGAAGCAGGGCAGGTGGGCACCGACGCCGCATGCGTCGTCACCACCGCGGGCTTCCATCACATCTTCGCGCGGCACTGCACGGCCTCCTCGGGCGCGAGCCAGCTGCTGCCCCGGTACTGCACCGACGCGGCCGCCGCGCAGACCTTCTGCCGCATGGTCCAGAATGCGCCGAACCAGTACCGCACCGTGCAGCCCGACAACCGCATCCGCTATGACGCGAACCTCGGCACGGTGGTCGGCACCGCGGGCGAGAAGTGCGGTCGCCTGATCTTCGAAAGCGCGAGCAATGGCACGGTCGTCACCGAGTTTCCCGAGTTCTCCGGCGCGCCGGGCAACTGCCGCTAGCGGCTGAGCGATGCGGCGGATCGTCCAGGTGCCCGACGGCGTGCGGCCCGACACGCCCGGTCTTCCCGTCCTCGCGATGGACGAGTCGGTCTGGGAGGACGGCTACGCGCTCGTGATCGACGAACTCGAGCAGGGCACGCTCCAGACCTTCTGGAAACACTACTACGGCGCGTCGGCCGAGATGGTGATCGCGGGGCCCGCGCTGGCGGGCCTGCGCAAGGAGCTGCTCGCGGTCGCGCCGGGATGCACGGACCGCCCGGCCGTGCATGCGTTCCTGCGCGCATTCGCGCGCATGTGCGCCCGCGCGCGGCGGCTCCACCACAGCCTGCACGTGATCGCGGACTGAAGGCGCACAGCCGCCGGCGGCTACTCGAGCGTGAAGCCGACCTTGATCGTCACCTGCCAGTGCGCGACCTTGCCGTCGACCACGTGGCCGCGCGTCTCGCAGACGCTGAACCACTGGATGTTGCGCACCGTCTCGTGCGCCTTGGAGATGGCGGTCTGCACCGCATCCTCGATGCCGATCGGCGACGAGCCCGTGAGTTCGAGCGACTTGTAGACGTGGTTCGACATGGCTTGGCTCCTGGGTGAAAGAGATGCGCCTTCATCCTAGCGGCCGATCAGGTGCAGCACCACCTGCCGGCGGTGCGGCCGCACGCGGTGCTCCCAGAGATAGACGCCTTGCCAGGTGCCGAGGACCATCCGCGCGTCCTGGACCGGAATCGACAGCTGCACGGCCGTGAGCGCCGCGCGCACGTGGGCGGGCATGTCGTCCGGGCCTTCGTCGCGGTGCCTGAACAGAGGATCGCCGTCGGGCACGAGGCGCGCGAAGAAGCGTTCGAGATCCGCCTGCACGTCCGGATCGGCGTTCTCCTGGATCAGCAGGCTCGCCGAGGTGTGGCGCACGAACAGCGTGAGCAGGCCGGTGCGCAAGCCCGTGCGCTCGACCCAGCGGGCCACGGGCGCCGTGATCTCCAGCAGGCCGCGGCCCGGGGTGTCGATGTCGAGGGTGGTGGTCTTCTGGTCGAGCATCAGGGGGTGCCTTGCCGGAGCGGCGCATCAGTCATTTAACATAATGCACATTGTGTTCTTGATCTGGATCCCGGCCCAGGCCAGCGATACCGGCAGCACCCCGGGTTTCAGGACCCCATCGGGCTCACCGACGCCAGCGTCGGATCGAAATCCGCCTCCACGCGTCCCACGTCGGGCACGCGCGGATAGCGCAGCACGCGGTAGCCGGCCTCGATCAGCAGCGCATGCTTGTCGTCGCGCTGCGACTTGCCCTTGCTGCCCGACTTGTCGCCGAGCTCGACCACGGCCACGACCTTGAAGGAACGGTCGCAGACCACGAAGTCGGCGATCTTGCGGCTGAACGAGCTGCGCGCCGCGCGCGTGCGGGCCGTGAGCAAGGCGCCGAAGCTGACCTGCGGCAGCACCACGAGGTCGGGCAAGGTCTGCACGAGGCGGTTGTACATGGCCTGTTCGCGCGGCGTGAGCGGCGCCCGGGCCTTGGGCTTGTCGACGAAGCCGCTGGTGCGCTGCTGCGGCCTGCGGCCCAGCACGTACCAGGCCGCGAGCGCGCCGACGACCAGCAAGAACACCATGAATAGGAACGTATTCATCTCTGCTTCTCCTTCTCCGCGGAGTCTCGCACGAGTGTCGTGACGCCCGTTTGGGGCGTTTCCCGGGCTTGCCGCGCGCGGGCTCGGAGCGGCCTCAGCCGCTCACCACTTGCCGTCCTTCGGGATCGGCTTGGGACCGTTCTTCGCCTCGGCGGCGGCCGCGATCAATTGGGCCGCCTCGCTGCGGCCGGCCTTGTTCGCGAAGTCGACCGCGGTCATGCCGAGCTGGTTCTTCATCGCCGTGTCCGCGCCTTCGGCGAGCAGCAGCTTCACGGCCTCGGTCGAGCCGTACATCGCGGCCATCATGAGCGGCGTGGTGCCGTTGGGCGACTGGGCGTCGATGAAGGCGTAGTTGTCGAGCAGCACCTTCATGATCGTCAGCTGCCCGCTCGTGGCCGCGTAATGCAGCGGCGTCCAGCCGGTCTTGTTGACCGCGGCGTCGCGCTTGAGCAGCTGGTTCACCACGTCCTGCTGGCCCTTGATGGCGGCCAGCATCAGCGGCGTCTCGTCCTTGGCGTTGGCGATGTCCACGTCGGTCTGCGGCGATTCGAGCAGCACCTGGATCACCTTCGGCGACGGCTCGCGCAGCGCGATGATCAGCCCGGTCTGGCCGTGCTCGTCGCGCGTGTTGGGGTCGAACCCGCGGTTCAGCAGCGTGCGCACCCCGCTCGCGTTGTCGCCGCGCACGGCCCGAAAGAAGTCCTCGAACGAACCTGCGTGTGCGGTAAAAGTTGCCGCTGCGACAGTGAGATACAGAAGCTTCTTGAAGTGATTTCTCATTTGGTGACCCCCTTGAAAAGCGCTTCGAAATTGTCGCTCGTGGCGCGTGCGACGGCCTCGATCGGCAGCTGGCGCAGCTCGGCGATCTGTTTCGCGACGAAGGGCACGTACGACGGGTTGTTGGTCTTGCCGCGGTACGGCACGGGCGCGAGGTACGGGCTGTCGGTCTCGATCAGCATGCGGTCCATCGGCACGAAGGCCGCGACCTCGCGCAACTCCTCGGCCTTCTTGAAGGTCAGGATGCCCGAGAACGAGATGTAGAACCCCAGGTCGAGCGCCGCGCGCGCGACCTCGGCTGTCTCGGTGAAGCAGTGGAACACGCCGCCGGCCGCCCTGCCCCCGCCGTCCTCGCCCTCCTCCTTGAGGATCGCGAGCGTGTCGGCCGAGGCCTCCCGGGTGTGGATGATCAACGGCAGCCGGGTCTGCTGGGCTGCGCGGATGTGCACGCGGAAGCGCTCGCGCTGCCATTCGAGGTCCGCGATGCTGCGGCCGCCCTTGCGCTCTTCCATCTGGTAGTAGTCGAGCCCGGTCTCGCCGATGGCGACCACGCGCGGCAAGGCGGCGCGGCGCACCAGGTCGTCCACGCTGGGCTCGGCGATGTCCTCGTTGTCCGGATGCACGCCCACGCTGGCCCAGAAGTTGTCGTAACGCGCCGCGAGCGCCTGCACCTCCTCGAATTCCTCGAGCTTGGTGCAGATGCACAGCGCGCGGTCGACGCGCGCCTCGGCCATGGCGGCGCGGACCTGCGGCATCTGGTCCGCGAATTCGGGGAAAGTGAGGTGGCAGTGGGAATCGGTGAACATGGCGCGGATTGTCCGGCGGGAATGCCAGGGACACCGAGGAACCGGCTTGGGCCGGGCCTCCGGTGTCGCCCCCGGTCGGGGGCTGGCGCAGCGACACGCGGTGTCGCGAAGCCTGGGGGCGAGCTAAATGGTCTGGGTGGGCCGGTCGGAGGCCATCGAGCCGCCGAGCGCGGCCTCGATGCGGGCCTTGAGCTGGCGCGACTTCTCGTCGGACGGGAAGCGGATGCCGACGCCCGGCGCACGGTTGCCCGCGGCGCGCGGCGGCGTGATCCAGGCGACCTTGCCGGCGACCGGATAGCGTTGCGGGTCCTCGGGCAGCGTCAGCAGCACGTAGACGTCGTCGCCGAGCCGGTATTCGCGCGTGGTCGGGATGAAGATCCCGCCTTCGGCGAAGAGCGGAATGTAGGCGGCATAGAGCGCGCCTTTCTCCTTGATGGCGAGCTGGATCACGCTCGGCCGTTGGGGCGTTGCGGCGGCGGCAGGTGCGGCGGGTTGGTTCATGGGCGGCGAGAGGCCGAGTTTAGGGTGCTTCGCGCTTCGCTCACAAGCGCTTCGAGCATGAGCCCTGCGTTGAAGGGATGTTCGGCGGTGCGGGCCGCGGTCGCGAGCGACTTCGACCAGCGCGCGAGCGCGAACGGCGGCGGCGCGACGGGCGGCAGATCGGCCGCCTCGAAGAAGCGCGGTGCGGCGCCGCTGCCGACGGCCATCAGGTCGTGGCAGAGCTTCTGCAGCGCGCCGATCGCCTGCGCGGGGGACTGGTCGGCCAGCGCCGCGGCCTCGCCGCGCGCGATCGCCTTGGGCAGCAGCGACCAGGCCTTGGGCGACTGGCCGGCACGGGCGAGGCGCAGGGCGTCGCTGGGCCGGCCGCCGGCCGCGCGCAGCAGCGCGCGGGCATCGGCGGCGGGCACGTCCTGCGCCGCGAGCCAGGCCTCGGCCTCGTCGGTCGCGGGCCAGGGCAGCGTGTAGCCGAGGCAGCGGCTGCGGATCGTCGGCAGCAGCTGCCAGGCGGCTTCGCTCGCGAGCACGAAGCGCACGTCGCCGACGGGCTCCTCGAGCGTCTTGAGCAGCGCGTTGGCGGTGATGGTGTTCATGCGCTCGGCCGGGTACACCAGCACCACCTTGCCGCGGCCGCGCGCGCTGGTGCGCTGGGCGAACCCGACGGCCTCGCGCATCGCCTCGACGCGGATCTCGCGGCTGGGCTTGCGCTTCTTGTCGTCGATGTCGGCCTGGGCCTTCTCGTCGAGCGGCCAGCCGAGCTCCTGCATCGCGACCTCGGGCATCAGCACGCAGAGGTCGGCATGGGTGCGCACCTCGATCGCGTGGCAGCTCGGGCAGTGGCCGCAGGCGGTGCCGTCCGGCGCCGGCTGTTCGCAGAGCCAGGCGGCGGCGAGCGCGAGCGCGAGCTCGTACTGGCCGAGGCCCGACGGCCCCTGCAGCAGCCAGGCATGGCCGCGCTGGCGCAGCAGCTCGGCCAGCGGCCGCTCGAGCCAGGGCGACAGCGCCGGCGCGCTCATCGCGCGGCCCCCGCCGGCGCCGCGGCCGTGAAGGCGCCGCGCGCCACGAGCGCGGCCTCGACCTGCCGCCAGACCTCGTCGCGCGAGCGGCCCGCGTCGATGCGCGCGAAGCGCCCGGCATCGGCGGCCGCGCGCGCGGCATAGCCGGCCGCGACGCGGCGGAAGAACGCCACCGGCTGCGCCTCGAACTTGTCGGGCAGCCGCGCCCCGGCGAGGCGCTCCGCCGCGGTCTCGGGCGGCAGGTCGAACCAGAGCGTGATGCGCGGCTGCAGCAGCCCCGCCGCGCCCCTGCCCTGCACCCACTGCTCCAGCGTCGCGAGCACGCCGGCATCGAAGCCGCGGCCCGCGCCCTGGTAGGCGAAGGTCGCGTCGGTGAAGCGGTCGCACAGCACCACGTCGCCGCGCGCGAGCGCGGGCGCGATCACCTGCACCACGTGCTCGCGCCGGGCCGCGAACACCAGCAGCGACTCGGTCAGCGGATCCATCGGCTGCGCGAGCACGAGCTCGCGCAGGGTCTCGCCCAGCGGCGTGCCGCCGGGCTCGCGCGTGCGCACCACGGTGCGGCCCTCGGCCTTGAAGCGGGCCTCGATCGCGTCGAGATGGCTCGACTTGCCCGCGCCGTCGATGCCCTCGAGCGTGAGAAACAGGCCTTCGGGATTCATTGGGCCACCTTGTTCTTGGCATCGCCGCCGCCGCGCTGGTAGCGGTTGACGGCGCGGTTGTGGTCGTCGAGCGAACTGCTGAACTGGCTGGTGCCGTCGCCGCGCGAGACGAAATACAGCGACTTGCTCTGCGCCGGCTGCACCGCGGCGAGCAGCGCGGCCTTGCCCGGCATCGCGATCGGCGTGGGCGGCAGGCCGCCGCGGGTGTAGGTGTTCCAGGGCGTGTCGGTCTGCAGGTCCTTCTTGCGCAGGTTGCCGTCGTAGGCCGTGCCCAGACCGTAGATCACGGTCGGGTCGGTCTGCAGCGGCATGCCCACGCGCAGGCGGTTCGCGAACACGGCCGCGATCTCGGCCCGGTCCTGGGCCTTGCCTGTCTCCTTTTCGACAATGCTGGCCAGGATCAGCGCCTCATCGGCCGTCTTGAGCGGCAGGTCGGCGGCGCGCGCGGCCCATGCGGCCTCGAGCTTCTTGTCCATGGCGCGCATCGCGCGCTGCAGCAGCGCGAGGTCGGTCGAGCCCTTCGAATAGGTGTAGGTGTCGGGGAAGAAGCGGCCCTCGGGGTGCACGCCCGGCCGGCCGAGCCTGGCCATCAGCGCATCGTCGGGCAGGCCGACCGTCTCGGGCTTGAGCTGCTCGGCCTTGGCGAGCGCCGCGCGCACCTGGCGGATGTTCCAGCCCTCGACGATCACGAGGCTGCGCGTGGCCTCCTCGCCGCGCACCAGCACGTTGAGCAGCGTCTTGGGCGTGATGCCGCGCTCGAGCTCGTAGCTGCCGGCGCGGATCTGGCGGTCCTGGCCCGAAAGACGGAACCACAGGTAGAGCAGTTGCGGCTCCACGTCGGTGCCGGCATCGGCCACGGCCTGCGCGACGCCGCGCGGCGTGGTGCCCGGCTCCACCGACAGGTCGAGCTGGGGCGCGCGCAGCTTGAGCGGCTGGTGCACCCACCAGAGGCCGGCGGCGCCCAGGCCGAGCGCGGCCAGGGCGGCGAGCAGGAAAAGCGTGAGGAAGAAGCGGCGCACGGTCCGTGGGGTTGGCGGATCTTGGAAGGATGTTCGGGTGGCGCACCGGGCCCGAAGGCATTGGCCCTGCGGGAACCCGGGGCGGGATTCCCTCTCGGGCCGGACGGAACGGCCGCGACCATGATAATTCAGCGATGACCCCTGTCGTTCTCAATGGTGTTACCGCTCTTTCACACCTCGGCGTGATCCGTGCCGAGGGCCCCGACGCGGCGAGCTTCCTGCACGGCCAGCTCACGCAGGATTTCGCGCTGCTCGGCGCCGGCGAGGCGCGCCTGGCCGCGCTCTGCACGGCCAAGGGCCGTGCGATCGCGAGCTTCATCGGCATCCGCCCGCAGCCCGAACAGGTGCTGCTGGTCTGCAGCCGCGACATCCTGGCCGCCACGCTCAAGCGCCTGTCGATGTACGTGCTGCGCGCCAAGCTCAAGCTCAGCGACGCCAGCGAGCAGTTCGCGCTCTACGGCCTGGCCGGCACCGCGCTGACCGCCAACGGGCTCGAGGCGACCGCGCCGCCGGGCCAGCGCACGGCCGTCGGCGAGGACGGGAGCGCCGTCTCGCTCTACCCGGCCGACGGCGTGCCGCGCGCGCTCTGGATCGCCCCCGCGGAAGCGTCCGCCCCTGCCGGACCGGCGCTCGATCCGGCGCTCTGGCCCTGGAGCGAGGTGCGCAGCGGCATCGTGACCCTGACCACGCCCGTGGTCGAGGCCTTCGTGCCGCAGATGATCAATTTCGAATCGGTCGGCGGCGTCAACTTCAAGAAGGGCTGCTACCCGGGCCAGGAGGTCGTGGCGCGCAGCCAGTTCC
>CBHTTS010000144.1:0-12247 GCA_966095775.1 uncultured Variovorax sp. | reverse complement strand
GGAACCAGTTGCCGTAGTCGTCGCGGTTGCGGTAGAGCCGCACGAAGGGCACCACGGTCACGCCCGCGGCGCGGGTCTCGCGCAGCGCGGCGAGCGTCTGCGTGCCGGCGTTGGGGCGCGAGTTGGCGATGATCGCCTCCACCTTGTTGCGCTGCATGCGCGCGAGCGCCTCGGCGGGCGGATAGGGGCCGGTGCTGCCGTCCCAGGCCTCCTGGTTGTAGTGCAGGTGGGTGTCGAACAGCGGCCCCTCGTAGGGCGGCGCGGACTGGGCGCGCGCCGGCGAAGCCAGCGCAAGGCAGGCGGCGAGGCAGAGGGCCGGAAGCGATGCGGTGGCTTTCATGGGCTGGGCCCGTCCTTCTAGATCAGCGGATTGAAGCCCGGCGCCTGGCTCATTTCCGAGGGCTTGTAGATCTTGTGCTGCGCGGTCGGCCCGCCCGCGTCGCTCACCACCAGCAGGCGCCACAGGGGCTCGCGCGCCGACGCGGCCTGCTGCTCGGGCGCGAGCCGGAAGCCGGGCACCGCGGACGAGGTGCCCTTGACCACCACGCGCAGCAGCGTCTGGCCCTTGGCGTTCGAGACCTCGATGTCGTAGCCGAGGTTCTTCCCGCGCAGGTCCTCGGCCTTGTAGCCGTAGCCCTGGAAATGGCGCAGCACGTAGTCCATCGCGGCCGTCTGCACGTCGTCGGGCGAGGCGCTCGCGGGCGCCGCGGCGGCGCCGTCGGCCGCGGCCGGCACGCCGCTGCGCGCACGCGCGGCCTCGATCTCGGCCGCGCCGGGGCTCCAGCCGCGCTCGCCGCGCACCAGCACCGCGAGCATCTGCGACGGCTCCCAGGCGGCCACGTGCCATTCGGCATCGTCGCGCACGCGCGTCGAGACCTTCGCGTTCTTGTTGCTCTCGAGCTCGGCGATCTCGATGCGGTTGGTCTGCAGCACGGCGCGGAAGCCCTGGCCCGCGTCGAAGGTGCGCTTGAGCAGCGCGAGGCGGTCCTTGGCGCGCTGCACCTGCTGCGGGCTGCGCGCGCCGCCGCCGGCGCGCCGCTGCACGTCGAGCGACTCGAGGCAGAACCAGCGCCCGTTCGCGCCCACGTTCACGAACTCGGCCCAGACCGTGGCGATCACGTTGTCGCCGGTGGCGAGCCAGGCATGCTCGAAGGGCTTGTCGCGCGCATCGAACACACCCATCTTGGCGACGATCTCGACCGGCGTGAGGCGCGGGCCCGAGAGCCGCATCTCGTCGATGACGGCGAGTACCTGGGGGTCGACTTCCTTGTCCATTCAGTGGGTATCCGGCGAGTTGAAGGGGGTGGGGAGTATGCCCCATCGGGCACGCCGCGCCACCGGTTCCGCCGCGTGGCCGCGTTAGCATTGTTCGCTTCCTCCCTCTTCGATCCAAGGAGTCCCGATGTCCGCTTCCTTCCAGCTCGAAAGCCCCGAATTCCGCGACGGCGACACGCTGCCGCTGCCGAGCGTGCACAACGTGATGGGCGCCACGGGCGAGAACATCTCGCCCGAACTGGCGTGGCGCAACGCGCCCGCCGGCACCAAGAGCTTCGCGCTCACCATGTACGACCCCGACGCGCCCACCGGCTCCGGCTGGTGGCACTGGGTGGTCTACGACATCCCCGCCGGCGCGAGCGCGCTGCCGCGCGGCGCGGGCGCAGCCGACGGCGCCGGGCTGCCCGCCGGCGCCCGGCAGGGCCGCACCGACTTCGGCACCGCGGGCTACGGCGGCGCCGCGCCGCCGCCCGGCCACGGCCCGCACCGCTACATCTTCACGCTGCATGCGCTGTCGGTCGACAAGCTCGACGTGCCGGCCGACGCCTCGGCCGCGTACGTCGGCTTCATGATCCACATGTCGCGGCTCGGCTCGGCCACGCTGACCGCCACCTACGAGCGCTGAACGGGCCGCGACGCGCACCCATGTTCGGCCGCATCCAGCTGCATGCCTTCGCGAAGGCCAATCCGCCGCAAGGCGTCCGCATCCCCGCCACGGCCGAACTGCTCGCGCGCCACGCCGGCCGGCTGCCGCCCGCGCTGCTCGCGCTCTGGCGCAAGCACGGTCTCGGGCTCTACGGCGAGCGGCAGATCTGCCTGATCGACCCCGACGCCTGGCAGCCCGTGCTGGACCGCTGGATCGTCTCGCCGCCCGACGGGACGCTGCGCGTGCCGATCGCGCTCACGCCCTTCGGCACGCTGCTGTTCTATCGCCGGCTCACGGCGACCGACGAGGACGTGGCGACGCTGAACCCCGTGACGCGCAGCAGCAGCGTGCTGAGCTGGAACTTCGTCGATTGCTTCAACCGCGTGCTCAGCGAGCCCGCGCAGGTCGACGACTTCATCCGGCCCGACATGCTCGAGGTGGCGAAGCGCGAGGCCGGAGCGCTCGCGCCCGGCGAGGTCTACCACGTCGATCCGATGCTGCTGTCGATGCAGATGCTCAAGATCACGAAGACCGATGCGCTCACCCTGCACCGCGAGCTGCGCGCGCAGGTCGACCGCGCGCAGATGCCGCCCGCGCCCCCGGCCGCGAGCATCGCGGCGGCGATGCCGGCCGAACACCGCGCGGCCTTCGCGGCGCTCGAAGCCGACGACGCGGCCGCGCCGCGCGGCCTCTTCCTCTCGGTCTACATCGACTGGCGCCGGCTGCTCGCCTTCGACGGCCGGGGCCGCTTCCAGCTGCTGTTCTGGAAGAACGACCACAAGACCGGCGAGGCGCTCAAGGCGCGGCACTACGAAGGGCCGTACCGCATGTCCACCGACGACGCGGGCGACCGCCTGCTCGCGCTCGAGATCACGCTGCGGCGCGATTCGCTCGGCAGCGACGCCAACGACGAGCGGCTCTACCTGATGCAAAGCGGCGGCGACACGCTGCTGCTCAAGGCCGATGCGCTCGAGGACATGGCGAGCGCGATCGGCAGGCGCGCCCGGCTCGGCCGCTCCGAGGACTACTTCCGCGCCGTGCGGCGGCTCGACGACCCGTTCCCCGACGAGGACGCCGACGGCATGGCCGCCCCGCCGCGCGAGGACCTGCCGGCCGCGCTGCAGGCGCTGCTGCGCCGCCAGCCGCCGCGCGGCGCTCGTCGAGGCCGCACCTAGATCTGCAGGTTGACCTGCACCGCCGCCGCGCCGCCCGCTGAGCTCTGCGTGACCGCGACCACGCGCTCGCCCATGCGCTGGAAATGCAGGTCCACGCGCGCCTCGCCCACGCGCAGCTGCCGCAGGTGCAGCTGGTCGATGTCGGCCGGCAGCCGCGGCTGCACGATGCGGACCTCGCCGCGCACGCCGTCGACCTGCAGCCCCAGGCAGGCCTGCAGCAGCATGAACACCGCGCCCGCCGCCCAGGCCTGCGGCAGGCAGGCCACGGGGTAGGCGATCGGCGCTTCGCCGGGCTGGCGGTCGAAGCCGCAGAACAGTTCCGGCAGGCGCATGCCGAAGTGCGCGGCCGAGGCGAACAGGTTGTCGAGGATGCGCACCACGCCCTCGCGCTCGCCGTAGCGCGCCATGCCCGCGGCGCACAGCGCCACGTCGTGCGGCCAGACCGAGCCGTTGTGGTAGGACATCGGATTGAAGCGCACCGCCTCGCCCGGCAGCGTGCGGATGCCCCAGCCAGAGGCGAAGGCCGGCGAGAGCAGTTGCCGGGCGACGGCGCGGGCGCGCGCGGGGCCGGGCACGCCCGCGAACAGCAGGTGGCCCGCGTTGGAGGCGCGCACGCGGCAGGGCCGGTCGGCGCCGTCGATCGCGAGCGCATAGAACTGCAGGTCGTCGAGCCAGAAGCGCGCCTCGATGGCCTCGCGCATGGCCTGCGCGCGCTGCCGCCAGCGCGTGGCGCCGGGGTCCTCGCGCCACTCGGCGATGAACGCCATCGCGAGGAAGGCGGCGTGCGCATAGCCCTGCACCTCCACCAGCGCGATCGGGCCCTCGGGCGTGCGGCCGTCGGCATGGAAGATCGAATCGTGGCTGTCCTTCCAGCCCTGGTTCACGAGGCCGCTGGCCTCGCCGCGCTGGTAGGCGAGCAGGCCGTCGGGATGGCGCGCCATGTTGCGCTCCATCCATTCGCAGGCCGCGACCAGCGCGCCCCAGATGCGCTCGATGGTGGCGCGGTCGCCGGTGCGCTGCGCGTACGCGCCCGCGAGCGCCACGAACAGCGGCGTGGTGTCCACGCCGCCGTAGTACTGGCCGAACGGCAGCTCGTCGACCGCGGCCATCTCGCCCTTGCGGGTCTCGTGCATGATCTTGCCCGGCTCGGCGTCGCGGAAGCTCGAGGTCTGCTGCGCCTGGCGCGCCGCGAGGAACTCCAGCACGCCCTGCGCGAGCCGCGGATCGATCCACAGCGTCTGCAGCGCGGTGACGATCGCGTCGCGGCCGAAGGGCGTCGAGAACCACGGGATACCCGCGTAGGGATAGGGCCCGGTCGGCAGGTCGGTGGTCAGCAGCGCGAGGTCCGCGCGCGAGCGGTCGAGCCAAGACTGGAACAGCCGCCCCGAGGCCTCGAGCCGCGCGCCGCGCCGCTGCCGCGCGCGCATGCGCCAGCGCGCGAGCACCGCGGCCTCCCTGAAGCGCTCGGGGCCGGGCGCCGCGGGCTCGGTGCCGACCTCCAGATGCAGCGTCCAGTGGCCGTGCGCGGGCAGCGGCACCTCGAACTCGGCGGTGGCCGCGTCGATGCGCCGCGGCGGCTGCGAGAAGTCGATGCAGGCGCGCCGCAGCACCGTGTCGAGCCCCTGATAGCGCAGCGTCACGCCCTGCGCGCGCACCTCGGGCGCGCCGAACTCGCCGCGCCGCGCGCGCTGCTGGCCGCGCACCTCGAACATGTCGCGGAAGTCGGCGCCGAACTGCAGCGCGAGCGGCGCGCGCGCGGGCTGGTCGCTGTAGTTGACGAGCCGGATGCGCTCGAACAGCCGCGCCTTCCAGAGGAAGCGCTTGCGCTCGATGTGGATCACGCCCTGCGGCGTCGAGGTCGAGCCCAGCACCGGCAGCGGGCGGTTCGTGAGGTCGGCGGTGAAGAAGACGTTGTCCGCGCCCACGCCGCTCGACAGCAGCGAGGGCCGCGCGCCGTCGAGCCGCAGCACGAAGGTCGAGAGCATGCGCGTGTCGTGGTGGAACAGGCCGTCGACGCCGCCGCCCACGTCGCCGTGCGCATCCATCACGAAGTAGGTGTCGCCCTCCTTGAGCACGAAGGCGTGCTGCACCGCGCGCTCGGGCGCGCTCTCGGCCTGGTCGGTGGCGGCCACTGCGTCCATGCCCATCGTCACGCGGCCTCGCGGAACAGCCTGTCCTGCGGCGGCACCACGCCGCCGCCGCCCGCGAGCCGCTCGTACTGCGCGACGTAGGCGCGCGCCATCGCGTGCGCGGAGAAGCGCGCCTCGAAGGCCTCGCGCACGCGGCGGCGGTCGAGCGCGCCGATCGCATGCACCGCCTCCACGGCCTGCGCCTCGTCCTCGACGATCAGGCCGCTCACGCCGTGCTCGATCACCTCGGGCACCGAGCCGCAGCGCCAGCCGATCACCGGCGTGCCGCAGGCCATGGCCTCGATCATCACGAGGCCGAAGGGCTCGGGCCAGTCGATCGGGAACAGCAGCGCGCGCGCCCCGCCGAGGAAGGCCGCCTTGTCCGCGTCGCCGATCTCGCCGATGAACTCCACCAGCGGATGGTCGAGCAGCGGCCGGATCCGCTGCTCGAAGTAGCGCGCGTCGGCCGCGTCGACCTTGGCCGCGATCTTCAGCGGCAGGCCCGCGCGCCTGGCGATCTCGATCGCACGGTCGGGCCGCTTCTCGGGCGAGATGCGGCCCAGGAAGGCGAGGTAGCCGCCGGGCCCGGGCGAGAAGGCATAGGGCGCCTCGTCGAGGCCGTGCGGGATGTTGGCGAGCCAGTGGGCGAACGGCAGCGGCTTGCGCTGGTGCCTGGAGATCGAGACCAGCGGATAGCGCTTCCAGCGCGTGTAGGCGCCCGGCAGGTCCGCGATGTCGAGGCGCCCGTGCAGCGTGGTGAGCGTGCGCTCGGCCATGTCCTCGAAGAAGGGGAAGTGCAGCAGGTCGACGTGGAAGTGGAGCACGTCGAACTCGTGCGCGCGCCGGCGCACCTCGTGCAGCATGCTCAGGTGGCTGGCGAGGTCGGACTTCAGCGGCGCCGGGTCCAGGCGCAGCGCCTGCGCGCGCATCGGCGCGAGGCGGGCGCGCGTCTGCGTGTCGGCCGAGGCGAACAGCGTGACCTCGTGGCCGAGGTCGACCAGGGCGTTGGCGAGATGGGCGACGACCCGTTCGGTGCCGCCGTAGAGCCGTGGCGGCACGGCTTCGTAGAGGGGTGCGATCTGCGCGATCTTCATCGTCAAGACAATCTCCTCGCAAGGGAATGAATGGACAAGAAACAAGGCGAAGAAGCGGACCCGCGCGCGCGGTGCGCGCCCGGCCCGGGGCGACTATTTTGGGAACCGCCGCGCCGGATTTCAAGGGGCCGCGTCGCGCCGCGCGCCGCTTGCAAGCCGCGACGGGCTGCACTAGATTTTTCGGGCACGTGCAAGGAGGTTTTTCAAATGAACATTCTTGAAACCGTGGCCGACCAGTCCGACGCGATGGGGCTGCCGCTGTGCGCCGTGACCGTGACCGCGGTGGCGCGCGAGGAAGCGCCGGCCCTGCTGTCGCTGCACTGGCACGGCTTCCTGCGGCAGACGCCGCTCAATCTGCCGGGCGTCGAGCTGCCGGCGCGGCCGGTGCCGCAGTCGATGGCGCAGTTCGACCTGCCGCCGGGCGCGCCGGGCCTGTTCGAGGCACTCGAGCGCTCGCTGCTCGAGGCCGCGTGGCAGCTCGGCGCCTGGGACCTCGAGCGGCTTGAGCGCCCCGCCTGGTGGCGCCTGGGCGCGCCGGCCACCGAGGTCAGCGACGGGCGCCGCGCCTTCGGCTACTACGGCGAGGACGATGCGCCCGAGAGCGAGCACCTGATCGCCGACGCGCCCGACCGCGAGGCGCTGATGCACCTGGCCGCGCACCGCGGCTACCTGCGCTGGCTGTTCCGGCCGCGCAAGCGCGGCATCTGGGGCACCGTGCCCGACGACGACGACCACACCCTCGACGCGAGCGGCGGCCGCGCGCTGCCATGCCCCGTCGTGCCCGAGCCGCCGCACCACGACGCCGCCGCGCACCGGACGGTCTACCGGCTCGGGCGCGCCGAGCGCATCGTGCTCGGCGGGCGCTGACGAGCGCTGACGGGCGCCGCGAAAAAATTTTCGCGCCCGCCCCTTGAAGCGCCGCGCGGCCGCCCATAGCTCTCGCGCGCCGGCATTTCGGTGCCGGCATTGGAACGAACCGACGCCGCGCCGGCCGTGCGGCGGCGCGGGGGTGCGGTGGTGATGACCGGCATCGCTGGGGGAGTGGAATGGGGCTTCAACCCCTCTACGACCGGGTGATCGTCAAGCGGATCGAACAGCAGCGCAAGACGGCTTCCGGCATCGTGATTCCCGACTCGGCCGCCGAGAAGCCCGAACAGGGCGAGGTGCTCGCCGCCGGCCAGGGCAGGCTGCTCGCCGACGGCACGCTGCGCCCGCTGCACCTCAAGGCCGGCGACCAGGTGCTGTTCGGCAAGTACGCCGGCCAGACGGTCAAGGTCGACGACGAGGAGCTGCTGGTGCTGCGCGAGGACGACGTGCTCGCGGTGGTCGACAGCGGCGACCGCGCCGGCCTCAAGCGCGTCGCCTGAACGCATCCGACGACCCGTTGTTGTGAACAAGGAGTGAAGACCAATGACTGCCAAGGACGTCCGATTCCATGACAACGCCCGCCAGCGCATCGTCGCGGGCGTGAACATCCTGGCCGACGCCGTGAAGGTGACGCTCGGTCCCAAGGGCCGCAACGTGCTGCTGGAGCGCAGCTTCGGCGCGCCGACCATCACCAAGGACGGCGTGTCGGTGGCCAAGGAGATCGAGCTCGCCGACAAGTTCGAGAACATGGGCGCGCAGATCGTGAAGCAGGTGGCCTCGAAGACGGCCGACGTGGCCGGCGACGGCACCACCACCGCGACCGTGCTCGCGCAGGCGATCGTGCAGGAGGGCATGAAGCACGTGGCCTCGGGCATGAACCCGATGGACCTCAAGCGCGGCATCGACAAGGCCACCGCCGCCGTGCTCGAGGAGCTGCGCAAGCTCTCGAAGCCGATCTCCACCGGCAAGGAGATCGCGCAGGTGGCCGCGCTCTCGGCCAACGCCGACGAGGCCATCGGCCGGATCATCGCCGACGCGATGGAGAAGGTGGGCAAGGAAGGCGTGATCACCGTCGAAGACGGCAAGTCGCTCGACAACGAGCTCGACGTGGTCGAGGGCATGCAGTTCGACCGCGGCTACCTGAGCCCCTACTTCATCAACGACCCCGAGAAGCAGGTCGCGCACCTCGAGGACGCGCTCGTGCTGCTGCACGACAAGAAGATCTCGAACATCCGCGAGCTGCTGCCGGTGCTCGAAGCCGCCGCCAAGGCCGGCAAGCCGCTGCTGATCGTGGCCGAGGAGGTCGAGGGCGAGGCGCTCGCGACGCTGGTGGTCAACTCGATGCGCGGCGTGCTCAAGGTCGCGGCCGTCAAGGCGCCGGGCTTCGGCGACCGCCGCAAGGCGATGCTCGAGGACATCGCGGTGCTCACGGGCGCCACCGTGATCTCCGAGGAGACCGGCAAGCAGCTCGACAAGGCCACGCTCGACGACCTCGGCCGCGCCAAGCGCATCGAGGTGCAGAAGGAGAACACGATCATCATCGACGGCGCGGGCGACCAGAAGCAGATCGATGCGCGCGTGAAGGCGATCCAGGCGCAGATCGAGCAGGCCACGAGCGACTACGACCGCGAGAAGCTGCAGGAGCGCGTGGCCAAGCTCGCGGGCGGCGTGGCCGTGATCCGCGTGGGCGCCGCGACCGAGGTCGAGATGAAGGAGAAAAAAGACCGCGTCGACGATGCGCTGCACGCCACGCGCGCGGCGGTCGAGGAAGGCATCGTGCCGGGCGGCGGCGTGGCGCTGCTGCGTGCCCGCGCGGCGCTCTCCGATCTCAAGGGCGCCAACGCCGACCAGGACGCGGGCATCCGCATCGCGCTGCGCGCGCTCGAGGCGCCGCTGCGCGCGATCGTCGCGAATGCGGGCGTGGAGCCCTCGGTGGTGGTGGCCAAGGTGCTCGAAGGCCAGGGCAACCACGGTTACGACGCGGCCACGGGCGAGTACGGCGACCTGGTCGAGATCGGCGTGGTCGACCCGACCAAGGTCACGCGCACCGCGCTGCAGAACGCGGCCTCGATCGCCGGCCTGATCCTCACGACCGACGCGACCGTGGCCGAACTGCCCAAGCCTGCCGAGAAGGCGCCGGCGATGCCGCCGGGCGGCATGGACTTCTGAGCACTGCGCGTTTCTTCAAGGCTTGAACGGCGCCCGCGGGGCGCCGTTTTTTTTTCCCCGCCGCGGCGCGTCGTAGGCCCCGGCTCACAAGGCGGCTGTGGGTTGGCCGACGCACGGCGGCGGCCGGCGCGCCCACATTGCGGCTTCCCGATTGCACGGCGTCGCAAGCACCACACACAACAAATGACGAATGCGCCCCGGCGGGCCCGCGCCCTCCCTGCCCTGATGCTCGCTGCCTGCGCGCAGGCAGCGGGCGCGGCGGCGCAGGACGGCGACTGGCCGATGGCCGCGCGCGACCACGCGAGCACGCGCTTCTCCCCGCTCGACCAGATCCGCGCCGACAACGTCGGCCGGCTCCAGCCGGCCTTCACCTTCTTCACCGGCGTGCGCCGCGGGCAGGAGGCCGCGCCGCTGGTGGTGGGCGCCACGATGTACGTGGCCGCGCCCTATCCGAACGTGCTGTACGCGCTCGACCTGAGCCGCCCCGGCGCGCCCGTGAAATGGAAGTTCGAGCCCAGGCCCGACGCCGGCGCGCAGGGCATGGCCTGCTGCGACGTCGTGACCCGCGGCCCCGCCTATGCCGACGGGCGCGTGTTCCTCAACACGCTCGACGCCCAGACCATCGCGGTCGACGCGGCGACCGGCCGCGAGCTGTGGCGCACGCGGCTCGGCGACATCACCAAGGGCGAGACCATCACGATGGCGCCGCTGGTCGTCAAGGACAAGGTGCTGGTGGGCAACAGCGGCTCCGAGCTCGGCGTGCGCGGCTGGCTCGCGGCGCTCGATGCGCGCACCGGCCGCGTGGCGTGGCGCGCCTACAGCACCGGTCCCGATGCCGAGGTGCTGATCGGCCCGGCCTTCCGGCCGTTCTACGCGCAGGACCGCGGCAAGGACCTCGGCGTGAGCAGCTGGCCGCCCGAGGCCTGGAAGATCGGCGGCGGCACGGCCTGGGGCTGGATCTCGTACGACCCCGAGCTCGACCTCGTCTACTACGGCACCGCGAACCCCGGGCCCTGGAACGCCGAGCAGCGCCCCGGCGACAACAAGTGGACCGCGGGCATCTTCGCGCGCCGCCCCGACACCGGCGAGGCCGTGTGGTTCTACCAGTACGCGCCGCACGACCAGCACGACTACAACGGCACCAACGAGAACGTGCTGCTCGAACTCGACGTGAAGGGCGCGAGGCGCAAGGTGATCGTGCATCCCGACCGCAACGGCTACGTCTACGTGATCGACCGCGCGAGCGGCGAGGTGCTGTCGGCCACGTCCTTCGTCAAGGTCACGACCTCCACCGGCATCGACCTGCGCACCGGCCGGCCGGTGCTCAATCCGGCCACCGAGACCCGCATGGGACGGACCGTGCGCGAGGTCTGCCCAGCCTCGCCGGGCGGCAAGGACTGGCAGCCCTCGGCCTGGTCGCCGCGCACGCGGCTGCTGTACATGCCGCACCAGAACATGTGCCAGGACATGATGACCTTCCAGGCCAGCTACATCGCCGGCACGCCCTACCTCGGCGCGGAGGTCCGGATGTACCCGGGGCCGGGCGGCCACCGCGGCGTGTTCGGCGCCTGGGACCCCGAGAAGGCGCGCATGGCCTGGTCGATCCCCGAGCGCTTCCCGGTCTGGAGCGGCGCGCTCGCGACCGCCGGCGACGTGGTGTTCTACGGCACCATGGAAGGATGGTTCAAGGCGGTGGACGCGCGCAGCGGCAGGCTGCTGTGGCGGTACAAGACCGAGTCGGGAATCATCGGCCAGCCCGTCAGCTACCGCGGGCCCGACGGCCGGCAGTACGTGGCGGTGCTCTCGGGCGTGGGCGGCTGGGCCGGCGCGGTGGTGTCGAAGGACCTCGACGTGCGCGACAGCACCGCCGCCAAGGGCTTCGCGGGCGCGATGAAGGACCTGCCCCAGCACACGGGCAAGGGAGGGACGCTCTATGTCTTCGCCCTGCCCTGAAGCCGGCGCCGCGCGGCGGCTGCGGCGGCGCGCGCTCGCGCGCCTCGGCGCGGCCGTCCTCGCGTGCTGTGCGGGGGCCGCGCCGGCCGCGGCCGCACAGCCGCTGCGCGTGTGCGCCGATCCCGACAACCCGCCGTTCTCGCGCCGCGACGGCAGCGGCTTCGAGAACCGCATCGCGCGCCTCGCGGCCGCCGAGCTCCGGCGCCCGCTGCACACCACCTGGCTGCGCGACCGCCGCGGCTTCGTGCGCAAGACCGTGGGCGCGGGGCTGTGCGACGTGGTACTCGGCGTGCCGCCCGGCATGCGGGGCCTGGAGACGACCGCGCCCTACTACCGCTCGGCCTTCTTCTTCGTGAACCGCGCGGGGGGCGAGCCGCTCGGCGGCTTCGACGATCCGCGGCTGCCGTCGCTGCGCATCGGCGTGCAGCTGATCGGCATCGACCCGGGCAGCTCGCCCGTGGGCCTCGCGCTCGCGCGGCACGGCGCGACCCGCGCGGTGCGCGGCTACACGCTCGCCGAGGACGACCGGCCGCCGGCCCAGCGCATGGTGCAGGACGTGGCCGGCGGCGTGCTCGACAGCGCGCTGGTGTGGGGGCCGCAGGCCGGCTATTTCGCGCGGCGCTCGGCGGTGCCGCTGCGGCTGCGGCGCGCCACGGCGCCGGCCGACATGGCGGCGCTGCCGTTCGAGTTCTCGATCGCGATCGGCGTGCGGCCCGGCGACGCCGCGCTGCGCCGCGCGCTCGATGCCTTCCTCGTGCGCCGGCGCGCCGAGATCGATGCGGTGCTCGACGACTTCCACGTGCTGCGCACCGACCGGGCGGAGGCCGCGCCATGAGCGCGCGCGGCTGCGCGCTGCTGTGCCTCGCGCGCGCGCTCGCCGGCTGCGAGCGCGTGCGCCGCGACTTCTCGCCGGCGCCGGGCCAAGCCGCCGCGCCCCCG
>CBHTTS010000143.1:0-12300 GCA_966095775.1 uncultured Variovorax sp. | reverse complement strand
CCGACCGGCATCCGCCGGTCGAGCACGCGCAGCGCCTGCGGCCGCAGCAGCGGCGCGAGTACGGCCGGCCGCAGCCCCGCGAGCACCGCCACGCGGTGCGCGGCCTGGCGGCGCGCGGCCTCCAGCACGGGCAGCTGCGCTTCGGTGGCCGCGAGGTTGGCTTCGGCGCTCGCGAGCTCGCCCTCGAGGCCACGGCCGGTGCGCACCTGCGCCTCGGTCACGCGCAGGCTCGCGCGCAGGCTCTCGAGCGTGCGGCGCGTGACGGCCAGGCGCTGCTCGGCGCCGCGCATCTCGTAGTAGCCGCGCGCGAGCTCGGCCACGGCCACGATGCGCACCTGCGCGAGGTCGGCGGCCGAGGCCTCGGCGCGCGCGCGCGCGGCCTCGTCGAGCCGCTTCAGGCGGCCGAACAGGTCGATCTCCCAGGCCGCGTCGAAGCCCGCGCGGCTGCTCTCGGCGAGCGTGCGCGTCTCGGCCGGCGTGCCGTTGCCCTGGGCGATGCCGCGCGTGGTGCTCGCGCCGAGCGTCACGGCGGGCAGGCGCTCGAGCCCGGCCTCGTCCTGCAGCGCGCGCGCCTCGCGCAGCCGCGCCTCGGCGATGCGGATGTCGTGGTTGGCGGCCAGCGCACGCTCGACGAGCGCGTCGAGCTGCGGATCGTCGAGCTGGCGCCACCAGTCGCGCTGCACCGCGTCGCTCGCGAACAGCGCCTGCTCGGGCGCGGCGATCGCGACCGGCGCCTCGGCGGGCGCGCGGTAGCCGGGGCCGACCGCGCAGGCCGCGAGCGCCAGCGCGAGCGCGCAGGCGGAAAGGATGCGTCGCGTCATCGTCATGCTCCTTCGGCGGCCAGCGCCCGTTCGAGCTCGGCGGCGCGCGGCGAGCGGCCGGCGGCGCGGTGGTCGCGCGCGAGCAGGGTGTACATCGTGGGCAGCACGAACAGCGTGAACAGCGTGCCCACCAGCATGCCGACCACGATCACGAGCCCGATGCTGAAGCGGCTGTTGGCGCCCGCGCCGCTCGCGAACAGCAGCGGCACCAGGCCCACCACCATCGCGGCCGTGGTCATCAGGATCGGCCGCAGCCGGATGCGCGCGGCCTCCTCGATCGAGGCGCGGCGGTCGAGGCCGCGCTGCATCTGGATATCGTTGGCGAACTCCACCATCAGGATGCCGTGCTTGCTGATCAGCCCGATCAGCGTCACCAGCCCGATCTGGGTGTAGATGTTGATCGTCGCGAAGCCCAGCGCCAGCGGCACCAGCGCGCCGCAGATCGACATCGGCACGCTGATGAGGATGATCAGCGGATCGCGCAGGCTCTCGTACTGCGCCGCGAGCACCAGGTAGATGACCACGATCGCGAACACGAAGGCCAGCACCAGCGCCGAGCCCTCCTGCGTGAACTGGCGTGCATCCGACTGCCAGTCGAAGCTGAAGCCCGCGGGCAGCTTCTTCGCCTCCTCGCTCAGGAAGGCCACGGCGTCGCCCATAGTCACGCCGGGCATCGGAATGGCCTGGAAGGTCGCGGCGTTGAGCTGGTTGAACTGCGTGAGCTTGTTCGGCCCGACGCTGGTCGACAGCCGCACCAGGTTGGCGAGCGGCACCGGCTGGCCGCTCGCGCTCTTCACGAAGTAGCGCGAGAGCGCCTCGGCCGACAGGCGCTGCGCGCGCGGCGACTGCGGGATCACGTCGTAGGAGCGGCCGTCCATGCCGAAGCGGTTGACGTAGTTCTCGCCCACCAGCACCGCGAGCGTGTCGCCGATGGCCTTCATCGTCACGCCCATGCTGTTGGCCTTGGCGCGGTCCACGCGCACCTCGGTGACGGGGTTGTTGAACTCCAGGTCGCTGTCGACCACGGCGAACTTGCCGCTCTCGCGCGCGGCGGCCTTGAGCGCCTCCATCGCCTCGAACACCGTGCGGTGGTCGCCCGCGCTCTTGATCACCATCTGCACCGGCAGCCCGCCGGTCGAGCCCGGCAGCGAGGGCAGCTGGAACGCGAAGACGTTGCTGCCCTCGACCGCGCCCATGCGGCCCTGCACCTCGTGCTGGATCTCGTCGGCGCTGCGCCGGCGGTCCTTCCAGTCGGACAGCTGCACGCCGCCGATCGAGTTCGAGACGCCGTCCGAGCCGTTGATGAGCCAGCGGCCGGTGTTCTCGGGCAGCGCGGCGAACACCGCGTCCCACTTGCGCCCGAAGGTCTCGACGTAGTCGATGTTGGCGTGCTGCGGCGACTTGATCGCGGTCAGCACCATCGCCTGGTCCTCGCCCGGCGCGAGCTCGCGCTGCGCGGCCTCGTAGAGGAAGGGCAGGCTCGCGAGCACCGCCGCGGCGAACAGCCCCGTGGCCCAGCGGTGGCGCAGCGACACGTCGAGCAGCCGGCCGTAGGCGCCCGCGAGGCGGTGGAAGAAGGCCTCCGCACGACGCGCCATGCGGCTGCCGGTGGCGTCCTGCGGCAGCAGGAAGGAGCTCATCACGGGCGAGAGCGTGAGCGCGATCACGCCCGAGACCACCACCGCGCCCGCGAGCGTGAAGGCGAACTCCTTGAACAGCGAGCCCGTGAGCCCGCCCATCAGGCCGATCGGTGCGTAGACCGCGGCCAGCGTGAGCGTCATCGCGATCACCGGGCCCGCCACCTCGCGCGCGCCGATCAGCGCGGCCTGCACGCGCGAGCGGCCTTCCTCGATGTGGCGGTGCACGTTCTCGACCACCACGATCGCGTCGTCCACCACCAGCCCGATCGCGAGCACCATCGCGAGCAGCGTGAGCAGGTTGATGCTGAAGCCGAACAGCAGCATCAGCGCCGCCGCGCCCAGCATCGACAGCGGGATCGTCACCACCGGGATCAGCACCGCGCGCAGCGAGCCGAGGCAGAGGAAGATCACCAGCACCACGATCGCGATCGCCTCGAGCAGCGTCTTCTGCACCTCGTCGATCGAGGCCTCGATGAAGCGTGCGAGCTCGAAGGGCAGCTGCACCTCCACGCCCGGCGGCAGGTTCTGCCGGATGCCGGGCAGCAGCTCGCGGATGCGCTTCACGATCACCAGCGGGTTGCCGTTGGGCGCGGCCTGCAGGCCGAGGTAGATCGCGCGGTCGCCGTCCATCGTGGCGCTGCTGTCGGCGCTGGCTGCGCCGAGCTCCACGGTCGCCACGTCGCCGAGGCGCACGATCGCGTCGCCTTCACGCTTGACCACCATGTCGCGGAACTCGGCCACGCTCGTCACGTCGGTGTTGACGCGGATGTTCGACACCACCCAGAGCCCCTTGACCTGCCCCGGCGCGGCCTGCACGTTGTTCTGCCGCAGCGCCTCGGCGAGCTCGCCCGCCGAGATGCCGCGCGCGGCCATGCGGCCGGGGTCGAGCCAGACGCGCATCGCGAGCGTCTGGCCGCCCGAGACCTCCACGCCCGACACGCCCGGGATCGACGCGAACTGCGGCTGCACCACGCGCGAGAGGTAGTCGGTGAGCGCGGGGATCGGCATCGTCCTGCTCGAGAAGCCCACGTAGGCCACCGCCGTGGCCTCGCCCGAGGACTTGAGGATCACCGGATCGAAGGCCTCGGGCGGCAGCCGGTACTTGACCTGGCTGACCTGCGCCATCGCCTGCGTGAGCGCCTGGTTGGCGTCGGCGTTGAGCTTCATGCGCACGCTGATCACGCTGCGCCCGAGCGTGGAGGACGACGAGAGGTAGTCGACGTTCTCGATCGTCGCCACCGCCTGCGCGATCGGCTGCGTGACGAAGCCCTGCATCAGCTCGGGCGAGGCGCCGGGGTATTGCGTGGTGATGGTGAGCGTGGTGCTCTCGGTCAGCGGGTACTGGCGCACCGGCAGGTCGCCGACGGCGCGCGCGCCGAGCAGCAGGATCAGCGTGCTCACCACCAGCGCCAGCACGGGCCGGCGCACGAACAGGTCGGTGAACTTCATGGCCGGGACTCCGAAAGCGCGAGCGTGTCGCGCTCGGCCGGCGTCACCGCCGCGCCGCTGTAGAGCCGCAGCTGGCCCGAGGTGACGACGCGCTCGCCGGCCGCGAGGCCCTGCTCGATCACCACGCGGCCGTCCTGCCGGTCGCCAGCCTTCACGAACACCTGCTGCGCCGTGAAGCCGCCGCCCTTCCCGGCCGGCCGCACCACGAACACCGAGTCGCCGTGGGTGCTGTAGGTGATCGCGGTCTCGGGCACGGTGATCGCGTCGTCGCGCGGCGGCAGCGCGACCCGGCCGTTGACGTACATGCCGGGCGCGAGCGCGCCGTCGGCATTGGCCACCGTCGCCTGCAGCCGCAGGGTGCGCGTGTCGCTGCCGATCTGCGGCTCGATCGCGCTGAGCCGGCCCTCGAACACGCGGCCCGGATGCGCATCGACCGAGAGCAGCACCGGCTGGCCGCGCTTCAGCGCGGGCAGCGCGGTCTCGGGCAGCGTGAGGTTGGCGAGCAGGGTGCGCGCGTCGGTCAGCGACACCAGCGGATCGCCCGCGCGCACGAACTGACCGAGGTTCACGCGCCGGATGCCGAGCACGCCGTCGAACGGCGCCTTGATGCGCTTCTGCTCGGCCAGCGCCTGCACGCGGCGCAGCTCGCCGCTCGCCTGCTCGAAGCCGGCCTGCGCCTGGTCGAGCTGCTCCTGCGTGGCCGCCTGCTGCGGCAGCAGCCGGCGCGTGCGTTCGAGCAGCGCCTGCGCGTTCGCGCGCTGGGCCGCGAGCCGCTCGAGGTCGCCCTGCTCGGGCGCGTCGTTGAGCTGCACCAGCAACTGCCCCGCGCGCACCTCGGCGCTCGGCGTGAACAGGATCTTCGCGACCCGGCCCTCCACTTCGGCCGGCACCTCGACCTGCCGGTGCGCCTCGAGCGTGCCGATGCCGCCGAGGAAGCGCGGCATCGGCGTCTGCCGCGCCACCGCCACCGCCACCTGCGCCGGCGGCATGCCGCCGTCCCCGCCGCTGCCACCGCCGCCCGAGGCCTTCGATTTCGTCGCGAGGGCCCAGCCGGCCCCTCCCACCACCAGTACCGCGAGGCCGGCGCCGAGCCAGGCCCTTGATCGTGCGTTCATGATCGATCCGTTTTTTATCAAAGAAATTACTTTGATTATTAAATGGCCGCCAGCGCGCCGTCGAGTCCGGCGGCGCAATGACCCTGACGGGGCCGGGCCATCCCGCATTGACGCGGCGGCGGCGGCACCCGCGAGCAAGACGCAGCGCGGCCAGGGGTTGTGACAGCGCCGCGCGCCGCGGCGTGTTCCACTCGCGCTCCATGACCCCCGAACAGATCGACCGCTTCCGCGACCGCGGCGTGCTGCACCTCGAAGGCTTCCATCCGAAGTCGCGCGTGGCGCCGCTGCGCGACCGGCTGCGCGACGAGCTCAAGCGCCTCGCTTCGGCCAAGGGCGGCCTGGGCGCGGTGCAGCGGCTGCCGCTGTTCCAGCAGATCGGCAAGCTCTCGGCGATGGTGGACGTGCCGGGCCTGCACGAGGCGCTGGTGACGCCGGCGCTGCTCGCGCGCATCGCGGCGCTGGGCGTGCGCGCGCCGGCCGGCAGCGCCGGCACGCAGCTGCTGCTGTCGCCGCCGCGGCAGGGCGCGTGGACTCTCGGCGGGCTGAACTGGCACGTGGACCTCGCGGCCCGGCCGCAGGACCCGCTGCCCGGCGTGCAGGCCTTCTTCCTGATCGACGACGTGGCGCCGCAGGGCGGCGCGACCCTGGCGCTCGCGGGCTCGCACCGCGTCGACACGCGGCGGCCGTCGCAGGATGCGGCACCCGCGCTGCGCGACCTGCTGAAGGACCCCGCGGACCTCGCGCGCCGGCTGCAGCCGCTGGGCGTGCAGATCGTCGAGATGGCCGGCCGCGCGGGCGACGTCTGGCTGATGGACATGCGCGTGCTGCACACGCCCTCGGTCAACGCGACCCGCCAGCCGCGCATGATGGCGACCACGCGCTGCATCCTGCGCGGCTGAGGCGTCGCGCCCGCGCTTTTACGCTTTCTTTACGGCCCCCTCGCGACTCTTTCCCCCGTTTTGACGCGCATCCGACCAGACTGCCTTCCATCTTTTTCGGAACGCAGGAGTGATGCATGGACATCGTCTGGATGGGCGCCTTGCTGGCGCTGTGGATCGTGGTCGCGGCCATGGTCGTCGGGCTGAACCGGCTCGAGGGACCGCGCGCGCCGGCCGCGCACGAGGGAGAGGCGTCATGATCGGCCTCCAGGTGCTTTACGGCTTCGGCGCGATGATCGCCGTGCTGCTCTTCGCCTACCTCGTGTTCGCGCTGATCTGCGCCGAGGAGTTCTGAGATGCAAGCCTCGGCCTGGGGCCTGCTGGCCCTCTTCCTCGGTCTGCTGCTGGTGCTGGCCTGGCCCGTCGGCCGGTGGCTCGCGGCGTTGTGCGAGGAGCGCGTGCCGCGCTGGATGCAGCGCGTCGAAGCGCCGCTCTACCGGCTCGCGGGCACGCAGCCCGCGCAGCCGATGCACTGGCTGCGCTATGCGCTCGCGCTGCTGGCCTTCAACGCGCTCGGCGCGGTCTTCCTCTATGCGCTGCAGCGCCTGCAGGGCTGGCTGCCGCTCAACCCGGCCGGCATGGGCGCCGTGTCGCCCGACTCGGCCTTCAACACCGCGGTGAGCTTCGTCTCCAACACCAACTGGCAGGGCTACGCGGGCGAGGCCGCGATGAGCCACCTGACGCAGATGCTCGGCCTCGCGGTGCAGAACTTCCTCTCGGCGGCCACCGGCATCGCCGTCGCCTTCGCGCTGGTGCGCGGCTTCGCGCGCCAGGGCGACGGCCGCGGGCTGGTGGGCAACTTCTGGGCCGACCTGGTGCGCATCACGCTCTGGGTGCTGCTGCCGCTGTCGTTCGTGCTCGCGCTGCTGCTCGTGGGGCAGGGCGTGATCCAGAACCTCGGCGCGCCGCTGGCGGCGCATCCGCTCGAGGCCGCCTCGGGCACGCAGACGCTCGCGATGGGGCCGGTCGCCTCGCAGGAGGCGATCAAGATGCTCGGCACCAACGGCGGCGGCTTCTTCAACGCCAACTCGGCGCATCCGTTCGAGAACCCCACCGCGCTCTCCAACCTGATGCAGATGCTCGCGATCTTCCTGATCCCGGCGGCGCTGTGCTTCGCCTTCGGGCGCGTGGTCGGCGACCTGCGCCAGGGCTGGGCCGTGCTGGCGGCGATGGGGCTGCTGTTCGTCGCCGCCGTGGTGGTGCTCACGCATGCCGAGCAGGCCGGCAATCCGCTGCTGGCATCGCTCGGCGTCGACCAGGCCGCGGGCGCGCTGCAGAGCGGCGGCAACATGGAAGGCAAGGAGCTGCGCTTCGGCATCGACGCCTCGGCCCTGTTCGCGGCCATCACCACCGCGGCCTCGTGCGGCGCGGTGATCGCGATGCACGACTCCTTCACCCCGCTGGGCGGCATGGTGCCGATGGTGCTGATGCAGCTCGGCGAGGTGGTGTTCGGCGGCGTCGGCAGCGGGCTCTACGGCATGCTGGTGTTCGCGATCCTCGCGGTGTTCATCGCGGGCCTGATGATCGGCCGCACGCCCGAGTACCTGGGCAAGAAGATCGAGGTGCGCGAGATGAAGCTGGTCTCGGTCGCGATCCTGGTCACGCCGATCCTGGTGCTCGTGGGCACCGCGGTCGGGGTGGTCGCGGGCGCGGGCAGGGCCGGCATCGCGAACCCGGGCGCGCACGGCTTCTCGGAGGTGCTGTACGCGCTGAGCTCGGCCGCCAACAACAACGGCAGCGCCTTCGCGGGCCTGTCGGCCAACACGCCCTTCTACAACGGCCTGCTCGGCCTCGCGATGTGGCTCGGCCGCTTCGCGATGATCGCGCCGGTGCTCGCGGTGGCCGGCGCGCTGGCCGCGCGCAAGCGCCTGCCCGCGACCAGCGGCACGCTGCCCACGCACGGCCCGCTCTTCGTCTGCCTGCTGATCGGCACCGTGCTGCTGGTCGGCCTGCTCAACTACGTTCCGGCGCTGGCCCTGGGCCCGATCGTCGAACACCTCGTGCTCTGGAAATGAAGGGGCGCACCATGACAACGCACACCAAGACTTCCCTTTCGCTGTTCGACGCCGCGCTGGTGCGGCCCGCGCTGCGCGGCGCGTTCGCCAAGCTCGACCCGCGCGTGCAGTGGCGCAACCCGGTGATGTTCATCGTCTACGTCGGCAGCATCCTGACCACGCTGCTGTGGGTGCACACGATGAGCTACCCGGGCGACACCGGCATGTCGCCGGCCTTCGTGCTCGCGGTGGCCGTGTGGCTCTGGTTCACCGTGCTGTTCGCCAACTTCGCCGAGGCGCTGGCCGAAGGGCGCAGCAAGGCGCAGGCGGCGTCGCTGCGCGGCCTGCGCAAGGACACCTGGGCCAAGAAGCTGGCGGAGCCGCATCACGGGGCGAAGTGGCTTCCGGAGCAGGCGCCGAATCTGCGCCGCGGTGACGTGGTGCTGGTCGAGGCCGGCGACGTGATCCCGCTCGACGGCGAGGTCATCGAGGGCGTCGCCTCGGTCGACGAGAGCGCGATCACCGGCGAATCGGCGCCCGTGGTGCGCGAGTCGGGCGGCGACTTCTCGGCCGTGACCGGCGGCACCCGCGTGCTGTCGGACTGGCTCGTGGTGCGCATCGCGGTCAACCCCGGCGAATCCTTCCTCGACCGCATGATCGGCATGGTCGAGGCCGCCAGGCGCCAGAAGACGCCCAACGAGATCGCGCTGACCATCCTGCTGGTGGCGCTGACGCTGGTGTTCCTGATGGTCACGGTCACGCTGCTGCCGTACTCGATCTTCAGCGTCGATGCGATGCAGGCCGGCACCGTGGTGTCGCTCACCGCGCTGGTCGCGCTGCTGGTGTGCCTGATCCCGACCACCATCGGCGGCCTGCTGTCGGCGGTGGGCGTGGCCGGCATGAGCCGCATGATGCAGGCCAACGTGATCGCGACCTCGGGCCGCGCGGTCGAGGCCGCGGGCGACGTCGACGTGCTGCTGCTCGACAAGACCGGCACCATCACGCACGGCAACCGCCAGGCCAGCGCCTTCATGCCCGCGCCCGGCGTCAGCAAGGCCCGGCTCGCGCGCGCCGCGATGCTGGCCTCGCTCGCCGACGAGACGCCCGAGGGCCGCAGCATCGTCGAGCTCGCGCGGCGCGAAGGGGTCGAATCGGCACCGGTCGAGGGAGCACGTTTCGTCGCGTTCACGGCGCAGACGCGCATGAGCGGCGTCGACCTGCCGGCCGCGCCGAACAGCCTCGATGCCGACCCGGTGGTGCTGCGCAAGGGCGCGGTCGATGCGGTGCGCCGCCACGTCGAGGCGCAGGGCGGCAGCGTGCCGGCCGAGGTGCTGCGCGCCGCCGACGAGACCGCGCGCCGCGGCAGCACGCCGCTCGCGGTGGCCGAGGGCGCGCGCGTGCTCGGCGTCGTCGAGCTCAAGGACATCGTCAAGACCGGCATCCGCGAGCGCTTCGCCGAGCTGCGCCGCATGGGCATCAAGACCGTGATGATCACCGGCGACAACAAGCTCACGGCCGCCGCGATCGCGGCCGAGGCCGGCGTGGACGACTTCCTCGCCGAGGCCACGCCCGAGGACAAGCTCGCGCTGATCCGCAGGTACCAGGGCGAAGGCCGGCTGGTCGCGATGACCGGCGACGGCACCAACGACGCGCCCGCGCTCGCGCAGGCCGACGTGGCGGTGGCCATGGGCAGCGGCACGCAGGCGGCCAAGGAGGCCGGCAACATGGTCGACCTCGACTCCAACCCGACCAAGCTGCTGGAGGTGGTGGAGACCGGCAAGGCGCTGCTGATGACGCGCGGCTCGCTCACCACCTTCTCGATCGCCAACGACGTGGCGAAGTACTTCGCGATCATCCCGGCGATCTTCGTCTCGGCCTACCCGCAGCTCGGCGCGCTCAACGTGATGCGGCTCGCGAGCCCGTCGTCGGCGATCCTGTCGGCCGTGATCTTCAACGCGCTGGTGATCGTGTTCCTGATCCCGCTCGCGCTGCGCGGCGTGCGCTACCGGCCCGTGGGCGCGGCCGCGCTGCTGCGCCGCAACCTCGCGATCTACGGCCTCGGCGGCCTGGTCGTTCCCTTCATCGGCATCAAGCTGATCGACTGGCTGCTCGCGGCCGCCGGTCTGGTCTGAGGAGACCCGTCATGCAATCCCCCACTTCCCAAGGCGGCGGCATCGCACGCCCCGCGCTCGTGCTCTTCGCGCTGCTCGCGGCGCTCACCGGCCTGGCCTATCCGCTCGCCGTCACCGGCGCCGCGCAGGCGCTGTTCCCGGCGCAGGCCGCGGGCAGCCTCGTCGTGCGCGACGGCCGGACCGTCGGCTCGCAGCTGATCGGCCAGAACTTCAGCGACCCGAAGCACTTCTGGGGCCGGCCTTCGGCCACCGCGCCGCAGCCCTACAACGCGAACGCCTCGGGCGGCTCGAACCTCGGGCCGCTGAACCCGGCGCTCGTCGAGGCCGTGAAGGCGCGCGTCGAGGCGCTGCGCGCGGCCGATCCGGGCAACACCGCGCCGGTGCCGGTGGACCTGGTCACGGCCTCGGGCAGCGGCCTCGATCCGCACATCAGCCCGGCGGCGGCGCGCTACCAGGCGGCGCGCGTGGCGCGCGCGCGCGGCCTGCCGCCCGAACAGGTCGAGGCGTTGATCGCCCGCCACACCGAGGAGCCGCTCTGGGGCGTGCTCGGCGAGCCGCGCGTCAACGTGCTCGCGCTCAACCTCGCGCTCGACGCGCGCTGAGGGCGCGGGAACGAGGAGCCGTCCATGGCCTATGCCGCCTACCGTGAACATGCCGTCCCTTCCGGCCGCCGTGCCGCGCCCGCTGCGCGCGACGACGGCTTCCACGTGCTCGACGTCACCGTCGGCTGCACCGACGCGCTGCGCGTGCGCCGCAGCCTCGCGGGCTGCGCCGAGGCGGGCGTGGTGCGCTGCGAGCCGCTGCTGCACGCGGGCGGCGCGCAGGAGAGCGATGCGCCGCGCGTGCGGCTCATGATCCGCCTGCCGATGCACCGCTACGCCGAGGTGCTGCACCGGCTCGTGGCATGCGTGCCCGCGGGCGAGATCGGCCGCCTCGTGAGCTGGCGCGCGCACCTCGCGCGCTGCGGACTGCGCCATGGTCACTGACTGGCTGCATGCGCTGTTCGCGCTCGCGGCGCTGTTCGTGCCGCTGGGCTTCGCGTGGCTGGCGCTCTCGCGCACCGCCAGGCGGCACCGGCGCCGCGCGCCGCGGCGCGGCAGGGACGAGCCGATGCGCTAACCTGCACGCCCATCCGCCATGTCCGCCACCCGCCCCGACCCCGACGCCCTACTCGCGCAGCTGCGCAGCGACGAGGCGCGCGCGCAGCGCGGCAAGCTGCGCATCTACTTCGGCGCCAGCGCGGGCGTCGGCAAGACCTGGGCGATGCTGAGCGCCGCGCAGCGCGAGCGCGCCGCGGGGCGCGACGTGCTGATCGGCGTGGTCGAGACCCACGGCCGCGGCGAGACCGCCGCGCTGCTCGCGGGGCTCGCGGCGCTGCCGCTGCGCGAGGTGGACTACCGCGGCCGCGTGCTCGCCGAGTTCGACCTCGACGCCGCGCTCGCGCGCCGGCCCGAGGTGCTGCTGGTCGACGAGCTCGCGCACACCAACGCCCCCGGTTCGCGCCATGCCAAGCGCTGGCAGGACGTGCAGGAGCTGCTGGCCGCGGGCATCGAGGTCTGGTCGGCGCTCAACGTGCAGCACCTCGAGAGCCTCAACGGCACGGTCGGCGCGATCACCGGCGTGCGGGTGCACGAGACCGTGCCCGACACCGTGCTCGACGAGGCCGACGAGGTGGTGCTGGTCGACGTCACGCCCGACGAGCTCACCGCGCGGCTCGCGGCCGGCAAGGTCTACCTGCCGCAGCAGGCCGAGCGCGCGGCGCAGAACTTCTTCCGCAAGGGCAACCTGATCGCGCTGCGCGAGATCGCGCTGCGCCGCACCGCCGAGCACGTGGAGGACGACGTGCGCGGCTGGCGCATCGAGCAGTCCGGCCGCGTTGGCGAGGCGGCGCCGCCGGCCTGGAACACCTCGGGCGCGATCCTGGCCTGCGTCGGCCCGGGCGAGGGTGCCGACCAGACCGTGCGCACCGCGGCGCGGCTGGCCGGCCAGCTGAACGTGCGCTGGCATGCGGCCTATGTGGAGACGCCGCGCCTGCAGCGCCTCGATGCACCGCAGCGCGACCGCATCCTGGCCGTGCTGCAGCTCGCCGAGAGCCTGGGCGCCGAGACCGCGGTGCTGACCGGCGAGCGCGTCGCCGAGGCGCTGGCCGCGCAGGCGCAGCGCCTCAACTGCGCCACGCTGGTGATCGGCCGCGCGGCGCCGGCCCGCGGC
>CBHTTS010000142.1:0-12429 GCA_966095775.1 uncultured Variovorax sp. | reverse complement strand
GCACCACGTACATCGTGCGGCCCTTCATGCAGCCGTCGAACAGCGGCTGCAGCGTGGCGCGCATCTCGGCCGGGGCCACCCAGTTGTTCGTGGGGCCCGCGTTCTCCTTCTTCTCGGAGCAGATGAAGGTGCGGTCCTCGACGCGCGCGACGTCGCTCGGGTCGGACAGCGCGAGGAAGGAGCCGGGACGCTTGGCGGGGTTGAGCTTCTTGAAGGTGCCCGCGTCGACCAGCTTCTGGCACAGGCGGTCGTACTCTTCCTTGCTGCCGTCACACCAGTGGATGGCCTCGGGTTTGCACAGCGCGGCCATTTCGGCCACCCAGGCAATGAGCTTGGCGTTCTTGACGTATGCGGGCGCCTGGATGGCGAGGCCCTGCATCGTGGGTGCGTTCATCGGAGATCTCCTAAGTTGAAAAATCGTCTTTCCGAACGGGACGCCGTGCGCGCTGCACGGAGGTCCGTTTGAGAAAACGTTTCGCTTCGGGAGATTGCGTCGGCGGGGGCCCTCTGGCCGGCGGACTGGACCGCAAACGGCTGTCAGGCCATGTAGACGGCGATCGAGGCCAGGAGCAGCATCAGCACCCCGCCGGCCACGGGAAGCACGAGCGGCATCAGGGGCACGACCGATTCGACGGCGTCCTTTTCAACGGCGGCGGCGTGGCCGGGCTCGACGGGAGTGGGGTTGGACATGGAAATACCTCGAATGCACGAATACGGAAAAACTGGGGCCATTTTACCGATGCACCCCGGCCGCCCGGTCTAGGGGGTTCCGAGCCCCCCTTTCGGGCTACCCTAATGCTGCTCCTCGGCCTCGAAGCCGGCCGCATGGAGCGCGCCCAGCACGCTCGCGAGATGGGCGCGGCCGCGGGTCTGCAGCACGAGCTCGATGTCGACGTTCTGCGCCGCCAGCATGGTGAACGCGCGCTGGTGATGCACCTCGTCGACGTTAGCACCCGCTTCCGCCACGGTGGCCGTGATCTGGGCCAGCGACCCGGGCACGTCGCGCGCGCTCACGCGCACGCGCGCGAGCCGCCCGGCGCGCACCATGCCGCGCTCGATGATCGCCGCGAGCAGCAGCGGATCGATGTTGCCGCCCGAGAGCACCAGCCCCACGCGCTTGCCGCGGAAGCGGTCGGGATGGCGGATCAGCGCCGCCAGGCCGGCGGCGCCCGCGCCCTCGACCAGGGTCTTCTCGATCTCGAGCAGCATCAGCACGCCCTGCTCGATGTCGCCTTCGTCGACCAGCAGCAGGTCGTCGACGTGGCGCGACACGATCTCGCGCGTGAGCACGCCCGGCGTGCCGACCGCGATGCCTTCGGCGATGGTGCTCCTGCCCTGCAGGTGCTGCGTGCCCTTGACGGCATTCACCATGCCCGGAAAGCGCGTGGTCTGCACGCCGACGATCTCGAGGTCGGGCTTGCGCTCGCGCGCCGCGACGGCCATGCCCGCGATCAGTCCGCCGCCGCCGACCGACACCACGAGCGCGTCGAGGTCGGGCACCGCGTCGAGCATCTCGAGCGCCACCGTGCCCTGGCCCGCGATGATCGCCTCGTCGTCGTAGGGATGCACGAAGCTCAGGCCCTCGCGTTCGGCCAGCTCGAGCGCATGGGCGCGCGCCGCGTCGAGCGTGTCGCCGTGCAGCACGACCTCGGCGCCGAAGCCGCGCGTGCGCTCGATCTTCACCACCGGCGTGAAGCGCGGCATCACGATGAGCGCGCGCAGGCCGAGCCGCTGGGCGTGATAGGCCACGCCCTGCGCATGGTTGCCGGCCGACATCGCGACCACGCCGCGCACGGGCTCGCTGCCGTCGCCGCGCGGTCCGTTCTCGACCAGGTCGACGAGCTTGTTGCAGGCGCCGCGCTCCTTGAACGAGGAGGTGAACTGCAGGTTCTCGAACTTCAGGAACACCTGCGCGCCGACGATCTCCGACAGCGTGCGCGACTCGACGCAGGGCGTGTCGAGCACCTGCCCCTGGAGGCGCGCCGCGGCACGCCGGATGTCTTCGATTCCGACCATGGGGCGCCATTGTGGCTGGAATCCCATCATGAGGGTTTTTACCGTTCCGGCATCTTCCCGAAGCCAAAAGTCTGCGCTATGGTCTCTCCAGGAAATTCCTCGCCAGGAGGTCGGCTGATGGTCAAGCGTTCGGGTGTCGATGTGGTGGCTGCTGCGGTACGCGGGCAGGCATTGCCGTCGCCCGGGCTCAAGGGCGCGCCCGTGCTGGAGCTGATGTGCTCGCACTTCGTGCTCACGCTGGCCGCCAAGCAGGGCCCGCGCTTCAACGTGCGCCGCGACATCAACGGCCTGCTCTCGCTCACGGGCCGCCACCTCGTGTGGCCGGTCGCGGTGCTGCAGCGGCTGCGCGAGTTCCTCGGCCGGCGATGCGCGGGCAACGAGGCGTGGAAGGGCGTCGAGGACTTCGACGGGCGCACGCTGCTCGAGCGCCACGGCGTGTGGCGCGGTCCGTACGAGGAGGGGACGCTGTTCTTCTACCTCGACGAATACGCGAAGGACCATCCCAAGGACCTGCTGTCGGTGCTCGCCGTCACGCGCGACTGGCTCACGCATGCGCTGCGCAAGCAGTCCACGCTGGTCGAGAAGAACATCGACGCGCTCGCGGGCCTGCTGCAGCTCAACAAGGCCGAGCGCGCGCTGCTGCTCTATGGCACGCTCGCGCGCTACCAGCGCGACCTGCGCTCGCTGCTGGTCGAGTTCAAGGTCAACAACGCGCCCGAGGCCTATGCGGCCATCGCTGACATCGCGGGCGTCAATGCGAGCGAAGTCGGCGAGGCGCTGCGCGCGGGCTCGCGGCTCGAGCGCATCGGGCTGGTCGAGAACCTGATCTCTGAGCACAACATCACCGACCTCGCCGACCTCATGAAGGTCAGCGAGAAGCTGCCGCCGGTGCTGATGCGCGAGTACCGCGACCACAACGAGCTGATGGCCGTGTTCACGCGGCCGTCGGCCAAGAGCACGCTCACGCTGCACGACTTCGCCTTCGTCGACGAGGACGCACGCATGCTCGTCACGCTGCTGCGCGCGGCGGTCGCGCGCAAGGAGCCCGGCGTCAACGTGCTGCTCTACGGGCCGCCGGGCACCGGCAAGACCGAACTCGCGAAGGTGGTCGCGCAGGCCGCGGGGCTCGAGCTGTTCGAGGTCGAGTACGCCGACCGCGACGGCAACTCGCTCTCGGGCCGCGACCGCTACCGTTCGCTGCAGATCGCGCAGGTGTTCCTCAAGGGCAGCGCGCAGGCGGCGCTGCTGTTCGACGAGGTCGAGGACGTGTTCCCGCCGATCAGCACCGAGGCCGCGCAGTTCATGGCGCGCGCCGAGCAGATCCCCGCGCCGCCGAGCGGCAGCGTGAGCGGCAAGGCCTGGGTCAACCAGATCCTCGAGGCGAACCCGGTGCCCACGCTCTGGGTCACGAACCGTATCGAGCAGATCGATCCCGCGTTCCGGCGCCGCTTCGCCTACCACCTCGAACTCAAGTCGCCCCCGCCCGGCGCGCGCGAGCAGATCGTCAAGAAGACGCTCGAAGGCATCGTCGTCTCCGAGGCCTTCACCGTCAAGCTCGCCGAGCGCCGCGGGCTCACGCCCGCGCAGATCCGCACCGCGGCGCGCTTCGCGGGCCTGGCCAGTGCCGACGGCGCCTCGATGGAGGCGCTGATCGAGCGCCAGCTGCGCAATGCCGACCTCGCGCTCGGCACGGCCGAGGCCGCGCTCGGCGAGCGGCGCAGCGTCACGACCTACGACCTCGACATGCTCAACGTCGAGACCCGCTTCGAGGTGCCGCGCATCGTCGCGGCGCTCAAGGCGCGCGGCCACGGCACGCTGTGCTTCTACGGCGCGCCGGGCACCGGCAAGACCGCGCTCGCCGAGCACATCGCGCGCGCCATCGGGCGGCCGCTGATCATCAAGCAGGCGAGCGACCTGATGAGCAAGTACGTCGGCGAGACCGAGCAGAACATGGCCGCGATGTTCAGGGAGGCCGAGGCCGAGAAGGCCGTGCTGCTGCTCGACGAGGCCGACAGCTTCCTGCAGGACCGGCGCGGCGCGCAGCGCACCTACGAAGTGACCGAGGTCAACGAGATGCTCCAGGGCATGGAGCGCTTCAACGGCGTGTTCGTCTGCACCACCAACCTGCTCGACCGGCTCGACCAGGCGGCGCTCAGGCGCTTCACCTTCAAGATCAAGTTCATGCCGCTCACGGCCGGCCAGCGCGAACGCATGTTCGTGACCGAGGCGCTGGGCGGCGATGCGGCGAGGCTCACGGACGAGATCCGGCGCCGGCTCGCGCAGATGCGCCAGCTGTGCCCGGGCGACTTCGCGGCCGTGAAGCGGCAGACGGACATTCTCGCGGCCGAGTTCTCGGCCGCCGAATTCCTCGAGCAGCTCGAGGCCGAGCACCGCATCAAGCCCGAAGTGCGCGAGTCGCGCGGCATGGGGTTCGTACAGCAGCCGTAGGCCCGCACGGGCCGGCGGCGCAGGGAGTCGAAAGACGAGTCAACGAGGACCGCCCGCGAGGCGGCAGCGAGGAGGCGTTCGATGGACCAGGGACAGGGGCGTGCCGCGACGGCACGGGGGGCGTCGCGTTCGGCCGCAAGGACGGCGGCCGCGTGCGCATGGGTTGGCGTGCTCTGCATCGTGGCCGCGTGCGGCGGCGGAGGCGGGGGTGGCGGCGGCGGCGGGTTCCCGATCGTCGCGCCGCCTCCGACCACGCCGCCCACGAGCGGCGGCGGCGATGGGGGCGGCGGCACCACCGACCCCGACGCGATCGTCGCCTCGTCCACCGTCGCGGGCCTGTGTGCCGCGCCGCGCGCCGGCATCGATCCCGCGACCGGCGCGGCCTACCCCGACCGGGCCGGCACGCTGACCGACGAGAAGCGCTGGGTGCGCGGCTGGATCGACGAGACCTACCTCTGGTACGCCGAGGTGCCCACCACGCTCAAGGCCGCCGACTACGCCACGCCGGTCGCGTACTTCAACGTGCTCAAGACGCCGGCGCTGACCCCCTCGGGCCGCGCCAAGGACCGCTACCACTACGTCTACGACACCGAACGCTACCGCCAGCTCAACCAGGCCGGCGTGTCGCCGGGCTACGGCATCGAGTTCGCGTTCGTGCGCAGCTCCGCGCCGCGCAACATCCGCATCGCCTTCGTCGAGCCGCTCGGGCCCGGCGCCGCGGCCGGGCTGCAGCGCGGCGCGAAGCTGGTCGCGGTCGACGGCGTCGATGCGGTGAATGCCACCGGCTCGGCCAACGTGAACGTCATCAACCGCGCGATCTCGCCGCAGGCGAGCGGCGAGAAGCACACCTTCACCTTCGAGGTCGGCGGCGTGCGCGGCAATCCGATCGAGCTCACCTCGGCGCAGGTCACGCGCACGCCGGTGCAGAACGTGAAGAAGATCGACACCGGCAGCGGGATTGTCGGCTACCTGCTGTTCAACGACCACATCACCACGTCGGAGTCGCAGCTTATCAATGCAGTGAACCAGCTCAACGCCAACGGCGGCGTGCAGGACCTCGTGCTCGACATGCGCTACAACGGCGGCGGCCAGCTCAACATCGCGAGCCGGCTCGCCTACATGGTGTCGGGCCCGGCCGCGACCGACGGCAAGGTGTTCGAGCGCCTGCTGTTCAACGACAAGAACCCGTTCAGCCTGACGCCGGCACAGACCATCATCCCGTTCCTCGGCAACAGCCGCACCGGCGCGGCGCTCCCCAGGCTCGGCCTGTCGCGCGTCACCGTGCTCGTCGGTCCCGACACCTGCTCGGCGAGCGAGTCCGTCATCAACAGCCTGCGCGGCGCCGACGTGAGCGTGAACCTCGTCGGCGGACGCACCTGCGGCAAGCCCTACGGCTTCTCGCCGCAGGACAACTGCGGCACGAGCTACTTCGCGATCCAGTTCCAGGGCGTCAACCACAAGAACTTCGGCGACTACGGCGACGGCTTCGCGCCGGACTGCACGGTCGCCGACGACTTCGAGCACCTGCTCGGCGACCCGGCCGAGGCGCGGTTCGCCGCGGCGCTGGCCCTGCGCGCCGGCGGCAGCTGTCCCGTGAGCGTGACCAAGTCCGCGCGCGGGGCAGAGCAGATTCCCGCGCCCGAGGCCGAGCCCTACCTGCTCGAGCGCAACCCGCTGCGCGAGATCCGCCTGCTCGACGCGCCCGGGGCCACGGCGTCGCCGGGCTGAGCGCACGCCCCGCCTCCGCACAAACCCTGCAACCTTTCGACTCTCTTGCCACGCCGGCGCGTGGCTTATAGAGTGGCCCGCAGCCAGACGCAAACGTTTGCGCAAACGTTTGGCATTTGTGGGTTGTTTGGGAATCGTGCATGCGGCCAGCGCCGCCGGAAGGAGCCGGGATGATGAAGACGGGAATTCAACGACGCCGATGGATCGCATCGGCGCTGCTCGCGACGCTGCTGTCGGCCTGCGGCGGCGGCGGCAGCGGGCATGACGGCTTCGGGCTCGCGCCGGGCTTCGGCGCCACGCCGCCGCCGGCGCAGAAGATCATCATCGACAGCGACTACAACACCATGAGCGACGACGGCCAGCTCGGCGTGATGGCCGCGCAGCTGCAGGCCGAGGGCAAGGTGCAGGTCATGGGCATCACCGTGGTCTCGGGCAACAAGTGGCTGCGCCAGGGCGTGGCCGAGGCGCTGAAGTCGGTCGAGCGGCTCGGCGTCGAGCAGCGCATCGGCGTCTACGCGGGCGAGAACTACGCCTTCAACCACGACCGGGCGACCATCGACGCCGAACTCGCGGCCGGCGCGGGCGGCGACGGCTACCTCGGCGCCTGGAGCACGCCCGAGCCGATGAGCGACGCCGACCTCGCGCCGATCCCCGACGGCTTCGCCACCCACACCCGGGTGAAGCCGCGCAGCGCGGTCGACTTCATCATCGACACGGTCAAGGCGAATCCGAACGAGATCACCATCCTCGCGATCGGGCCGCTCACCAACATCGCCAAGGCGGTGCAGCGCAGCCCCGAGATCGTGCCGCTGATCAAGCAGATCATCTACATGGGCGGCGCGGTGCACGTGCCGGGCAACACGACCAAGTACGCCGAATTCAACTGGTGGTTCGACCCCGAGGCCGCGCAGTTCGTGGTGCGGCTGCCGATCCCGCAGGTGGTGGTGCCGCTCGACGTGACCGACACCGTGCTGATGGACAAGGCGATCTACGACAGGATCGCGCATCCGGCGCGCCCGACCGCGGTGACCGAGGCGTTCCGCCAGGAATGGTTCGCGGCCGACTTCGAGCGCGACCCGGCCCACACCTCGAACATCTGGGACACGCTGACCATCGCCTACCTGATCGACCCGAGCTACGCGACCGAGGTCTCGGAGGAATACGTGGACGTGCTCGCCCGGCCCGGCGACCCGCAGAACGGCCGCTCGATCGGCTACGCCGCGCAACCCGCGGGGCCCGCGCTGCAGAAGATGAAGGTGGTGAAGCGCTTCGACAACGCGCGCTTCTTCACGCTGTACGTCGATCTTCTGACACGGCCGGTGCCGATCAGGCTTCCCGCGGGCTGAGCGCGGCGGCCCCGCCCCGGCGCGCATTGCTGCGGGCCTCTCCTTTTGCTGTAATGGCGTCCGGAGTGTCACCAACGTGACGTGCGCGGGTCGGTTCGATCCGCGCGGACACGGCGGCACGCCGTACTCAGGGAGAGAAAAAAATGCCTACGAAACCCTACGCGAGGTGGGTTGGCGCAGCCGTCTGCGCGCTGCTCGCATGGGCCGCCGCCCAGGCCCAACCCGCCCGGCTGGTCCATCCCCGCTCCGAATCCGGCTCCGACCTGTTCATCGGCTACTACTGGGGCCTGCTCGATGAAGCGCTGAGGCGCACCGAGGCGCGCTACGGGCGGGTCGAGGTGGTCGAGACCCCGCAGCTCATGAACCACAAGCGGGCCATGGAGGAGCTGGCGCACGACCGCATCGACATCTACGTGCGCGCCTACATCCCGCCGAGCTATGCCGACAAGCTGAGCCTGGTGCCGTTCCCGCTCGACAAGGGCCTGCTCGGCCACCGGCTGATGCTGACCCACCAGGACACGCTGACGCGATTGCGACGGGTCAGGACGGCGCAGGACCTCGCGGCCTTCAGCATCGCCCAGGGCGCGTGGTGGATCGATGCCGACATCCTCGAAGCGGCCGGGCTGCAGGTGGTCCGCAGCACCAGCTACCTCGGGATGTTCGACATGGTCGCGAACAAGAACGTGGACCTGCTGCCGCGCGGGGCCAACGAGATCCTCGGCGAATACCGCAACCATTCGAAGCGCCTGCCCGGCCTGGTGATGGACGACTCGATGGCGCTGGTGTTCCCGATGTCCTTCTACTTCATCGTGGCCAACAACCCGAAGGGCCACCAGATCCGCAAGCGCGTGCTCGAGGGGCTCGAAAGCATGGTGGCGGACGGCAGCTTCGAACGCCGCTACCAGGCCCTCAAGCGGAAGTCGCTCAAGGGCATCACGCTGAGCGGCAGAACCGTGGTCCGCCTGCCCAACCCCTTCTACGACAAGGAGGAGTACCGGGTCCGGCAACGCGACATGTGGGACCAGGACGTGTTCCGCTAGGCCGCAGATGAACGCCGCGCCCCCACCCCCGGAAGGCCCGTGTCCGCCGCCCTCGGAACCGCTCTCGGTTGCCGGGCTCGCGGTCAGCAAGCGCTTCGTCAACTCGATCCAGTTCCGGTTCACGGCGGTGGCGGCCGTGCTGACGCTGCTTTTCCTCAGCTGCTTCCAGCTCTGGAACTACCACAGCAGCCGCGATGAAAGCCTGCTCGCCGTCGAACGGCAGATCCAGGAAGCCATCCATCGCATCGAGGCGAGCATTCCCAACGCCCTCTGGGAATACAACTCGCGCCAGATCCGCAAGACGCTCGATGCCGAACTCCAGGCGCCGCTCCTGCAGGGCATCGAGCTGAGCGACGGGGACAACGTGGTGTACAGCGAGGCGTCGAAGGGCCCGCCGAGCCCGATCGACGATACGCGGGTCATCGAACTCAAGCATCCGGAATTCGCCAAGAGCCCGATCATCGGCACGGTGCGCCTGCAGATTTCGCACGCGGGCGTCTACGCGCAGCTCAGGAAGGAAGCCATGATGCTGTTCTTCGTGGCCTCGCTGCTGAACCTCGCGATCGTGGGGGTGCTCTATTTCGTGCTCAACTGGGTGGTCCTGCGGCCGCTCGGCAGGCTGCAGGGCGCGATGCAGGACGTGGCCTCCGGCGACTCCGACCTGTCGCTGCGGCTGCGCCGCCACGAGACCACCGAGTTCGAGAGCATCACGCGCTCCTTCAACCTGTTCGTCAGCAAGCTCCAGCGCGTGATGGGCGGCAGCATCGACGACGTGCACCAGTCGATCAGCGCGGTGGCGAAAGGCGACCTGAACCACGAGATCCCGCTGCCCAGCGGCGACGAGACCAGCATCATGGCCCGGCTCGCCTTGATGCAGCGCCGCCTGCGCGAATACCGCGACAACGAGCGCAACGCCGCCGAGCTGCTCACGGCCAAGGAGGCGGCCGACGCGGCCAACCGCGCCAAGAGCGAGTTCCTCGCCAACATGAACCACGAGATCCGCACGCCGATGAACGCGATCGTGGGCTTCGCCTCGCTGCTCAAGCAGACGCGCCTGGACTGGCGGCAGCGCAACTACCTCGACAAGATCGCCGCCTCGTGCCAGCACCTGCTGGGGCTGGTCAACGACATTCTCGACTTCTCGCGCCTCGACTCGAACAAGCTCGGCCTCGACCGCACGCAGTTCGAGCTCGAATCCGTGCTCGAGAACGTGGCCAGCCTCACCTCCGAGAAGATGAAGGAGAAGAACATCGAGTTCGTCTACGAGGTGGCCGCGGACGTGCCGAACCACCTCTACGGCGATCCGCTGCGCATCGGGCAGGTGCTGCTCAACCTCGTGAGCAATGCGGCCAAGTTCACCGAGCGTGGCCTGGTGCGCGTGGACGTGCGCGTGCGCGAGCGCCGGTACGACGAGCTGCTGCTCTACTTCGCCGTGCACGACACCGGCATCGGCATCGCGCAGGCGCAGATCGGGCGGCTGTTCGAGCGCTTCTACCAGGGCGACGCGGGCGTGACCAGCAAGTACGGCGGCTCGGGCCTGGGGCTGCCGATCTCCAAGCGGCTCGTCGAACTCATGGACGGCGAGATCGGCGTGCACAGCGAGCCCGGCAAGGGATCGACCTTCTGGTTCACGCTGCGCGTCAAGCTGGATGCGGCCCCGGTGCCCGAAGGGTCCGGGGACCCGGGCCACTGCGGCAAGCGCGTGCTGCTGATCCAGGAGCGCGAGGCGTCGGCGATGGCCACCATGCGCCTGCTGCGCCGCCACGCGCTGCAGCTCGACTGGGCGCCGTCCGCCGCCGCGGCCCTGCAGTGCATGGCGCTGCGGCCGCGCGCGGCCTACGACCTGCTCGTGGTCGACGTCTGCGTCGCGCCCGGCGCGCACCTGCTCACGACGCAGCTGCAGCCGCATCGGCTCGAGGGCGAGGCGCCCGCGCTGATCGTGCTGACGCTGGACGCGGGCGAGCCCGCCCAGTCCGACTGGTCGGCCTTCGGCGCCGTGAGCTTCGCGTCGCAGCCGGTCACGCCGGTCGCGCTCGGCCGGGTGCTGCTGCGCACCTTCCGCCGCAACGCCGCGCCGGAGCCCGACGAGGCGTCGTCGAACTCCGAGCTCGATGCGCTCCAGGCCCATCGCGGCGCGCGCGTGCTGCTCGTGGAGGACAACGAATTCAACCAGCAGGTCGCGAGCGACATGATCTCGCGCGCCGGGCTCTCGGTCGAGATCGCCGAGAACGGCCGCGCCGCGGTCTCGCTGCTCGAAGCCAGCCTCTCGGGCGGCCGGCCCTACGACGTGGTGCTGATGGACATGCTGATGCCGGTGATGGACGGCGTCACCGCCACCCGCATCCTGCGTTCGAACCGCGCCTTCGACCAGCTGCCGATCGTCGCGATGACCGCGAGCGCGCTGACCGAGAACCGCGACCTCTGCCTGTCGGTGGGCATGAACGACTTTCTCGCCAAGCCCGTGGACCCCGCGGCGCTGTGGCGGGTGCTCGGCCAGGCGCTCGCGCGCAGGCCGCCGCGCGGCGTCGTGCCCGCCGAGCCCGGCGAGGACACCGACGCGGTCTCGGCGCAGCAGCTGCAGACGGCGCTGTCGCGCCTGCGCCACCTGCGCGTCGACCTCGGCATGCGCCGCGCGATGGACGACGCCGGCCACTTCTGCAGCGTGCTGCGCAAGTTCGCGAACTCCGAGGCCGACGCCATCCCGCGGCTGCGCGCCGCGCTCGAGGCGGCGGACTGGCCGCTCGCCGAGCGCCTCGTCCACAACCTCAAGGGCGCGGCCGGCTTCGTCGGCGCGGCCGATCTCGCCGTCGAAGCCGTCAGGCTCGAGAAGGCCGTGGCCGCGCGCGATGCGGAACGCATCGGGCCGCTCGCGGCCGCGTGCGAGCAGATGCTCGCCGAGCTCGCGCAGGACATCCTGCGCCACGTGCCCGAGGTGAGCGCCATCGGCCAGCCCTCATGAGGGCTGGCCGCAGACCCTGAGCACCTCGGCGCCCAAGGCCGCGAGCGACTACACGCCCATCCCGCAGAGGCCGCGAGCTTCTTCTCGCCGATCCCGCTGATGCCCTGCAGGTCGGCCAGCGTCGCGGGCGCGCGCTCGGCGATCGCGGCGAGCGTGGCGTCGTGGAAGATCACGTAGGCCGGCAGGTTGTGCTCGCGCGCGACCTCGGCGCGCCAGGCCTTGAGCGCCTCGAAGCGCGCCAGCCCGGTCGCGTCGAGCGCCGCCGCGGCCGGCGGCGGTGCGCCCTTGGCCGTCTTCTCGCGCCGCGCCCGGCTGCCGCGCGGCGCGGGCGAGGAGACCGACTCGCGCAGCGACACCGGCACCTCGCCGCGCAGCACCGCGCGCGAACCCTCGGTGAGCTTGAGCGTGTTGAAGGCTTCGGCATCGACCGCCACCGCGCCGATCGCGATCAGCTGGCGCAGCACGCCGCGCAGCTGCACCTCGCTGAACTCCGCGCCCAGGCCGAAGGTGCTGATGCGCTCGTGGCCGTACTGCCGGACCTTCTCGGTCTCCTTGCCGCGCAGGATGTCCATCACGTGGCCCGCGCCGAAGCTGATGCCGCTTTGCTGCTGCACGCGGTAGACCGTCGACAGCAGCTTGCGCGCCGCGTCGGTGCCGTCCCAGACCTGCGGCGGGTTCAGGCAGTTGTCGCAATTCCCGCAGGGCGTGCTCTTCTCGCCGAAGTAGCCCAGCAGGCGCACGCGCCGGCAGTCGCTCGCCTCGGCCAGCGACAGCAGCGCGTCGAGCTTGCCGCGCATCACCTGCTTGAACTCCTCGCCCGCGGGGCTCTCGTCGATCATGCGGCGCTGGTTCACCACGTCCTGCAGGCCGTAGGCCATCCAGGCGTCGGCCG
>CBHTTS010000141.1:0-12442 GCA_966095775.1 uncultured Variovorax sp. | reverse complement strand
GAGGCCAGCAGCATCTTGAAGATCTCGAGCCGCGCGAAGCTCAGGAACAGGTAGAACAGCACGGTGATCGCGCCGAGCACGGCGAAGGTGACCCACCACCACGTCGGCGCGGGCTGGGTCGCGGCGCCTTCGGCCGGGGCCTTGTCGGCCGCGGTGGGCGCTGCGGCCGGCGCTGGCGCGGCGCCGGGCGGCTCGGCGACGCCGCCGGACGCGGGTGCGGGCGCGGCCTCGGCCGAGGGCGGCTCCTGCAGCGCGCCGCCTTCGACCGGGGGCTCGCTGAGCCCGCCCTCGGCCGGCGGCTCCTGCAGCCCGCCCGCGGCGGGAGGCTCCTGCAATCCGCCCTCGGCGGGCGCGCTGCCGCTGCGCGCGGCGCCGATCTCCTGGATCTCGTAGCGCTCCTGCACCGCGACCGTGGTCACGGCCTTGTAGCTGAAGCCCGCGAGCAGCAGGAAGATCACGCCCGGCAGCGCGACGATGCCGAGCTGGCGCAGGATGTGCGAGAACGGCACCTCGGCATTGCGCCGGCCCTTGAGCAGCCCGACCAGCGCATGCGCCGCGGGGCTGTCGGCCAGTTGCTGCGACAGCGGCGGCATCGGCACCACGCGCTCGGCGGCCGACAGCGGCGGCGCCCACTGCGGCTTGAGCTTCGCGACGATGATCACGTAGACCACGTAGAGCGTGGCCAGCATCAGGCCCGGGAAGAAGGCGCCCGCGTAGAGCTGCACCACCGAGACGCCGGCCGTCGCGCCGTAGACGATCAGCAGCACCGAGGGCGGGATCAGGATGCCGAGGCAGCCGCCCGCGGTGATCGCGCCCGCGGCGAGCGGCACGCTGTAGCCCGCACGCAGCATCGACGGCAGCGCGAGCAGCCCCATCAGCGTGACCACCGCGCCGACGATGCCGGTCGCGGTCGCGAAGATGGTGCAGGTCACGAGCGTCGCGACCGCGAGCGCGCCCGGCACCCGCGCGAGCGAGAGGTGCAGGCTCTTGAACAGCGACTCGATCAGGTTGGCGCGCTCGACCAGGTAGCCCATGAAGACGAACAGCGGCACCGCGATCAGCACGTCGTTGGCCATGGTCTTGTAGGCCGACTGCACCATCAGGTCGAGCGTGCGGTGCCAGTCGCGGTCGTAGGCCAGCCAGGTGAACAGCATGCCCATGCCCATCAGCGTGAAGGCGGTGGGAAAGCCCAGCATGATCGCGACCACCACGAGCGAGAGCATCAGGAGGCCGAGGTGGCCGTTGGTGATGGTGTCGGCGCCGAGCAGCATCGCGGCGGCGCCGATCACGATCAGCGCCATGAACGAGAGGCCGAACCAGAGTTCGCGGCGGATTCTCATCGCGCGCCCTCCTTCGCGGCCACCACGCGGTCGAGCGCGGCGATGTCCTCGTCCTTCACGTGCACCATCTGCTTGAGCTTGTCGACGTCGACCTCCTCCACGTCCTGCTCGCGCGAGGGCCAGGCGCCGCGCTGGATGCACTGCACGCAGCGGATGATCTCGACCACGCCCTGCAGCAGCAGCGTGAAGCCCGCGAGTGGGATGACGTACTTGAACGGATAGAGCGGCAGCGGCTCGGCCGAGAAGGTCTGCTCGCGGATCGCGAGCGACTCGCCCGCGTAGATCCAGCCGGCCCAGGTCAGCGCGACGATGCCCGGCAGGAAGAAGACGATGTAGAGCGCCAGGTCGACGATCGCCTGCGTGCGCGGCTGGAAGAAGCCGTAGAGCACGTCGCCGCGCACGTGGCCGTTCTTCGACAGGGTGTAGGCGCCCGCGGTCATGAACATCGCGCCGTAGAGCATGATCTGCGCGTCGAGCACCCAGGCGTGCGGGCGGTTCAGCACGTAGCGCGAGAACACCTCCCAGCTGATCAGGAGCGTGAGCAGCAGCGCGCACCAGGCGAAGGTCTTGCCGATCCAGGTCGAGAACCGGTCGACGGCCAACAGGAAAGCTTGCATCGAGAACAACTCCTCGCCGCGACCGGCGCGGCACGGGCGGACATGAAAAGAGGGCACCGCCCGGTGCCCTCCGCATCGACGCTGGATCGTCAGGATTTCTTCGCCTGGGCGCCGAAGTAGTGGTTGAAGGCCATCTTGAAGTCCACCGTGTAGTCGTTCTGCCACTGGCCGGCGCGCTGCGCGAAGGCGCGCTGCGAGTCGAGCACCTTCTTGAACATCGGGTTCTCGGCCGACTTCTTCGCGACCGTCTTGTCCCACGAAGCGAGCTGCGCGCGCAGGATCGCGTCGGGCGTTTTGTAGAACTTGATGCCGGACTTCTTGAGGTCGGCGTAGTCCTGCGAATTGCGCTCGATTGCCTTCCAGCTCATGTCGGCGCTCGCGGCCTGCACCGCGTAGTCGATCACCGACTTGAGCTCCGCCGGCAGCGCGGCGAGCTTGGCCTTGTTGAACAGGATCTCGAACTGCTCGCCCGACTGGTGGAAGCTCTGCAGCATGCAGTTCTTCGCCACGTCGGGGAAGCCCAGCACCTTGTCGCTCGAGGCGTTGTTGAACTCGGCGGCGTCGATCAGGCCGCGATCGAGCGCGGGCACGATCTCGCCGCCGGGCAGCGGGTTCACCGCGGTGCCCATGTCGGTGAACACGTCGACCGCGAGGCCCACGGTGCGGAACTTCAGGCCCTTCATGTCCTCCACGCGCGCGACCGGCTTCTTGAACCAGCCCAGCGGCTGCGTTGGCATCGGGCCGTAGAGGTACGAGACCACGTCGAGGTTCAGGCTCTTGTAGATCTCCTCGATCAGCGCCTTGCCGCCGCCGTAGTAGTGCCAGGCCAGCACCATGTTGGCGTCCATGCCGAAGCCCGGGCCCGAGCCCCAGAGCGCGAGCGCGGAGTTCTTGCCGTACCAGTAGGCGACCACGCCGTGGCCGCCGTCGAGCGTGCCCTTGGCCACCGCGTCGAGCAGCTGGAAGGCCGGCACCACCGAGCCGGCCGGCAGCACCTCGATCTTGAGCCGGCTGCCCGCCATGTCGTTGACCTTCTTGGCGAAGTCCTGGGCGTACTCGTGGAAGATGTCCTTGGCCGGCCAGGTGCTCTGGAAACGCAGCGACGTGGTCTGTGCCATGCTGACCATCGGCGCCGACATCGCGCCCGCGGCCACCGCCGCTCCCTTGAGAAGATTGCGGCGGCGAGGCGATTTGCTGTCTGTCATGTGTCTGTCTCCATTTAGAGTTCGGTCTGGAAAATCCAGACCGCCATCTTTGGGGTGCAGCAAAACGTGACAAACAGGGTTTTCACGAACGGGTGAAGATTTGATGGCGCCGGCGCGCGTCTCCGCTTCGGGGACGGCCCGGTCGATTGGAAGGATGCAGGAATGAGTGAACCGGTTGGGGAAAAGAGGCCCGCGGTGCAGGCCGCCGACGGCTATGCGGGCGACGTGACGCCCGAGCAGGCGGCCGCGTGGATGGCGAGCGGCGAGGCCGTGATGGTCGACGTGCGCAGCGACGCCGAGCGCGAATGGGTCGGCTTCGTGCCCGGCGCGCTGCCCGTGGCGTGGAAGCAGTGGCCCGGCATGGCGATGAACCCCGGCTTCGACGACGGCGTGCGCGCCGCCGCCGAGGGCGGCCGCAAGCTCGTGCTGCTGTGCCGCAGCGGCGTGCGCTCGGTGGCGGCCGCGAAGCGGGCGACCGAGCTGGGGCTCGAGGCCTACAACATCCTCGAGGGCTTCGAGGGCAACCACGACGCCGAGGGCCACCGCAACACCGTCGGCGGCTGGCGCAAGCGCGGGCTGCCGTGGAAGCAGAACTGAGCGGCCGCGCATGAAAAAGGCCCGCCGTTTCCGGCGGGCCTTCGTTCATCTCGCTGGGCCGCGGGGACCGCTCACTTGAGCGGCGGAATGCGCAGCTTCTGGCCCGGATAGATCTTGTCCGGATGCGTCAGCATCGGCTTGTTGGCCTCGAAGATCGCGTTGTACTTGTTGGCGTCGCCGTAGTACTTCTTCGAGATCGCCGAGAGCGTGTCGCCCTTGACCACGTCGTGGTACTGCGCGGGCGGGGCCGGCGGGGCGGCGAGGTTGTTCTCGACGCTGCTCACGTTGGCCACGTTGCCCGCGGCGAGCGCGGCCTTCTCGCTCGCTTCCTGCGAGGGCGCCTGGCCCGCGAGGGTCACGACGCCGCTGCTCGCGGTGTAGGTCACCTGCAGGTCGGTGAGGCCGAGGTTCTGGGTCTCGATGTAGGTCTTGATGGCGGCGGCCGCGGCCTGGTTGGCATCGGGGCCCTGGGGCGTGGCGGCGTTGGCCGACGAGCCGCCGAACAGCTTCTCGCCGGCTTCCTTGATGAAACTAAGCAAACCCATGGTTCTCTCCTTGCACCTTGGTTGTTGGAACCGCGAATGTAGCGGCGAAATGCGGCAGGAGCGAGTAGGCGCGAGGCGCATTCGGGACTGATACGTCAGCAGGCGTAACCACAAAGTCGCAATAATGCCGCGCATGGCATCCCCCTTCCTCGCGATCGACATCGGCAACACCCGGCTCAAGTGGGCGCTCTACGACGAGGCCCGTCCCGGCGCCGCGCTGCTGGCGCACGGGGCCGAGTTCCTCGACCACATCGAGCGGCTCGGCGAAGGCCCCTGGGCCGAGCTGCCCGCGCCGGCGTCGATGCTCGGCTGCGTGGTGGCCGGCGATGCGGTGCGCCGCCGCGCCGAGGAGCAGGTCACGGAGCGCTTCGACTGCGTCCCGCGCTGGGTGGTCGCGAGCGCGGCCGAGGCCGGCATCGTCAACGGCTACGACCATCCCACGCGGCTCGGCGCCGACCGCTGGGTCGCGATGATCGGCGCGCGCCACCGCATGCTCGCGACCGGGCCGGCGCGGCCGATGGTGGTGGTGCTGATCGGCACCGCGGTCACGGTCGAGGCGGTGGATGCGGGCGGCCGCTTCCTCGGCGGCCTGATCCTGCCGGGCCACGGCATCATGCTGCGCGCGCTCGAATCGGGCACGGCGGGGCTGCACGTGCCGACCGGCGAGGTGCGCGAGTTCCCCACCAACACCAGCGATGCGCTGACCAGCGGCGGCACCTACGCGATCGCGGGCGCGGTCGAGCGCATGGTGCAGCACGTGCGCTCGCACTGCGGCGCCGAGCCCGCCTGCTACATGACGGGCGGCGCGGGCTGGAAGATGGCGCCCGTGATGAACGGCCACTTCGAGCTGGTCGAGAGCCTGATCATGGACGGCCTGCTCGTGATCGCGCGCGAGCGCGGCTGAGCGCGGCTCAGGGCGCCATCAGCGCCTCGGCCAGCGCCTGGAAGGCCGGCAGCGTGAGCGGGTCGTTGCCCGCGTTGGCGGCCACCGGATGCGCCGCGTAGCGCACCACCACCATCTCGGCCTTCGGATCGACGTAGATGCTCTGGCCGTGGATGCCGCGCGCCATGTAGGCGCCGTGCGGGTTGTGCGAGACCCACCACATGTTGCGGTACGACCAGCCCGGCAGCAGCGCGTAGCCGGCCTTGGCGAACTTCGCGCGGTCGCCGCCGCGGCGGATGTCCTCGACCACGGCCTTCGGGATGACCTGCTGCCCGTCGGGTGCGCGCCCGCCGTTGCGCATGGTCTCGCCGAAGCGCGCGAGGTCGCGCAGCGTGGTGTTGAGGCCGCCGCCGCCCGACTCGGTGCCGATGCGGTCGACCATGAAGTAGGCGTCCTGCTCGGCGCCGATGCGGCGCCAGATCTTCTCGCTGAGCAGGTCCGCGAGCGACTGGTTGCTCGCGCGGCGCAGGATCCAGGCGAGCACCTCGGCGTTGACGGTCTTGTACGCGAAGGCCTCGTCGTGCGCGCCTTCCTTCTGCAGCGTGGCGAGGAACTCGTAGAAGGACTTCGGCCCCGCGTAGTCGGCGCCGCGCGGCAGCATGCCGCCCGCGCGCGCGTAGTCCCAGATCTCGGCCCTGGGATCGGCGTAGTTCTCGGAATAGCGCACGCCGATCGTCATGTCCATCACCTGGCGCACGGTGGCATCGCCGTAGGCCGTGTCCTTGAGCTCGGGCAGGTACTTCGTGACCGGCGCCGCGGGGTCGAGGCGGCCCTCGTCGGCGAGGATGGCCGCGAGCGTGCCGACGAAGGACTTGGTGACCGACATCGCGAGGTGCGGCCGCTCGGGCGTGAGCGCGCCGAAGTACTTCTCGTAGACGACGCGGCCGCGGTGCATCACGAGGATGCCGTCGGTGTAGGTGGCGGCGACCATCTGGCCGAAGCGCATGGCCTGCTCGCTGCCGAGCGGCTTGAAGCGCACTGCCTCGAGGTCCGCGCGCGGCGCCGCGGGCAGCGGGCTCGCCGCGCCGCCGCCGCGCCAGACGTTGGCCGTGGGCACGGTCTCGCGGACGTGCGAGAAGCTCCAGCGCGTGCGCGGGAAGGCGCCGCCCGCGGGGTTGTCGAAGGTGATCAGCTTGTCGGGCGGCGGCGGGAAGCCCTTCATCCAGCCCAGGGCCTCGACCGAGGTGGCCTGCGGATCGGGCAGCGCGGCGGGCGCGGGCGTCTGGGCGCTGGATGAAAGGTTCACGGCGAGCAGTGCGAAGGTGGCGGCGGCGGCGAGCGCCGCGCGGGGGAGGGGGACGGGCATTTTCAACGGCCGCTGAAGCGCGCCGGCCGGCGCTCGATGAAGGCGCGCACGCCTTCGGCCGCGTCCTCGCTGTGGGCGAGGCGCTTCTGCGTCTCGATGAATTCGGCCACCGCCGCGAGCGGCCCCTGCTCGATGGCCTTGATGACGTTGAGCCGCGTCGCCACCACCGCGAGCGGCGCCTGGGCCGCGATGCGCTGGGCGATCGCGAGCGCCGCGTCGAGCTCCTGGCCCGCGGGCACCACCTTCTGCACGAAGTTGAGCCGCAGGGCCTCGGCGCTGTCGAACTCGTCGGCCGTGAGCAGGTGCAGCATCGCGTTGCCCAGCCCCGCGCGTTCGGCCATGCGCAGCGTGGCGCCGCCCGTGGCCATGATGCCGCGCTGCACCTCCATCTGCGAGAAGCGGCAGTTGTCGGCCGCGACCACGATGTCGGCGCCCAGCATCAGCTCGATGCCGACCGTGAAGCAGATGCCCTTGACCGCCACCACCATCGGCTTGGTGCGGCGGCGGTAGCCCTCGAGGCCGTAGTCGTGCGGCTCCACCAGCCCCGGCGGGATCGCCTTCTCGCCGCGCTTCATGTACTCGGCCACCGCGGGCAGGTCGAGCCCGGCCGTGAAGTGGTCGCCGAACGCATGGAGCACCCCCACGCGCAGTTCGGGGTCGTCGTCGAGCCGGGTGTAGGCCTCGGCGAGCTGGCGGAACATCGGCGGCGTCCAGCCGTTGCGCTTGGCCGGGCGGTTGATGCCGATCAGCAGCACGTGGCCGAGCACCTGGGTGTCGATGCAGCCCTCGGCCGGCGGGGTGGTGGGCGTGGCGGTCATGGGCGCCTCAGTAGCTGTAGACGCCGCGGCCGGTCTTGCGGCCGAGCTGGCCGGCCGCGACCATTTCCTTCAGCAGCGGGCAGGGGCGGTACTTGGAGTCGCCGAACTGCTCGAGGTAGACCTCCATCACCGCGAGGCAGACGTCGAGGCCGATCATGTCGGCGAGCGCGAGCGGGCCGATCGGCTGGTTGCAGCCGAGCTTCATGCCCGCGTCGATGTCCTCGGCGCTCGCGATGCCTTCGGCCAGCACGAAGAAGGCCTCGTTGATCATCGGCACCAGGATGCGGTTGACCACGAAGCCCGGCGCGTTCTTCACCGTGATCGGCGTCTTGCCCAGCCGCTCGGCCAGGGCCTTGACCGCGTCGTGCGTGGCGTCGCTGGTCAGGTAGCCGCGGATGATCTCCACCAGCGCCATCATCGGCACCGGGTTGAAGAAGTGCATGCCGATGAAGCGGTCGGCGCGCGAGGTGGCGGCCGCGAGCTGGGTGATCGAGATCGAGGAGGTGTTCGAGGCGATGATCACCTCGGGCGCGAGCATCGCGTCGATCTGCTTGAGGATCTTGAGCTTGAGCGCATGGTTCTCGGTCGCGGCCTCGATCACCAGCTGCGCGCCCTTGAGGTCCTCGTAGTCGGTCGAGCCCTTGATCAGCGCCAGCGCCGCGGCCTTCTGCTCGGCCGTGAGCTTCTCCTTCTTGATCAGCCGGTCCAGGCTGCCCGAGATCGTGGTCAGGCCCTTGTCGACGGCCGCCTGGGCGATGTCGATCATCACCACGTTGACGCCCGACACCGCGCAGGCCTGCGCGATGCCGTTGCCCATGGTGCCGGCGCCGATGATGCCGACGGTCTGAATGCTCATGAGGAAACTCCTTGGGAAAAGAACAACGAAAGCGGGAGGGCGGCGCAGGTCCGGCGCCGCGGCAGCCTTCGATTGTGGGGCAGCCCCCGGGCCGGCGGCGTTCCCGCGTGTGACACCGCGGGTGCGGTGGCTTACAGTGCGGCGGTTGCTTTTTTCTTCCTTTTCCCGCTTCTTCCCATGACCACCCTCGGCACGCCCCTTTCCCCTTCCGCCACCCGCGTGATGCTGCTCGGCTCCGGCGAACTCGGCAAGGAGGTGCTGATCGCGCTGCAGCGCCTCGGCGTCGAGACCATCGCGGTCGACCGCTACGAGAACGCGCCCGGCCAGCAGGTGGCGCACCATGCGCGCACCATCACCATGAGCGATCCCGACCAGCTCAAGGCGCTGATCGAGGCCGAGAAGCCGCAGCTCGTGGTGCCCGAGATCGAGGCCATCGCCACGCCGATGCTGCAGCAGCTCGAGGACGCCGGCGTGGTGCGCGTGATCCCCACCGCCCGCGCGGCCCGGCTCACGATGGACCGCGAAGGCATCCGCCGGCTCGCGGCCGAGACGCTCGGCGTGCCGACCAGCCCCTACAAATTCTGCGATTCGCTCGCCGAGCTGCAGGCCGCGATCGACGGGGGCATCGGCTACCCGTGCATCGTGAAGCCCGTGATGAGCAGCTCGGGCAAGGGGCAGAGCAAGATCGACGGCCCCGCCGACGTGCAGCGGGCCTGGGACTACGCGATGGCCGGCGGCCGCGTGAGCCACGGCCGCGTGATCGTCGAGGGCTTCATCGACTTCGACTACGAGATCACGCTGCTCACGGTGCGCGCGAAGGACGCGTCGGGCCAGGTGCAGACCCGGTTCTGCGAGCCGATCGGCCATGTGCAGGTCAGCGGCGACTACGTCGAGAGCTGGCAGCCGCACCCGATGTCGCCCGCCGCGCTGGAGAAGGCGCAGCGCATCGCGCAGGCGGTGACGGCCGACCTCGGCGGCCAGGGCCTGTTCGGCGTGGAGCTCTTCGTCAAGGGCGAGGAGGTCTGGTTCAGCGAGGTCAGCCCCCGGCCGCACGACACCGGCATGGTCACGATGGCCACGCAGTGGCAGAACGAGTTCGAGCTGCATGCGCGCGCGATCCTCGGGCTGCCCGTGGACACCTCGCTCAAGAGCCCGGGCGCGAGCGCGGTGATCTACGGCGGCGTCGATGCCGCGGGCATCGTCTTCGACGGCGTGGCCGAGGCGCTGCAGGTGCCGGGCACCGAGCTGCGCCTGTTCGGCAAGCCCGAGAGTTTCGCGAAGCGCCGCATGGGCGTGGCGCTCGCGCACGCGGCCGACGTGCAGACCGCGCGCGCCAACGCCAAGGAAGCCGCCTCGCGCGTGAAGCCGCGCCGGGCCTAGACCGACCCGCCGTTCCGATCGGAGACCCCATGCTGCATCCCCAGGCGCGCGCGCTGCTCGACCTGATCGAGGCCCGCGGCATCCCGCCGACCCACACGCTGTCGCCGCCGGAGGCGCGCCGCTTCTACCTCGAGCGGCGCGCCACCACGCAGCCGGCGCCGCCGCCCGTGGCCGAGGTGCGCGCGCTCGAGGCGCCGGGGCCGCGCGGCGCGATTCCGCTGCGGCTGTACCGGCCGCTCGGGGCCGCCGCGGGCGCGGCGCTGCCGGTGCTGGTGTACCTGCACGGCGGCGGCTGGGTGATCGGGGATCTCGACACGCACGACGTGCTGTGCCGCTCGCTGGCGCACGGGGCGGGCTGCGCGGTGGTCTCGGTCGACTACCGCCTCGGTCCCGAGCACCGCTTTCCGGCCGCGGTCGACGACGCCGTCGCCGCCACGCGCTGGGTGCAGCGCGCGGCGGCGTCGCTCGGGCTCGATGCGGCGCGGATGGCGGTCGGCGGCGACAGCGCGGGCGGCAACCTCGCCGCGGTGGTGGCGATCGCCGCGCGCGAGGCGGGCGACCTGCCGCTCGCGTTCCAGCTGCTGATCTATCCGGCCACCGACATGCGCCGCGGCCATCCGTCGCACCAGTCCAACGGGCAGGGCTACCTGCTCACGAGCGACTCGATGCGCTACTACCACGACCACTACATCGACGACGCCCGGCACGACACCGACTGGCGGGCGTCGCCGCTTTTGCACCCCGACCTGTCGCGGCTGCCGCCGGCGCTGGTGATCACCGCGGGCTTCGATCCGCTGCGCGACGAAGGCATGGCCTACGCCGAGGCGCTCACTGCGGCGGGCAACCGCGCCGCGTACGTCTGCTTCGAGCGCCAGATCCACGGCTTCATCACGATGGGCAAGCTGCTCGACGAGGCCGGCACCGCGATCGCGCTGTGCTGCGCCGAGCTGCGCCGCGCCTTCGACGCCCCACCCGGAGCCACGCCATGACGAACTACTGGCTGATGAAATCCGAGCCCGACGAGGTCTCGATCGACGACGCGCTCGCCGCGCCCGGCGCCACCGTGGCCTGGACCGGCGTGCGCAACTACCAGGCGCGCAACTTCATGCGCGACGCCATGAAGGTCGGCGACGGCGTGCTGTTCTACCACTCGAGCTGCCCCGAGCCGGGCATCGCGGGCATCGCGCGCGTGGCCTCGGGCGTCAAGCCCGATCCGACGCAGTTCGACCCGAAGTCGCCCTACTACGACGCGGCCTCGAAGAAGGACGACCCGCGCTGGCTGCTGGTCGACGTGCAGGCGCTGCGCAAGACGCGGCTGCTGTCGCTGCCCGAGCTGCGCGAGCGGCCCGAGCTGGCCGACATGATCGTGCTGCGCAAGGGCAACCGGCTGTCGATCACGCCGGTCGAGCCGGCGCACTGGAAGGCGATCGAGAAGATGCTGGCCTGACGGCCGGCCGGACTCAGCCGGCCCGGCTCAGCAGCGGAAACAGCTTGCCCAGGCCGTCGGCCATCACCTCGACCGCGAGCGCCGCGAGGATCAGGCCCATGAGCCGGGTCATGATGTTGATGCCGGTCTTGCCGAGCACGCGCGCGATCGGCTGCGCCAGCGAGAACGCGAGCGCGGTCGCGAGCGCCACCACCACGCCGTAGCCCACGAGCACCGCGAGCTCCCAGAGGTGCTGCGCCTTGTCGGCGTAGATCACCACGGTCGAGATGGTCGCGGGCCCGGTGAGCAGCGGGATGGTCAGCGGCACCACCGCGATCGAGGCGCCCATCGAGGCCTTGACCTCGGTGGCGCGCAGCTCCTCGACGTTGGTCTTGCTCTCGGCGGGCTTGGCGTTGAGCATCGACAGCGAGCTCATGAGCAGCAGCAGGCCGCCGCCGACCTGGAAGCTCGCGATCGAGATGCCGAAGAACGACAGCAGCTGCAGTCCGAGCAGCGCGCTGACCGCGATCACCACGAAGGCGCTGAAGGCCGACATGCGCACCGTGTGGCGGCGCTGCGCGTCCGAATAGCCCTGCGTGTAGTGGATGAAGAAGGGCACGATCGCCAGCGGGTTGACGATGGCCACCAGCGTGACCAGCGGCTTGATCAGGTCCATCGAGGTGCTCATCGGGTCGCCCTTGCGCAGTGGGGGTGGGAATGGGGCCGCATCATCGCCCGCCGGCCACGTCGAGCAGCGCCATCGTGGTGTAGCTCGCCTCGTCCGACAGCAGCCACAGGATCGCGCCCGCGATCTCCTCGGCGCTGCCGGTGCGCTGCATCGGCACCGTGGGCGCGAGGTCGAAGGCGCGGTCGGGCATGCCGCCCGAGGCGTGGATCCCGGTGTCGATCAGGCCCGGCCGCACCGCGTTGACGCGGATGCCCTCGGCGGCGACCTCCTTCGCGAGCCCGATGGTGAAGGTGTCGATCGCGCCCTTGCTGGCCGCATAGTCCACGTACTGGTCGGGCGAGCCGAGCCGTGCGGCCGCGCTCGAGACGTTGACGATCGCGCCGCCCGCGCCGCCGTGCCGCGTGCTCATGCGCCGCACCGCCTCGCGCGCGCAGACGAAGCTGCCGATCACGTTGATGCGGAACATGCGCTCGAGCCGCGCCGCGCTCATCTCGTCGACGCGCGCACGCATGTCGACCACGCCGGCGTTGTTGACCAGGCCCGACAGCCGGCCGAGCCGGGCGTCGACCTGCTCGAACATGGCCGTGACCTGGCGCTCGTCGCCCACGTCGGCCTGCACGGCCATCGCGGCGCCGGCGCCCGCGCGGATGGGGCGCCACCACACCGCGGCGGCCGGCGCGGGGTTTGGGTAGTGGTCACCCACCGCCCCCCCCCGCCCCGC
>CBHTTS010000140.1:0-12563 GCA_966095775.1 uncultured Variovorax sp. | reverse complement strand
GGCGTCGTGCGCAGCATGAAGGACTTCTACTGGGACATCCGGCCCAAGCCCGAGTTCGGCACCATCGAGATCCGCGTCTTCGACACCCCGCTGACGGTGGAGCGCGCCGCCGCGCTCGCGGGCTACGTGCAGTCGCTCGCCGCCTGGTTCCTGCAGGAGCAGCCCTTCGAGCCCACCGAGGACGACTACCTCGTCTACACCTACAACCGCTTCCAGGCCTGCCGCTTCGGCCTCGACGCGGTCTACGTCGACCCCGCGAGCGGCCAGCACATGCCGCTGCGCGACCACATCCTGATGACCATGACGCAGCTCGAATGGCACAGCGAGGCGCTCAACGCCACGCAGGCGCTCGGCGAGCTGCGCACCAGCGTCGAGGCCAACCGCAACGACGCGCGCTGGCTGCGCGAGAAGCAGGGCAAGGAGCGGCTGCTGGCGGAGGTGGTGCGGCAGGCGGCGCTGCGCTTCCGCGGCGAGGGCTGAGACCGCGCAGGCGGTCCGCGCTCAGGCCGCCCCGGCCTGCAGCGAGAACTGCCGCCGGTACGCCGCGGGCGACACCTTGAACGCCGCCGTGAAGTGCTTGCGCAGCGACACCGCCGAGCCGAAGCCCGCATCGCCGGCGACGCGTTCCACGGGCCGGTCGGTGGTCTCGAGCAGCCGCTGCGCGAGCGCGAGGCGCTGGTTCTGCAGCCATTGGCCGACGGTGGTGCCGGTGGCTTCGCGGAAGCGCCGCGTGAAGGTGCGGCGGCTCATCAGTGCGCGCGCCGCGAGCGCGTCGAGGTCGTGCGCGGCCTGCAGATGGCGGCCCAGCCATTCGAGCAGCGGCGCGAGCCGGTCGCCGCCCGACGCGGCGGCCACGGGCTGCTCGATGTACTGCGCCTGCCCGCCCTGCCGGTGCGGCGCCACCACCATGCGGCGCGCCGCGCGGTTCGCAGCCTCGGCGCCGCAGCGCACGCGCAACAGGTGCAGGCAGCAGTCGATGCCCGCGGCCGTGCCGGCCGAGGTGAGCACGTCGCCGTCGTCCACGTAGAGCACCTCGGGGCGCAGCCGCACCTTCGGGTAGCGGCGCGCGAAGGCCTCGGCGAGCTTCCAGTGGGTGCTCGCGGGCCGGCCGTCGAGCAGCCCGGCCTCGGCGAGCACGAAGGCGCCGAGGCACAGGCCGACGATGGTGGCGCCGCGCCGGTGCGCGGCCTGCAGTGCGCGCAGCAGGGCCGGCGGTGCGGGCCGGGCGTCGTCGCGCCAGGACGGCACGACCACGATCTGCGCCTGCCGGATCGCCTCGAGCCCGTGCGGCACCGTGAGCGCGAAGCCCGCGTTGGTGGCGAGCGGGCCGGACTCGAAGCCGCACACCCGCAGGCGGAAGCGCGGCGCGCCGTCGTCGGTGCGGTCTTCGCCGAAGACGATGCACGGCACCGACAGGTGGAACGGGCTGATGCCGTCGAAGGCGACGACGGCGATGGTTTCGGGACGATGCGCGGACATGGCCCGATCTTATCGATGAATGGCATTCGGGCCACTGGCCCGGGCCCGGTGCCGCGACCAGAATCGATGCCATCGCAACACTCCGATGGAGAAGGAAAGAAGCAATGAGCCAGACCGCCCCGCGCCGCGCCCTCGTCGTGATCGACGTGCAGAACGAGTACTTCGAAGGCGGCGGCCTGCCGATCGAGCATCCGCCCGTCGCGCAGTCGCTGCCCAACATCACCCGCGCGATGGACGCGGCGTACGCCGCCGGCACGCCGGTGGTGGTGGTGCGCCACCATGCGCCCGCGGGCGCGCCGGTGTTCCAGGCCGATGCGCACAACGGTCGACTCCACCCCGAGGTCGAGAAGCGGCCGCGCGACCACCTGGTCACCAAGGCCTTCCCGAGCGTCTTCACGGGCACGGACTTCGGCGACTGGCTCGCGGCGCGCGGCATCGACACGCTCGCGATCGCGGGCTACATGACGCACAACTGCGATGCCTCGACGGTGTTCGAAGCCATGCACCGCGGGCTGAAGGTGGAATTCCTGTCGGACGCGAGCGGTGCGCTGCCCTATGCGAACGCGGCCGGCCGCGCGAGCGCCGAGGAGATCCACCGCGTGTTCAGCGTGGTGTTCCACAGCAACTTCGCGGCGGTGACGACCACCGAGGCCTGGATCGCGGCGCTGCGGTCGGGCCAGCCGATCGAGAAGGACAACGTGGTCATGTCGAACCGCCGCGCGCGGGGCTGAGGCCGCACGCGGGGCGCTATGCTCGCCCCATGGGTGAATTCGACCTCATCGCACGCTATTTCCACCGCCCCGCGAAGCGCTCGCCGCTCGGCGTGGGCGACGACTGCGCGCTGCTCGCCCCCGCGCCCGGCATGCAGCTGGCGGTGTCGTCGGACATGCTGGTCGAAGGCCGCCATTTCCTCTCGACGGTCGACCCGGCGCGGCTGGGGCACAAGGCGCTCGCGGTGAACCTCAGCGACCTCGCCGCCTGCGGCGCGAAGCCGCTGGCCTTCACGCTCGCGCTCGCGCTGCCGGGCGTGGACGAGCCCTGGCTCGAGGGCTTCTCGCGCGGCCTGTTCGCGCTCGCCGGGCAGCACGGCTGCGAGCTCGTGGGCGGCGACACCACGCGCGGGCCGCTCAACATCTGCATCACGGTGTTCGGCGAGGTGCCGGCCGGCGCGGCGCTGCTGCGCTCGGGCGCGCGCGCCGGCGACGACGTCTGGGCCAGCGGCTCGCTCGGCGACGCGCGGCTCGCGCTCGAGGTGTTCCGCGGCACGCTCGCGCTGCCGGCGGACGTCTTCGCGCAGGCGCGCGCGCGCATGGAGCAGCCCACGCCGCGCGTCGCGCTCGGCCAGGCGCTGCGCGGCACGGCCTCGGCCGCGGCGGACGTGAGCGACGGCCTGGTGGGCGACCTGGGCCACATCCTCGCCGCGAGCGGCGTCGGCGCCACGCTCGACGCCGATGCGGCCGCGGCGCTGGTGGCGGCGGCGGGCACGCCCGGGCTCGACGCCGCCACGCTGCGCGGCTGCGCGCTTGCGGGCGGCGACGACTACGAGCTGGTGTTCACCGCGCCGCCGGCGGCGCGCGCGGCGGTGGTGCAGGCCGGGCGCGAGAGTGGCACGCCCGTCGCGCGCATCGGCCGCATCGATGCCGAGCCGGGGCTGCGCATGGTCGATGCCGCCGGCGCACCGGTGGCGCAGCGTTTCGGCGCCTTCGACCACTTCGCCTGAGCGCGCCGGCTCAGGAGCCGCGCAGCATCGCCTGCATCTTCGCCTGCGCGGCGTTGATCGCCTTCGACTGGCCGTTGAGCTCCTGCAGCATGCGGTTGAGCTGCGCCTGCACCGCCGGGTCGCTCACGCTCAGCGTCGCGCCCGAGACCTGGATCTTCGATTTGTTCTGCTCGAGGTAGTCGCCGAGCGCGAGCGCGCTGTCGAACACGGCGTCGAGCGCCGGGAACACTTCCTTGAAGGTGGCGGCGGGCGCCGAGACGGTCTTCTCGTAGGCCTTGTCGTAGACCGCCTTGAGGTCGTCGGGCTGCCGGAGCTTCGCGCGCGCGGCCTCGGCCTTGGCGAGCTCCTGGTCGAGCGCGCCGCGCAGGCCGCCGAGCCCCTGCTTGGCGGCGCGGAGGTCGTCGCGGCGCGTGGCGAGGTCGGCGACCGACCGCAGCGCGCCCTTGGCCATGACCTGGGTCATGGGCTGGCCCACCGACCGGTTCATGCCTTCGTTGAAGTCGGCGATCACCGCATAGTGCTGCGCATACTCGCCGAACGAAGCCTTCTCCTCGGCCGTGGGCGCGGGCACGCGCAGGCCGGGGCGGTCGAGCACGCGCGCCTGCAGGAAGCCGATGAAGGCGGCGCGCTGCTCGGCCTCCTTGCTGCCGCAGGCCGCGAGCAGCAGGCCGAGGACGAGGCAGGCGCAGAAGGCGCCGAAGCGGGCGGGAAGGGTCATGGGCATGGTGGGATCGCGCGGAGGCGCCTGGACATCGAGGCACCGAGCATACGGCGCGCGCGCCGGCCCGGCTGCCCGGCCAACGGACCGGGACGGACGGGCCCCGGATGCGCGACACTTCGGGGCGATGCACGCCGATGTCCCTTCCGCTCCTTCCTCCGCTTCGTCCTCGCCGTTTCCGGGCCCCATGCCGCCACCCGCCCCGCCCCGCCCCACCGCCGCCTTCCTGCGCGCGCACCCGGCCCACCTGATCGCGCTGGGCTTCGGCGCGGGGCTGCCGCGCATGGCGCCGGGCACCGTCGGCACGCTCTGGGCCTGGGCCGCGTTCGCGGTGATGCAGCTCTGGTTCACGCCGGCCACCATCGGCTGGATCATCCTGGCCTCGCTGCCGATCGGCTGGTGGGCCTGCAGCGTGACCGCGCGCGACCTCGGCACGGCCGACCCCGGCTGCGTGGTCTGGGACGAGGTGGTGGCGTTCTGGCTCGTGCTGTGGCTGGTCACGCCGGCCGGGCTGCTCGCGCAGGCCGTGGCCTTCGGGCTGTTCCGCTTCTTCGACGCGGCCAAGCCCGGCCCGGTGGGCTGGGCCGACGCGCGCTTCAAGCCGCCCGCCGGCGCGCCCGTGGCATGGTGGCGCGCGGGCTTCGGCATCCTCTTCGACGACCTGGTGGCGGCCTTCTGCACGCTGCTGGTGATCGCGCTCTGGCGCGCATGGTGAACCCGATGCTCCCACCCGTACCCTCCTGGGCCGATGCCGACACGCCCGCGCTCGTGGCGGTCGCGGCCGAACGGCTGCTGAAGAAGGGCTGGATGCTCGCCACGGCCGAAAGCTGCACCGGCGGGCTGATCGCCGGCGCGTGCACCGACCTCGCGGGCTCGAGCGCCTGGTTCGAGCGCGGCTTCGTGACCTATTCGAACGCGGCCAAGACCGAGATGCTCGGCGTCGACGCGGCGCTGATCGCGAACCACGGCGCGGTCAGCGAGCCGGTGGCGCGCGCGATGGCCGAAGGCGCCGCCGCGCGTTCGGGCGCGCGGGTGTCGGTGGCGGTGACCGGCGTGGCCGGGCCCACGGGCGGCAGCCCCGACAAGCCGGTCGGCACGGTGTGGTTCGGCTGGTCGGTCGACGGCCGGGTCCGCACCGAGCGCCGCCGCTTCGAGGGCGACCGCGCCGCGGTACGCGCGGCCACGGTGCACTGCGCGCTGCAGGCGCTGGTGGTGCTGCTCGACCGGCCCGCCGACTGAGAAGCCCGCGCGGTCCACTATGATCTCGCGCCGCGCGCCCTTCCCACCGAGAAACGAGGCCTCATGACCGCAGCCGCCAATGCCCAGACGATCGAGCGCTTCTACCAGGCCTTCGCGCGGCTCGACGGCCGCGCCATGGCGGCCTGCTATGCGGACGACGCCAGCTTCGACGACGAGGCCTTCTCGCTGCGCGGCCGCCGCCACGTGGGCGGCATGTGGCGCATGCTCTGCGACGCGACGCGCGCCAAGGGCGCCGACGTCTGGCAGCTGCGCTGGCGCGACGTGCAGGCCGACGAGACCGGCGGCCGGGCCCACTGGGACGCGCACTACCGCTTCAGCAGCACCGGCCGGCTGGTCGACAACAGCATCGACGCGCGCTTCGGCTTCACGCCCGACGGGCTGATCGCCACGCACCGCGACAGCTTCGATTTCTGGCGCTGGTCGCGGCAGGCCCTGGGCATGCCCGGGCTGCTGCTCGGCTGGACGCCGACGCTGCGCAACAAGGTCCGCGCCACCGCGGCCGCCAATCTCGCCACCTACCTCGCACGCGAACCATGACCGACAAGACCCCCCTCGCCATCGCCGACAACGCCGCCCAGCACCGCTACGAGGCGCTGCTGGACGGTGCGCTCGCAGGCTACGCCGAATACAACCTGCTGACCGACGCGATCATGTTCACGCACACCGAGGTGCTGCCCGCCTTCGAGGGCAAGGGCGTGGGCTCGGGCCTCGCGCGCCACGTGCTCGACGAGGCGCGCACGCGCGGGCTGCACGTGATCCCGGTGTGCCAGTTCATCGCGGGCTACATCCGCAAGCACCGCGAGTACGCGGAGCTGGTTCGCCCCGACGTCCAGCGCGCCTTCAAGATCTGAGGCGGCCGGCCGCGGCTACTGGCCGTGGCATTTCTTGTACTTCTTGCCGCTGCCGCAGGGGCACGGGTCGTTGCGGCCGGGCTCGGCTTCCTTGCGCACCGACGCGACGCGCGGGCCCAGGCTCTTCCAGAGCTGGCGCAGGTCGTAGACGGCCCAGATCGCGGCGCCGAAGTCGTCGAGCCGCTGCTGGCTCACGCTCGGCGGGCCGTCGTCGCTGTACATCGAGAGCGTGGGCTTGGCGCGGTCGTCCTCGGTCAGCGCGACGATGTTGTCGAGCGCGTCGTCGAGCATGTGCGCGGCCTCCTTGTCGCGCGGCGCGGCCCATTCCTCGGGCCAGTTCTCGACCGCGTACATGAAGCCGAGCGCCCAGACCTGGGCGAACGAGGGGATCTCCTCGCCCTCGACCTCGGCGCGCTCCTCTTCCGGCAGCGCGGCGATCGCGCCGCGGGTGTCGAGCACCTCGGGCTGCCAGCTGCGCTCGTCCTCGAGCGACTGGACGTCGGCATCGAGGCCCTGCTCGATCTCGCGCCAGCGGCGCTTCCAGTTCCAGACGAATTCCATGTGCTGGGCCGGCACGAAGCCGTCGCCGAGCAGCACCGGCCAGTATTCGGCCGGCTCGATGGCGCGGCGGGTGCAGATCAGCGCGGCCATGAAGCCTTCGCAGAACTCCCATTGCGGGATCTCCTCGTCGTGCTCGCGCATGGCGTCGAGGGCGCGGTCGAGGGCGTCGAAATCGTCGGGGCCGAGGGGTTGCAGGGCGGCGGCGGGGGTCGGGGGGGTGTCGGCAGGAATGGTCATGGCAAGTCCGGGGCAGCCCTCTATGATGCAGCAGGCCGGCAGACAGCTTCCTTCCATGCCCAAGATCCTTCCCTTTCCGACGCGCTACACCGCCTTCGCCCTCTGCGTGGCGGGCCTCGCGGCCAGCCTGGCGCTGGTGCTCGCGGCCCCGCACCTCTGGGGCGCCTGGCTCGGCCTCGCGGCCTTCGCGGTGCTCAGCGGCACCGGCGTGCACGACCTGCGCCAGCCGCGCCACGCCATCCTGCGCAACTACCCGGTGATCGGGCACCTGCGCTTCCTGCTGGAGTTCATCCGGCCCGAAATGCGCCAGTACTTCATCGAGAGCGATTCCGAGGCCGCGCCGTTCTCGCGCGCCCAGCGCTCGCTGGTCTACCAGCGCGCCAAGGGCGAGCCCGACAACCGCCCCTTCGGCACCCAGCTCGACGTGGCGATCTCGGGCTACGAGTGGATCAACCACTCGATGCGCCCGACCCGGCTCGAGAACCACGACTTCCGCATCGTGATCGGCGGCACGCCGCATTCCGTGGAAGGCGCCGCCGCGCATGCGCCCGCCGACCATCCCTGCACCCAGCCCTACAGCGCGAGCGTGTTCAACATCTCCGCCATGAGCTTCGGCGCGCTGTCGGCCAACGCGATCCTGGCGCTGAACCAGGGCGCGAAGATGGGCGGCTTCGCCCACGACACCGGCGAGGGCTCGATCTCGCAGCACCACCGGGTGCACGGCGGCGACCTGATCTGGGAGATCGGCTCGGGCTACTTCGGCTGCCGCAACGACGACGGCAGCTTCAGCGAAGAGCGCTTCAGCGCCAACGCGCGCGACCCGCAGGTCAAGATGATCGAGATCAAGCTGAGCCAGGGCGCCAAGCCCGGCCACGGCGGCGTGCTGCCGGCGCCCAAGGTCACGCCCGAGATCGCCGCGGCGCGCGGGGTGCGCGTGGGCGTGGACTGCGTCTCGCCCGCGGCGCACAGCGCGTTCTCGACGCCGACCGAGATGATGCATTTCATCGCCCGGCTGCGCGCGCTCTCGGGCGGCAAGCCGGTGGGCTTCAAGTTCTGCCTCGGCCATCCGTGGGAATGGTTCGCGATCGTCAAGGCGATGCAGGCGACCGGCATCACGCCCGACTTCATCGTCGTGGACGGCGCCGAGGGCGGCACCGGCGCGGCGCCGGTGGAGTTCAGCGACCACGTGGGCGCGCCGCTGCAGGAAGGCCTGCTGCTGGTGCACAACACGCTGATCGGCGTGAACCTGCGCCACCGCATCAAGCTCGGCTGCGCGGGCAAGGTGATCACCGCCTTCGACGTGGCGCGCATGATGGCGCTGGGCGCCGACTGGTGCAATGCGGCGCGCGGCTTCATGATGGCGCTCGGATGCATCCAGGCGCAGAGCTGCCACACCGGCCACTGCCCCACGGGCGTGACCACGCAGGACCCGTTGCGCCAGCAGGCGCTGGTGGTGCCGACCAAGGCCGAGCGCGTGCGCAACTTCCACCACAGCACGCTGCATGCGCTCAAGGAGCTGGTGCAGGCCGCGGGCCTGGACCATCCGCAGCAGATCACCGCGCACCACATCGTGCGCCGGATCTCCGACACCGAGGTGCGGCTGCTGAGCAACCTGGTGCTGCAGGTGCAGCCCGGCGCGCTGCTCGGCCCGCTCGACCGGCAGCACAACGTGTTCCGCACCTACTGGCCGCTCGCGAGCGCCGAGAGCTTCCAGCCGCTGACGCAGGCGCCGCAGGGCCTGGTCTCGAACATCGCCCTCGCCGCATGAATCCACTGCGACGCGGTTCGGCGCGGCTGCAGAGCGCCAAGGGCCCGGCGTCGGCGCCGGCGCCGCTGGGCGGTGCGCAGCCGCCGCAGCCGGCGCCCGGCGACTATGCGGCCTTCCTGCGCACGATGCTGCCGCGGCAGCAGAAGAACGTGGCGAGCCACCGCTTCGGCGGCGAGCGCGTCTGGCTCAAGAAGGCCGGCCCGCGCCACGGCAAGTGGGGCTACCGCGTGATGGCGGCGGTGGCGCGCATGGCGCGGCTCGACATCATCAAGCCGGTGCCCAATCCCGGCGGCGAGGCCGCGATCGCGACCGAGGCGCGCCGCCTGCGCCAGCTCGCGGCCGCGGGCCTGCGCGTGCCGGCGGTGCTCGCGCAGCAGGCCGACGGGCTGCTGATCTCCGACCTCGGCGAGAGCGGCCGCGCGACCGTGGTGCTGCAGGAGCGGCTCGACCAGGCCGCCGCGACCGGCCCGGCCGCGCTGCTCGCCGTGTGGCGCGAGGGGCTGGCCGCGATCGCCCAGGTGCACGTGCGCGGCCAGCACCTGAGCCAGGCCTTCGACCGCAACCTGGTGCAGTGCCCCGACGGCGTGATCGGCTACATCGACTTCGAGGACGATCCCTCCGAGGTCATGACGCTGGCCGAATGCCAGGCGCGCGACTGGCTCAGCTTCCTGCATTCGACCGCGATGATGCTCGAGGCCGCCGCGCCCGAAGCGGCCGGCCAGCACTGGCATGCCGCGCTGCGGGAGGTCGACGAGGCGGTGCGGCAGCGCATCGCCGAGGCCGCGCGGCGCATGAAGTGGGCCCAGCGCCTGCCCGCGAGCCGGCGCTTCGGCCGCGACACCCAGCGCGTGCGCGCGGTGGCGCGGCTGCTCGGGCGCTGGCACGGCGCCGGGCCGGTCAGCTGAACGCCAGCACCGGCTGGACCACCACGCCCTGCGCCGCGAGCCGCTTGCGCATCGTGAGCACCGCCTGGTCCTTGCTGAGCAGCCGGGCGCGCCGCGCCACCGCGAGGTCGATGAAGACCTGGTCGTCGGGATCCTTGCAGACGCAGGGCGCGCGCGGCGGCGCGGGCTCCACCATCAACACGCGCGCGTCGAAGGCCGCGAGCACGGCCTGCGCGGCCAGATCGCGGCGCGCGAGGCGGGCCGCGATCAGCGGATAGCCGAGCACGCGCGCGAGCTCCTCGCGCATGCGCGCGGTCGCGAGCCAGCGCAGCTCGCCCGCGGCCAGCGCCGCGGCGAGCGGCAGGCAGTCGGGGTTGTCGAACACCAGCAGGTCGAGCGCGATGTTGGTGTCGATCACAACGAAGCCGCCGGCTTCGGTCGCGGTTTCAAAATGTAGGAAATCTTGCACGGTCGGAGTACCCCGATCTTGCACCACGCGCGGCGCCGTCGCGCGGCAAACGCGGTTATGGTGCGGTTCCGATGAAACGCTGCCTGCCGCTCACCCTCGCCCTGCTCGCCGGCGCCCCGGCGCATGCGGAATGGCTCACCCTGGGCGGCTCCGCCGGCGACGCGGCCAACAGCTACGTGCAGGTCGACCCGACCAGCGTGGTGGTCGACGGCGGGCGGCGCCGCATGGCGGTGCGGATCAGCCTGGCCGAGCCGCGCACCACGCGCGAGGGCATCAAGTACCGCTCCTTCAGCAGCGAGGCGGGCATCGACTGCCAGGCGCGCAGCGCCCGCTACCTGAGCGCGCGCTACTTCGCACAGCCGAACTTCGTGGGCGAGCCGGTCGCGGTCAAGGTGTTCGAGGAGGACGACCTGCGGCCGATGGACTTCGAGGGCGCGCCCGGCGACCTCGCGGCGCGCACCATCAGCGCCGCCTGCGGCGAGCGCGGCAGGTAGAAGCCCGCTACGCAGGCTTGCGCGCCGAGCCGGCCACCATGTCGAAGCGGAACAGCCGGCATTCGATCGGCCCGTTCCACATCGGTACGCGGCGCGACTCCTTGAGCCGCATGCGCCGCGGCAGCTTGAGGTCGGGCGTGAGCACCCAGGCGGTCCAGCCGGCGTAGTTCCGCTTCCAGTGGGAGGCGAGCTGCGGGAAGAAGTCGCCACCCTCGTCGCCCTGCCCGCCGTCGCCGGTCTGCGCGGTCTCGCGGGCGCCCGCGCGCGCCACGCCGCCGACCTCGATGCGCTCGCCGTAGGGCGGATTGAGCATGATCACGCCGGCCCCGGCCGGCGGCATGCGCTGCAGCGCGTCGCCGCCGCGGAACTCGACCGCCTGCGCCACGCCCGCGCGCTCGGCGTTGCGCTGGGCGAAGTCGACCATGCGGTGCGAGACGTCGGAGCCGAACACCGCGACCTCGTGCACCCGCGCGGCCGCCTCGGCCTCGGCGCGGACCGCGGTCCAGACATGGGCCTGGAAGGGCAGCAGCTTCTCGAAACCGAAGCGCCGCAGCGATCCGGCGGGAATGCCGCGCGCGATCTGCGCCGCCTCGATCGGGATCGTGCCGCTGCCGCAGCAGGGGTCGTAGAGCGGCTCGGCCGCCACCTCGCCGGTCTCGGGGTTCCACCAGCCGCTCGCGGCCAGCATGGCGGCCGCCAGCGTCTCCTTGAGCGGGGCGTCGCCCTTGTCCTGGCGCCAGCCGCGCTTGAAGAGCGGCTCGCCCGAGGTGTCGATGTAGAGCGTGCAGGTGTCGGTGCTCAGGTGCGCGAACACGCGGCAGTCGGGCCGCTGGGTCTCGATGCTCGGCCGCACGCCGTTCGCCTTGGCGCGGAAGCGGTCGGCGATCGCGTCCTTGATGCGCAGGGTGGCGAAATTCAGGCTCTGCAGCGGGCTGTGCTGCGCGGTCGTCTCGATCTTGAAGGTCTGGCGCGGCGTGAACCAGATCTCCCAGGCCACGCCGCCGGCGATCGCGTAGAGGTCGTTCTCGCTGCGGTAGGGCGCGTGGGCCAGCTCGATCAGCACGCGCTGCGCGAGCCGGCTGTGCAGGTTGAGCCGGAGCGCGTCGCGCCATTCGGCGCGCACCCGCACGCCGCCGCGCAGCATCAGCAGCTCGTCGCCCGCGCGGCCGGTCAGCGCATGCACTTCGGCGGCGAGGTATTCCTCGACGCCGGCGGCGCAAGGCAGGAAAAGGGAGAGATCGTTCACGGGAGGTTCGCCATCGTCGGCCGGCAGGGGCTGCCATTGTCGCAGCGGCCGCCGCGCCGGGCGCGCTTCCGGGCTATGCTGCGCCCCATGAACGAGATCATGGTTCCCCTGCTGGGCATCGCGGGCGCAATGACGGTCGGCGCGATGAGCCCGGGCCCGAGCTTCGTGATGGTCGCGCGCACGGCCGTGTCGTCGTCGCGCCGCGACGGCCTCGCGGCAGCGCTCGGCATGGGTGCGGGCGGCATCGTGTTCGCGGTGGCGGCGCTCGCGGGGCTGCAGGCGGCGTTTCTCGCGGTGCCGGCGCTCTACCTCGCGGTCAAGCTGCTCGGCGGCGCCTACCTGGTCTACCTGGGCGTGCGCATCTGGCGCGGCGCCCGCGCGCCGCTCGCGGCGGTCGCGGCCGGGGCGCAGGCGGCCGGCGGCGCGCGGCGCGCCTTCCTGCTCGGCTTCGCCACGCAGGTCAGCAATCCGAAGACGGCGGTGGTCTACGCGAGCATCTTCGCGGCCTTCCTGCCGCGCGAGGTACCAGCCGCGCTGGCGCTCGCGGTGCCCGCGGCGATCTTCTGCATCGAGACCGGCTGGTACGCGATCGTGGCGCTCGCGCTGTCCTCCGCCCGGCCGCGCGCGGCCTACCTGCGCTACAAGGCCTGGATCGACCGCGCGGCCGGCGGCGTGATGGGGCTGCTGGGGCTGAAGCTGCTGGCCTCGGGCGTGCGCGAAGCCTGATCCCCGCGCCGCGCGCGGCCTACAGGGCCTTGCGCAGGTTGGCCGGCGCGATGCGCAGCGCCTCGCGGTACTTGGCGACCGTGCGGCGCGCGCACTCGATGCCCTGCTCCTTGAGCATCTCGGAGATCTGGCTGTCCGACAGCGGCTTCT
>CBHTTS010000139.1:0-12594 GCA_966095775.1 uncultured Variovorax sp. | reverse complement strand
GGCGCCCTGCCCGCCGGGCGCGGGCGTCGCGCGCACCGCCTCGGCGTACTGCTGAGGCGACAGATCGGGCAGGCGACCGAGGAAGGCCACCACCGACCACAGCTCCTCCTCGGTGAGCCGGTGCTCCCAGGCCGGCATGCCGCTCATCTTGATGCCGTGCTTGGTGAGCCAGTAGAGCTCGCGCGGCTTCCAGTGCTTGCGCGCATCGACCAGCGGCCCGGGCAGCGGCTGCATGCTCTTGCCGATGTCGTTCTGCGCCACGCCGGGCGCGCCGTGGCATTGCACGCACTTGTCGCGAAAGCACGCCGCGCCGCGCACCAGCAGCCGCTCGTCGTCGAGCGGCGGCGGCTCGATGCCGCGCGCGCGCAGCCGCACCGACTGGTGCATCGCGGTCTCGAGCAGCGAGTAGACCGGCTGCGTGTGCTGCGAGGTCGCGGCGACGTCGTAGAGGCCGCCGTACACCACCAGCGCGCCCGCTGCCGCGCCCGCGAGGCCGAGCGCGGCCACGGTGAGGAGGACGGTCTTCGGTGCACTCATCGGTCGCGGCATTGTCCGACGCAGGCCGGCGCCCGCATGTCGGCGCAAGCCGCGTTCCCTTCTGCAGAATCGCGCCATGGTGGCCGCCTCCTCCCGACGTGCTGTCCGTGTCCGCGCCTGCGCCCTGCCGATGCTGGCGCTGCTGGGCTGCGGATGCGCGCCGGGCGCGCCGCCCGACACGCAGGCCGCCGCCGCTCCGGCGCCGCGCATCGAGCGCGGCCGCGCGCTGCTCGCGCAGTACCAGTGCGGAAGCTGCCATGCGATCCCCGAGGTGCCGGCCGCGCGCGGCCGCACCGGTCCCACGCTCGCGGCCTTCGGCCGCCGCAGCTACATCGCGGGCGAGGTGCCGAACCGGCCCGAGGCGCTCGCGCGCTGGATCGCCGACCCGGCCGCGCTCGTGCCGGGCACCGCCATGCCCGCGATGGGCGTCTCGCCCGCCGATGCACGCGACATGGCGGCCTACCTGCTGAGCCTCGAATGAGCGCGCCCGAGCCCGGCCCGGCCCAGTCCGCGCTGCGCGCCGCGGGGCCGGTGGCCGACACGCTGCTGCAGGTGAGCACCGTGCTCGCGGTCGGCGGCACGCTGGTGTTCGCGGGCGTGATGCTGCTGCTGGCGCTCGCGGTCAGGCGCCGCGCCGGCGGCCGGGTCGACACGCGCTGGTGGATCGTCGGCGGCGGGCTGGTGTTTCCCACCACGGTGCTGGTCGCGCTGTTCGCCTGGAGCGAGTGGCACCGCCCGCCCTGGCGCCCGGTGCCGCCGCGCGACGCGCTGATCGTCGGCGTCACGGGCCACATGTGGTGGTGGGAGGTGCGCTACCGCGATCCCGCCACCGGCGCCGAGGTGGTCACGGCCAACGAGATCCGCATGCCCGTGGGCCGGCCGGTCTACTTCGGCCTCGGCAGCGCCGACGTGATCCACAGCTTCTGGGTGCCCTCGCTCGGCGGCAAGATGGACATGCTGCCGGGCCGCGTGCAGCACCTGCTGCTGCAGGCCGACCGCCCCGGCGTCTGGCGCGGCCAGTGCGCCGAGTACTGCGGCGAGCAGCATGCGCGCATGGCGCTGCACGTGGTGGCCGAGCCGCCCGCGGCCTTCGACGCCTGGCTCGCGGCGCAGGCGCGGCCCGCCGTCCGGCCCGCTGCGCCCACGGCTCAGGTCGCGCGCGGCCGCGAGGCCTTTCTCGCCCATCGCTGCGACGCCTGCCACACGGTGCGCGGCGCCGGCGCGCACGGCCGCCTCGGCCCCGACCTCACGCACGTGGGCAGCCGGCTGCACCTCGGCGCCGGCACGGTCGCCAACGGGCCCGCCGAACTCGCGGCCTGGGTCGCGCACACGCAGCAGCTCAAGCCCGGCGCGCGCATGCCCTCGTCGGGCGAGCGCATCGGACAGGCCGACCTCGAAGCGATCGCCGCCTGGCTCGCCGAACTGAAATGACGCACTCCGCAGCCCCCACGGACCCACCGCGCCCCGAGGGCGAACGCGAGGCGCTCGAGCGCGCCTGGGCGCCGCCGCGCGGCTGGCGCCAGCTCTCGGCGGTCAACAACACCCGCATCGGCGTCTACTACATCGCGACCGCGATGCTGTTCTTCGTGCTCGCCGGCATCCTCGCGCTGGTGATGCGCACCCAGCTCGCGGTGCCCGACAACGGTCTCGTCGACGCGCGCACCTACAACCAGCTGTTCACGATGCACGGCACCGTGATGATGTTCCTGTTCGCGGTGCCGATCGTCGAGGCGGTCGCGATCTACCTGCTGCCGGGCATGCTCGGCGCGCGCGACCTGCCGTTCCCGCTGCTGTCGGCCTACGCCTTCTGGGCCTATGCGATCGGCGGCCTGGCCTTCTTCTGCACCCTGTTCTTCGGCGAGGCGCCCGACGGCGGCTGGTTCATGTACCCGCCGCTCACCGGCAAGGAGTTCTCGCCGGGCCGCGGTGCCGACTGGTGGCTGCTGGGCATCGGCTTCATCGAGATCTCGGCGATCGCGGGCGCGATCGAGCTGATCGTCGGCATCCTGTTCACCCGCGCGCCCGGCATGACGCTGATGCGCATGCCGATCTTCGCCTGGGCCATGCTCGTGAGCGCGCTGATGATCGTGATCGCGTTCCCGGCCGTGATCGCCGCGACCATGCTGCTCGAACTCGAGCGCGCCTTCGACTGGCCCTTCTTCATCCCCGCGCGCGGCGGCGATCCGCTGCTGTGGCAGCACCTGTTCTGGTTCTTCGGCCACCCCGAGGTCTACATCATCTTCCTGCCCGCGGCCGGCATGGTGTCGATGATGGCCGCCACGCTCGCGGGCACGCCGCTCGTGGGCCACCGCGCGGTGGTGCTGGCGCTGATCGGCGTGGGCGTGGTGAGCTTCGCGCTCTGGGCGCACCACATGTTCACCGCCGGGCTCGGCGAGCTCTCGCTGATGGTCGTCTCGGCCGCGAGCTTCGCGGTCGCGATCCCGAGCGGCGTGCAGGTGTTCGCCTGGATTGCGACCTTCTGGCGCGGCCACGTGAAGCTCAACACGCCGACGCTGTTCCTGCTCGGCTTCCATTTCATCTTCGTGCTCGGCGGCATCACGGGCGTGATGGTGGCGGTGCTGCCCTTCGACTGGCAGGCGCACGACAGCTACTTCATCGTCGCCCACCTGCACTACGTGCTGATCGGCGGCATGGTGTTCCCGGTGTTCGCGGGCTTCTACTACTGGGCACCGCTCTACAACGGCCACCGCCTCTCCGAGCGCTGGGGGCGCTGGGTGTTCGGCCTGATGTTCGGCGGCTTCAACCTCGCCTTCTTCCCGATGCACATCGCGGGCCTCCTGGGCATGCCGCGGCGCGTCTACACCTACGACGCCGGGCTCGGCTGGAACGCGCTCAACCTGCTCTCGACCGTCGGCGCCTACGTGCTCGCGGCCGGCGTGCTGCTGTTCTTCGTCGACGCGGTGCGCACCCTGCGCCGGCCCGAGCAGGACCACGGCGACCCCTGGCATGCGGGCACGCTCGAATGGCTGCCGCCGCGCGAGTACGGCGTGCGCAGCATCCCGCCGGTGGATTCGCGCTATCCGCTGTGGCGCCGGCCGACGCTGCCGCAGGAGGCCGAGGCCGGCCGCTTCTGGTTGCCCGGCACGGTGTTCGGCGGCCGCGAGACGCTCGTGACCAGCCTGGTCGCGGCGCGGCCGATGCACCTGCTGCGGCTGCCGACCGACAGCTGGTGGCCGCTCGCGGCGGCCGCGGGCACGGCCGGCTTCTTCCTGCTGCTCACGGTGGCGCAGACCCTCCCCGCCTTCGCCTGCGGCGTGCTCGCGGTGGTCTGCATCCTGCGCTGGCTCTGGGATTCCGACCAGCCGCCGCCGGTCGCCACGGCCGACGTGGGCCACGGCGTGCGGCTGCCCGTGGGCGCGCGCGGCATGGCCTCGCATTCGTGGTGGGCGATGGTGGTGCTGGTCGCGGTCGACATGACGATCTTCGCCTCGCTGCTCTACACCCACGTGCACCTCGCGATGGCGAGCGACGTCTGCCCGCCGGCCGGCGCGGCGCTTCCGGACCGACGCTGGCCGCTCGCCGCGGCGCTGCTGCTGGCCGCGGGCTCGGCCGCGATGGCTGCAGCCACGCGCCGGCTGCACGGCCGCCAGCGTGCGCTGCGGCTCTGGGTCGCGCTCGCGACCGCCTGCGCCGTGGGTGCGGCGGCGCTCGACGTGGCCGGTCACCTGCAGGCCGGTCTCGACCCGCGCGCCCAGGGCTGGAGCGCCTCGGTCGGCATGCTGCTCGGCTGGCAGGGCTTCCACGCCGCGGTGCTGCTGCTGATGGGCGGCTACGTGCTGGTGCGCTCCTGGGCCGGCCGGCTGCAGCCCGCGGCGCGTGCCACGATCGACAACAGCGCCCTGCTGTGGCACTGGGTCACGGTGCAGGGCATCCTCGCGATGCTGGCGGTGCAGCTGGTGCCGCGGGTGCTGGGCTAGCGCCGGGTCACGGTCCCTCGATGCTGAACACCGCCCAGGGCATGCGGCCGAAGGCGGCCTCGAGCGCGATCGCGCCGTCGGCGGGCGCGAGCGCCTCGCCGCTCAGCACGTTCTCGAGCGCGACGGCCGTGCAGCCCTCGGGCAGCCGCACCGTGGTGCCGCGCCAGGCCGCAGCGCCGGGCAGCCGCGGCGTGCCGCCGGTGTCCGCGGGCGCGATGCCGGTGAACAGCCGGCCCGCGAGCACGAGCAGCGTGCGCCCCTCGTGCCGGCGCGCGAAAGCCACGACGTGGCGCGCGAGCGGACCCTCGACCGCGAGGCCTTCGTAGCCGCCGTCGCGGAACAGCGCCGGATCGTCGCGCCTGAGCGAGAGCAGCCGCCAGATGAACCAGAGCTTGGCGCCGCCGTCGTGTGGCGCGGCAGCGAGCGCCTCCACGCGCCGGGCCGCATCGGGCGCGGCCGCGGCCGCCTGCAGTTCGTCGAGCCGGCGGCTGCGCAGCGCATAGTCCACGGGCCGCCGGTTGTCGGGATCGACGAGGCTGAGCTCGATCAGCTCGCTGCCCTGGTAGAGGTCGGGCACGCCGGGCGAGCCGTACTTGAGCAGCGTGAGCGTGAGCCCGTTCCAGGCGCCGTACCACGAGAGCCGGTCGGCCATGCGCTGGATGTCGGCGAGGCAGCCGTCCTCGCCGCGGTCGTCGAGGATCTGGCGCACCAGCGCTTCGAGCGCGGCCTCGTAGGCCTCGTCGGGCTGGGTCCAGCGCGTGCGCAGCTTGGCCTCGCGCGCAGCCTTGCGCATGTACTGCCACACGCGTTCGGTGTAGGCCGGCGCGGTGCCCGCGTCGAGGCCGCCGAAGGGCAGCGTCCCGAGCAGGGTCTGGTAGAGCAGGTAGGCATCGGCGCGCGAGGGCCCTTCGGGATCGCCGCCGCGGCGCGCATGCCAGCGCACCAGCGCCTCGCGCCATTCGTCGGGCATCTCCGAGAGCACGTCGAGGCGGTTGCGCACGTCCTCGGAGCGCTTGTTGTCGTGCGTCGAGGTCGCGAGCATGGTGTGCGGCCAGTGCCGCGCGCGATCGGCGCTGAGCGCGTGGAACGCCTCGACGTCGAAGCCGAAGTGGTCGGGCTCGCCGCCGACCTCGTTGAGCGCGCAGAGCGGGAAATAGCGGTAGAAGGCCGTGTCCTCCACGCCCTTGGCCGCGACCGGCGCGCTGAACTGCTGGAAGCGCATCGCGAACCGGCGCACGCGCGCGGCCATGACGGCCGGCGCGCCGGGCACCGCCTCGCCGCGCAGCGAGCGGCGCACGAAGCCGAACACCGAAGGGTCGGTGTCGCGGCTGCGCCGCTCGGCCTCGCGCGTGGCGAGGTCGATGAAGTGCGCGTCCTGCGCGGAGGGCGCCTCGACGATGTAGGTGCGGTAGACCGGCATGCAGGCCGCCACCGCCGCGAGCGCGCGGCGCAGCGCATTGAGCGTGAAGTCGCGCGTGCTGCGGTCGGCGCGCGCGATGCGCAGCAGCTCGGTCGAGAGCACGTTGAGCTCGGACGACAGCGCGCTGCGCATGACCTCGTGCTTGCCGGTGCGCGCAATCGCGTCGAAATCCTCGGGATCGCGCGTGAACGCATGCCAGATGTCGCGCAGCGGCGCGGCCGCCGCGGTGTCGAGCAGCACGCCGTTCGCCACGTTGGCGAAGCGGTAGCCGGTGGTGCCGTGCACGTGCCAGTCGAGCGGCACCTCCTCGTCGGCCGCGGCGATCTTCTCGGCCACCACGTAGAGCGGCCGCGCGGGCCGCCCGTCGGCGTCCGCGCCCGGCAGCACGAAGCCGGCGCGGCGTGCGTGGCCCTCCTGCAGCTGCCGGAAGTAGCGCGCCGGATCGTAGAGGCCGTCGGGATGATCGATGCGCAGCCCGTCGACCACGCCCGCGGCGGTCAGCTCGAGCGCGAAGGACTGCGTGGCCTCGAACACCTCGTCGCGCTCCATGCGCACGGCCGCGAGGTCGTTGATGTCGAAGAAGCGGCGGTAGTTGATCTCGTCGGACGCGACGCGCCAGTAGGCGAGCCGGTAGGCCTGCACCTCGATCAGGCGGTCCAGCGCGTCGCGCGCCTCGCGCGACGGCAGGTTGAGCGCGGCCACGGCCGCCTCCAGCGCGCGCGCGCGCGCCGGGTTGCCGCGCGCGAGCCGCGCGAGCCGGGCCTTGAACAGCACGTGGTCGCGCAGGCGCTCGTCCTTCGCCGCGGGCGTCGAGGTCTCGCGCGGCGGCAGGTGGCCGAACGAGGCCGCGAGGCTCGCGAGCTCGGTGGCGAGCGCGGTCTCCTTGAGGTGCGGCAGCGCGCGCTCGAGCACCGCGGGGTAGCTCCGCGGCGCGAGCGGGAAGCGGTGGTCGAAGTAGCGCAGCGCGAAGCTGCCTTCGTCGGGCTCGAAGTGCAGCACCAGCTCGCCGTTGTCCAGCACCTCGCCGTAGTGACCGCCCAGCACCGGCAGCAGCACCTTGCCCGCGAGCTCGGGGTTGAGCGGCTGCCAGTCGATGTCGAAGTGCTGCGCGAAGGGCGAGGCCGGGCCGTGCTCGAGCACGTCCATCCACCAGGCGTTGTCGGCGCCGAGCACGCCCATGTGGTTGGGCACCATGTCGAGCAGCTGGCCCAGGCCGTGCGCGCGCAGCGCCGCGACGAAGCGCGCGAAGCCCTCGGCGCCGCCGAGCTCGGGGTTGATCTCGGCATGCGCGACCACGTCGTAGCCGTGCGTGCTGCCGGCGCGCGCGCGCTGGATCGGCGAGCAGTAGACGTGGCTCACGCCGAGCTGCGCGAGGTACGGCAGCACGCGGATCGCGTCGTCGAAGCCGAAGTCCTTGTGGAACTGCAGCCGGTAGGTGGCGCGCGGCACCCTCGCCTGCCGCACCGGCGCGGCCTCGCCACCGCCGGCGCGGCGCGGCCGCGCGGCGCGCAGCCCCTCGGCCAGGCCGCGCATCGCCTCGCCGCCCGCGAGCGCCTGCACGCTCTGCGGCAGCTTGCGGCGCCAGTTCGGGTGGGTGTCGACCGTGCCCGGCATGTTGACCTGCTCCACCTCGCCGGCGAGGTCCTCGAGCTGGAACACCATCAGCGCCGACGGCGCGGCGGCCAGGAAGGCGTGCACCGCCTGCACCAGGCGCGGCGACGGCACGGGCAGCGAGAGCGCCTGGGCGGCCTCGTCGGGCGCGAGCAGCCCGGCCTCGCGCACCGCGAGCACCAGCCGCACGCGCTCCTGCGCGCGGTCGAGCAGCTGTGCATCGAACACGCGCGGATCGGGGAACAGGCCGAGCGAGAGCCGCAGCCGCAGGTCGTGGCCGGTCCACCAGCCCGCGAAGGTCGCGAGGTCGTGGGTGCTGACCGCCACGAGCGCGGCGGCCGGATAGTCCGGGGGCGGCGTGAAGCCGCCGCCGCGCTGCTTCTCGAAATAGAGCAGCCGGTACGACAGCACGTCGGCGCGCGCGAGCGCCTCGCGCATCGCGTCCTCGACCGTGCCGAGGTCCTCGCCCACCACCATGCAGCGGTGGCGGTGGCTCTCGACCGCGACGATCGCGAGCAGCTCGTCGACCGGGTAGCGCACGTAGGCGCCGTCGTGCGGCGAGCGCCCCGGCGGAATCCAGAACAGGCGCATCAGCCCCATCGCATGGTCGATGCGCAGGGCGCCCGCATGGCGCATGTTGGCGCGCAGCATCTGCACGAAGGGCGCATGGTGGCGCAGCCGCAGCCGGTCGGGCCGCAGCGGCGGCAGGCCCCAGTTCTGGCCCGCGGGATTGAACTCGTCGGGCGGCGCGCCGATGCTCGCGCCGACCGCGAAGCAGTCCTGCGCGGTCCAGGCGTCGGAGCCGCCGCGGTCCACCGAGACCGCGAGGTCGAGGTACAGGCCGATGCCCATGCCGCGCGCCTCGCAGCGCGCCCCCGCGCGCGCGAGCTGGCCGTCGGCGATCCATTGCAGGTACTGGTGGTAGCGCAGCCGCTCGGCATGGCGGGCCTCGAACTCGCGCACCTCGGGCGCGTCGATCCGGCGCCAGGCCTCGGGCCAGGCGAGCCAGCCCCAGCAGCCGGGATCGGCCGCCGCGAAATGGGCCTGCAGCGCCTCGAACAGCGCATGCCGCCGCAGCGGCTCGCCCTGCGCCGCCACGAAGGCCAGGAAGGCCTCGCCGCGTGCGTCGGTCGCACCGCCGTCGGCGGCGAGATGGCGCGCGCGGAAATGCGCGTAGAGCAGCTCGAGCACCTCGGACTTCGCCGCCGCGACGCCCGCATGGTCGACCAGGGGGGCCGCGCGCAGCGCGGCGAGCCGGGCCTGGAAGCCGGGCGAGGCGACCAGCGTGCGCGCGGGCTCGCAGGCCGCGAAGTCGTCGATCGCCTCGACGTCGATGTAGAGCATGTGGATCCACTGCCGCGACGAGGGGCTGTACGGGCTCGCGCGGCCCGGGTCGGTGGCGAACAGCGCATGCAGCGGGTTCAGCCCGACCACCTCGGCGCCCTGCGCCGCCATGCCGTCGATCAGCGCCTCGAGGTCGCCGAAGTCGCCCATGCCCCAGTTGCGCGCCGAACGCAGCGCATAGAGCTGCACCGCGGGCCCCCAGACGCGGCCGCCGTCGCGCACCGCATGCGGCCGGTAGCAGCGGCCCGGCGACGCGATGACCATCGTCTCGCCCGCGAGGCCGTCGACCTGCAGCCGGTGGTAGCCCGGCGCGAGCGCGGGCGCCAGCGTCAGCGCGCAGCCGCCCTCGTGCAGCGGCTGGGCCTCGGCCTCGCCCTGCTGCAGCGCGCCCTGCTCGTCGCGCAGGCGCCAGCGCCGCGGTCCCGCGGCACCGTGCGGCAGCACGATGCGCCAGTACGGCGCGCCGGCCGCGACCACCTGCACCGGCGGCAGCGCAGGCGCGCCGCCGGTGCCGGCGGCGGCATCGAGCGCATCGGCGGCCGCGACCGGGTCGCCCGCGACGCCGAACTCGGCGAGCAGCGCCACGAGGTTCTCGTCCGACGCGGTGCGCTGGGTGCCGAATGCGTCGTGGTAGGCCGGGGAGATGCCGTAATGCCGGCACAGGCGTTCGAGCGCGGCGTGCGCGCGGTGGGCCGAATCATGCACCGGCAAGTTCCTCCAGCGTGGCATGCACGGCGCCGCGCTCGAGCCGCAGCCGTCCCGCGCCGTCGGGCGCCGCACCGTCGCTGTGGATCACCGCGCCGGGCGGGTCCTCGACCTCGGCCGGGCGCTGCGCACCGAGGTGCGCGACCAGGTGCAGCGCGCGCGCGGGCGCCGCGGCGCCCTCGCCCGCGAAGGCCCAGCGCAGCTGCACCACGCCGTCCTCGCAGCGGTGGCTGCCCGCGCCGCGCGAGCCCGCGAGATGCGGCACCAGCAGCCGCTGGCGCAGCGCGAGCAGCTTCTGCATCTCGCACAGCCGCGCGAAGTGCGGCTGGGTGCCGCGCTCGCGCCAGCGCAGCTTCGACGCGAGGAAGGTCTGCTCGGCATTCGGATCGGGAATGCGCGCGCGCTCGGCCTCGTGCGCGAAGGCCGCGAAGCCGCTGAACTCGTTGCGCCGACCCTCGGCCACCGCGCCCGCGAGTTCGGGGCCGAAGTCGCAGAAGAAGAGGAACGGCGAGGAGGCCGCGAACTCGTCGCCCATGAACAGCATCGGCACGTGCGGCGACAGCAGCAGGCAGGCGAAGGCCGCGCGCAGCAGCACCGGGTCGGCGAAGGCGTGGATGCGCTCGCCGAAGGCGCGGTTGCCGACCTGGTCGTGCGTCTGCAGGTAGGAGACGAAGGCGGTGGACGGCAGTCCGGCGCTCGGCTCGCCGCGCCGCTCGCCCTGGCGGAACGGCGACGGCTGGCCCTGGTAGATGAAGCCTTCGGCGAGCGCGCGCGCGAAGCCGGCCGCCGGGTCCTCGGCGAAGTCCACGTAGTAGCCGTCGCGCTCGCCGGTGGCAAGCACGTGCGCCGCATGGTGCAGGTCGTCGTTCCACTGCGCGGTGCCGGCGAGGGGCCGGCCGTTCGCGCCGCGCGCGAGCAGCGCGGCCTGGTTGGCGTCGTTCTCGAGCACCAGGTGCACCGCGCGAGCGCGCGCCGGTCCGGCATCGAGCGCGGCGCGGATCTCGGCCACGATGTGCGTCGGCGAGCCGTCGCGGATCGCATGGATCGCGTCCATGCGCAGCCCGTCGACGTGGAACTCCTCGATCCAGTAGAGCGCGTTGTGGACGAAGAAGTCGCGCACGGTGCGCGACCCCGGGCCGTCGAAGTTGATCGCCGCGCCCCAGGGCGTGCGCTCGGCCGCGTTGAAGAACTCGGGGCAGCAGGCATGCAGGTAGTTGCCTTCGGGCCCGAAGTGGTTGTAGACCACGTCGACCAGCACCATCATCCCGAGCCCGTGCGCGGCGGCGACCAGCGCCTTGAGCTCGTCGGGCGTGCCGTAGCTGGCGTCGGGCGCGAACTGCAGCACGCCGTCGTAGCCCCAGTTGCGCGCGCCCGGGAAGTCGGCAAGCGGCATCAGCTCGATCGCGGTGATGCCGAGCTCGGCGAGCTCGGCGAGGCGCTCGCGCGCGGCCTTGAAGGTGCCCGCCTCGGTGAAGGTGCCGACGTGCAGCTCGTAGACCACGGCCTCGTGCCAGGGCCGGCCGCGCCAGTCGGCGTCGGGCCAGTCGAAGGCCCCGGGGTCGACGACCACGCTCGGGCCGTGCACGTCGTCGGGATTGAAGCGCGAGGCCGGGTCGGGCATGGTGGTGCCGTCGGCGAGGCGGAAGGCATAGCGGTCGCCCACGCGGGCGTCGGCGAGGGTGAGCCGGTGCCAGCCGTCGGTGCCGCGCGCGAGCGGGTGCGCCGCGGGCGCGCCGCCCGCGGGCGTGTGCAGCAGCGCGATGCCCTCGGCCGAAGGCGCCCAGAGGGCGAAGTCGACGCCCGCGGCATGCACCGTGGCGCCGAAGGGCATGCGGTGGATGCGCTTCATGGTCTGTCTCTCGATGGTCTGGCTGTTCATGGTCTGACGTCCGGCCGGCTCAGCACCACGAGCGAGCGGCATTGCAGCGGATAGGCGGCCTCCGACCAGGCCGGCGCGAGCGCGGCCACGTCCTCGGTGGCGGTCGGCGGCGCGCTGCTCGAGGTGTCGAGCAGCAGCCGCCAGGCGCCGTAGGGCGCGGTCGGCAGCGTGAAGCGGATCTCGTCGTGGTGCGCGTTGAACAGCACGAGGAAGTCGTCGTCGTGCTGGGCCTCGCCGCGCGGGCCGCGGTCGGCGAGGCCGCCGCCGGCGATGTACATCGCGAAGCAGCGCGCATGCGCGTCGCTCCAGTCCTCGGGCCGCATCTCGGCGCCGTCGGGCCGCAGCCACACCACGTCGGTCACGCCGTCGGCCTCGGCGGGCTTGCCCGCGAAGAAGGTCCGGCGCCGGAACGAGGGATGGGCGCGCCGCAGCGCGATCACGCGCTCGACGAAGGTCACGAGCGCCTGGCGCTCGGGCGTGGGCGCCCAGTCGATCCAGCCGATGTCGTTGTCCTGGCAGTAGGCGTTGTTGTTGCCGTGCTGGGTGTTGCCGCGCTCGTCGCCCGCGAGCAGCATCGGCACGCCCTGCGACAGCAGCAGCGTGGCGAGCAGGTTGCGCTTCTGGCGCTCGCGCAGCGCGTTCACCTCGCCGTCGTCCGTCGGACCCTCGGCGCCGCAGTTCCACGAGATGTTGTTGTTGTTGCCGTCGCGGTTGTCCTCGCCGTTGGCCTCGTTGTGCTTCTCGTTGTAGGAGACCAGGTCGTTGAGCGTGAAGCCGTCGTGGGCGGTGACGAAGTTGATGCTCGCGGTCGGCCGCTTGCCCGACCAGCCGTAGAGGTCCTCCGAGCCGGTGAGCCGCTTGCCGACCTCGCCGATCAGGCCGCCGTCGCCCTTCCAGAAGCCGCGCATGCCGTCGCGGTAGCGGTCGTTCCACTCGGCCCAGCCGGCCGGGAAGTTGCCGACCTGGTAGCCGCCGTGGCCCAGGTCCCAGGGCTCGGCGATCAGCTTGACGCGGTTGAGCGTCGGGTCCTGGCGGATCGCGTCGAAGAAGCCGCCGAGGTTCTCGACCTTGCCCGACTCGCGCGCGAGCGCCGAGGCAAGGTCGAAGCGGAAGCCGTCGACGTGCATCTCCTCGACCCAGTAGCGCAGCGAGTCCATCAC
>CBHTTS010000138.1:0-12596 GCA_966095775.1 uncultured Variovorax sp. | reverse complement strand
GCGGAACCGGCTTTGCCGGGCCGCCGGGTGCGCCCCCCAGTGGGGGGAGGCGCCGCAGGCGCTTCGGGAGGCGTCTCATACTGCGCTCCCCACGGTGAGGCGCCAGTTGCCGATCAGGTTGAACGGCGCCCAGAAGAAGGGATGGGCCATCTTGGGATCCTTGAGCACCGCGAGCTGGCCGGCCTGCACCGCCTGCTGCAGGTCGCGGCCCTTGGCGAGCTCGCCGTAGAGCGTGCTCATGAGCACGGCCGTGGCGTCGTCGGAGACCGGCCAGAGCGAGGCGATCAGGCTCGAGCTGCCGGCCGACAGGAAGGAGCGCGTGAAGCCCAGCACCTCGTCGCCCTGCGCGATGCGCCCCAGCCCCGACTCGCAGGCCGAGAGCGTGACCAGCGCGGTGCCGTCCATCGGCAGGCCGAGGATCTCGTGCGCCTCGAGGAAGTTCTGCTTGCCGCCCTCGTTCGCGAGCAGGATGCGCGAGTAGAGCGGATCGACGGCGTCGGCCTCGGCATGGGCCGCGACGTGCATCAGCGGCGAGCGCGCCGCCACCTCGCGGAACTGCGTCTTGGTGGCGGCCGCGCCCATGTAGAGCGTGTTGCGCGGGAACAGCCGCGCGAGCTGCTGCACCTCGACCTCGGCGCCGGGCAGGTCGTACTTGTCCTCGATGCGCGGATTGCCGAAGGCCGTGAGCGCGGCGTTCACGCGCGGCGTGCGCTGCGCGAGCTGCACCGCGATGCTGATCGAGGGCGCCACCGCGACCGGATGGGTCTCGATCACGTAGCGCCCGCCGAGCCGCAGCGCCTGGAACGGCAGGTAGTGCAGCGGACCGTGCGGCACCACCACCAGCCGCTGGCCCGGCGCGAGGCCGAGCGGCCCGAGCAGCGCGGCGCCGAGGCGGTCGGCGTTCGAGACCGCGGCGCGGCGGCCGCGCACGATGGAGTTGCGGAACACCTCGACCAGCTCGTTGAGCTCCTCGCGCCGCACCGCGACGGTGCTGGCCTTGATGCCGTCGCGGCTCACCACCCACACGAGCAGGCGGTCGGGCAGCGAATGGAACTGCACCACGCGCTCGTCGGGCGCGAGCGCGGCCTGCAGCGTGGCGAGGTCGACGGTGGTGGCGGCGCGCTCGTTGATCTTGGCGCGGCCGCGCACCGCGTCGAGCAGCGCGCGCGAGCGGCTGCGCTCGCTGACCTCGAAGGCCTGGCGCGCGTCGCCCGCGTCGTTGTAGATCGCGACCGCGCGCTCGAACACCGTCTGCAGGTCCGAGAACAGGCCCATCTTGAATTCCTCGCTGCGGAACTTCGCGCGCACCTGGTCGACGCCGCCGAGCGCATGCGCCACGGCCTCGGCCGCGGCCTCGCGCCGGCCCAGCGCGAGCTCGCTGCGCGCCACGCCGTCCCAGGCCCAGAGGCGGTAGTAGTCGGCATCGGTGCCGGCCTGGCGCGCGGTCAGCGCGCGGTACAGGTCGCGCGCCTCGGCCGGCCTGTTCTCGGCCAGCAGCAACCGCGCGCGCGTGCGCTCGAGTTGCGCGACGAGCGGCGCGTCCCTGGGCGGCGGCATCGCCGCGAGCACCTCGCGCGCGCGCTGCGGATCGCCCGATTCGATCAGCGCGTTGACGAGCGAGGCCTGCACCAGCGGCGCATAGCGCGCCGAGCTGTTGGCCAGCGCCTCGTCGTAGCTGAGCACCGCGCCCCCATGGTCGCCGCGGCGCGTGCGCACGTCGCCGATCACCTTGTGCACCGGGCCCGCGACGAGCTTCGGATCGCGCGCCGGATGGCGCAGCGCCTCGCGCGCGAACTGCTCGGCCTTGTCGAGCTGCCCCGAGTAGCTGTAGACGATCGCGAGGTCGCGGTGCGCCATGGCGAGCAGGTTGGGGTCGCGCGTGGCATTGGCCAGGTGCAGCGCCTTGCTCGCCGCGCGCACGCTCTGGCGGAACTCGCCGGCCTCGGCGAGTGCCACGGCCTGGCTGCAGTACTGGTAGCCCGAGAGCTTGACCGCGTCCTGGCCGTAGAGCACCGCGCCCTCGTTGGTGAGCGCGAGCACGGTGTCGGCATCGGCGAGGCGCGCCTGCTCCGCGCGGCTCGCGGCGGCTTCGGCGCTCGGCGCGCCCTGCGCGGGCGCCGGCGGCGCATGCAGCTGCAGAAGAAGGCCGAGCCCCGCGGCGCCGAACGCGCGCACGAGCCTTTCACCACGGCGGGCCGAGCGACCCCGTCCCGATCTCGAAAACCACGTCATTGGACCCCCGCATGCGGCCCATCCGCCCGCAGTCGCGGGATGCCGGCGCCGCAGAGGTGGGCGCCGTTCAGGCCTCGTGGGGAAAGTCTAGGAGCGGCCCCGCGCGCCGCCTATTCGCAAGACGGCCTAGGGCTAAAGGACTAGCGTGCGCGGCGGCGCGTCATGCCGGCACGGTGTCGATGTTCGCGCGGTCCCAGTGGCGATGCTTCGCGATCGCGGCGATGAAGTTCTGCGCGATCTGCACCGCCTCGGTGGTGTCGCCGAGGTTGGTGACCGGCGTGGCCGCGACCACGACGCCCGCGGGCAGTTCGCCCGGCTGTGCGTCGGCGCCGATGCCGAGCGAGGCCAGCAGCTGCACGCCCTCGCCCACGGTGCAGATCGCCTTGCAGTGCTTGTAGGCCTCGAGTGCGAAGTGCACCGCCTCGCCCGAGCCCGCGAGCGTGGAGATGCCGAGGCTGCCGCCGGGCACCAGCACCGCGTCGAACACCACCGAGGGCGCGTTGGCGAAGGTCATGTCGACGTCGATCTGCCGCTTCGAGGCGCTCGCGACCGTGCCGAGCCTGAGCCCGACCACGCGGCACTGCGCGCCGGCCTGCTCGAGCGCGTCGCGGATCGGCTTGAGCGAGGCCGAGTCGATGCCGTCGGCCGCGAGGATCGCGATGCGGCGCGTGCGGATGGTGCCGTCGCCGGTGTCGGCCATGCTGAGCGCGGGCGACTCCTCGATCGGCAGCGTCATGCGGTGTTCGCGGAAGCCGGCGCGGCCCGCGGCGGCCTTGGCGTCGGGCGCGCCGATGCCGAGCGGCTCGGCCACGCGGCGCGCGAGCTTCTCGTCCACGTGCGCGAGGTTGTCGACCATGCGCTGGCGGATCGCCGGCACCTCGACCTTCGAGAGCTCGAAGCGGAAGGCGGCGACGATGTGCTCCTTCTCGGCCACGCTCTGGCTGTTGTAGAACAGCCGCGCCTGCGTGAAATGGTCGTCGAAGGTCGGGCTGCGGCGGCGCAGCTTGGGCGGCTCCACCTCGTCGGGGAAGGACTGGAAGCCGACGCTGCCGCCGTCGACGCGGAACTCCTTGCCGTCGCCGAGCGAGTTGGGCTCGTAGGCGACCTGGCCGCGCGCGATGGTCTGGCGGTGCATGCCGTCGCGCTGGAAGTTGTGGAACGGGCAGACCGCCTTGTTGATCGGCAGCTCGTGGAAGTTCGCGCCGCCCAGGCGCGAGATCTGGGTGTCGGTGTACGAGAACAGCCGCCCCTGCAGCAGCGGGTCGTTGCTGAAGTCGATGCCGGGCACCACGTGGCCCGGATGGAAGGCCACCTGCTCGGTCTCGGCGAAGAAGTTCTCGGGGTTGCGGTTGAGCACCAGCCGGCCGATGCGCTGCACCGGCACCATCTCCTCGGGGATCAGCTTGGTCGGGTCGAGCAGGTCGAAGCCGAGCGACTGCGCGCGGTCGGCGGGCACCAGCTGCACGCCGAGCTCCCATTCGGGGAAGTCGCCGTGCTCGATCGCCTCCCAGAGGTCGCGGCGGTGGAAGTCGGGGTCCTTGCCCGCGATCTTCTGCGCCTCGTCCCAGGCCAGGCCGTGGATGCCGAGCCTGGGCTTCCAGTGGAACTTCACGAAGTGGCTCTCGCCGCGGCCGTTGATGAAGCGGAAGGTGTGGACGCCGAAGCCCTCCATCATCCGGTAGCTGCGCGGGATCGCGCGGTCGCTCATGGCCCACATCAGCATGTGCGTGCTCTCGGGCATCAGCGAGACGAAGTCCCAGAAGGTGTCGTGCGCGCTCGCGGCCTGCGGCATCTCGTGGTGCGGCTCGGGCTTGACGGCGTGGATCAGGTCGGGGAACTTCATCGCGTCCTGGATGAAGAACACCGGGATGTTGTTGCCCACGAGGTCGTAGTTGCCCTCGCGGGTGTAGAACTTGACGGCGAAGCCGCGCACGTCGCGCACCGTGTCGGCCGAACCGCGCGAGCCGGCCACGGTCGAGAAGCGCACGAACACCGGCGTCTTCGCGTCGGGGTCCTGCAGGAAGTCGGCCGAGGTGAACTGCGACATCGACTTGTAGACCTGGAAGTAGCCGTGCGCCGCCGCGCCGCGCGCATGCACCACGCGCTCGGGAATGCGCTCGTGGTCGAAGTGCGTGATCTTCTCGCGCAGGATGAAGTCTTCGAGCAGCGTCGGCCCGCGCACCCCGGCCTTGAGCGAGTTGTGGTTGTCGGGAATCTGAAGACCCTGGTTGGTCGTCAGGTTGAGCGCTGGATCGGTCGCGAAGCCTTCGAGTTGCTGCTGCTTGGCGTTGCTGTCCGTGGCCTTCGAGCGGCGTCCGGCGGCGGCCTTGTTCTGTGGCGTCATCGAGGATCTTTCATGGGAGGGTCAACTTCGTTGTCGAGAAACATGTCCAGCACGTTCACCACCGCGACGAGGCAGATGAACCCCGCCACGGCGGCCACCACCCAGAACAGGATCTCATCACCCCAAGCACCGGTGAGTGAATCGAACAGCGACGCAAAATCCATGATTCGCTCCAGCAGGATCAGTGAGAAAAACTCGATGCTTGCGCCGCAGGCTCCGAGGGCACCGGGGGGCGGCGGCCGGGGGCGATTGCGTGCGAGCACAAAGGTTAAATTTTTCTCATCCTGTTACCCGTAGTGGCGCCTCGCCCGCCCGTGTGGGAGAGCGGACGGGTGCGGGGTAGGAGCGCGCCGACAGCGTCCGGCCTACGCCGCTTCGGGGCGCCGCCCCGATGCGGGCGCCCCCCGCGACGCCTAGCATCGAAGGCCTATCCAACGAGGGACACTTGCGATGCAGATCAGGATCGGTTTCGACATCGAGCTCGCCGTCACGGCCCCGACGGCGCTGATCTACATGCTGCAGGTGCATCCCTCGCGCGCCGCCGACCTGCAGGACGGCGAGCACATCGTGCTGAGCCCGCCGCTGCACACCGACCACTACATGGACAGCTTCGACAACCACTGTGCGCGGGTGCGGATTCCCGCCGGTGTGTCGAGCGTGCGGCTGCGCAACCGGGCGGTGATCTTCGATCCCGGCTGGCCCGATCCGGTCGAGCCCGCGGCGCTCGAGCATGCGGCCGCCGAGCTGCCGGTCGAGACCCTGCCCTTCCTGCTGCCGAGCCGCTACTGCGAGGTCGACAGCGAGCTGCTCGCCTTCGCCTGGGAGCGCTTCCTGCCGGTGGCGCCGGGCTGGACGCGCGTGCAGGCGATCTGCGACTTCGTGCACGACCACCTGCGCTTCGACTACGGCAGCGCGCGGCCGACCCGCACCGCGGTCGACGCCTTCCGCGAGCGCACCGGCGTGTGCCGCGACTTCGCGCACCTCGCGATCGCGCTGTGCCGCGCGATGAACATCCCGGCGCGCTACGCCACCGGCTACCTGGGCGACATCGGCGTGCCGCGCATGCCGTACCCGATGGATTTCAGCGCCTGGTTCGAGGTCTACCTGGGCGACCGCTGGCACACCTTCGACGCGCGCCACAACGTGCCGCGCATCGGCCGCATCCTGATCGCGCGCGGGCGCGACGCGGCCGACGTGGCGATCACCACGGTGTTCGGCGCCAACGAACTGCGGCGCTTCGAGGTCACGACCGAGGAGCTGCCCTCCTAGGCGCCGCTCAGGGCAGGTAGCCGAGCAGCGCCATCGCGCCGCGCAGCCGCGCGCGGCTGCGCTCCATCGCGGCCCAGGGCGCGTTGCCGACCGCCATGCGCTCGGCGGCGTTCGCCACGGTCCAGTGGGCCGGGCCCGGGAGGTCGGGCAGTTCCTCCCAGTCGAGCGGCACCGAGATGCCCATGCCGGGCCGCGCGCGCGCCGACCAGGCGCAGGCGGTGGTGGCGCCGAAGCCGTTGCGCAGGTAGTCGGCGAAGATCCGGCCGACGCGGTTGCGCGGCCCGCTCTTGGCGACGAAGCGCTCGGGCACGATGCGCGCGAGATGCTCGACGATGGCGCGCGAGAAACCGCGCACCTCGTCCCAGCCGTATTCGCGCCGCAGCGGCACCACCACGTGCAGGCCCTTGCCGCCGCTGGTCTTGAGGAACGAGGGCAGGCCGAGCTCGTCGAGCAGCACGTGCACGAGCAGCGCCGCCTCCTGGATCAGCGGCCAGTCCACGCCCTCGCCGGGGTCGAGGTCGAAGGTCATGCGGTCGGGGGTGGCGATCGCGCGCGAGGTGGCGTTCCAGGTGTGCAGCTCGACGGTGTTGAACTGCGCCGCGCCGAGCAGCGCGCGCGCCGTGTCGATCTGCAGCAGCGGCTCGTGGCCCGGATCGAGCGCGGGGTCGAGCAGCTTCACGCCCGCGATCTCGCTCGCCTGCGCATGCTTCTGGAAGAACAGCTCGCCGCCCACGCCGTCGGGCGCGCGCACCAGCGCGACCGGCCGGCCCCGGAGGTGCGGCAGGATCAGCGGCGCCACGCGCGCGTAGTAGGCCGCGAGGTCGCCCTTGGTGAGGCCGCTCGCGGCGTCGATCACGCGTTCGGGGTGCGTGAGGCGCGGCGCCTTCATGCGGCGCGGCGCCGCGCGGCGGCGGACTTGGCGGTGGTGGTGGTGCGCTTGCGCGCGGCGCCGCCCGACTTGGCGGCCGTCTTGGCGCTGGCGTGCGCCTTGCCCTTGGTCTTCGCGCTGGCGCGGGGCTTGGGCTTGGCGCGCGGCTCGCCGTCGTCGTCCGCCTCCTCGTCGTCGTCGCCGGCGCGCGAGGCCGCGGACGAGCGGCCGCCGCCGCCCTTGCGCAGGCTGCGCTGCAGCAGCTCGGTGAGGTCGATGATCTTCGCGCCGCGGTTCTCGATGGTCTGGCTCTCCTCGGGCTCGATCTGCGTCACGCTCTCGGTCTGGCCGGCGGCGACCTTGCGCTCGACCAGCCGCAGGATCTCGTCCTTGAACTCGTCCTTGAACTGCTCGGGGTCCCACTCGCCGCTCATGTCCTCGACCAGCTGCTCGGCCATCTTGAGTTCGCGCTCGCTCAGGCCGGCCTTCTTCGCGTTCTCCGAGGGCAGCGGCAGGTCGTTCCAGGGCCGGATGTCGGCGCCCCAGCGCAGCAGGTTCAGCACCAGCCCCGCGCCCACGGGCACGAGCGCGGCGAGGTGCTGCTTGGTCTGGATCACCACGCGCGCCACGCCGATGCGCTGGGTGCGCTGCAGCGTCTCGCGCAGCAGCGCGTAGACCTTGGCGCCGCGGTTGATCGGCGCCACGTAGTAGGGCCGCTCGAGGTAGACGAAGGGAATCGCATTGGCCGGCACGAAGCTCTCGATCTCGATGGTCTGCGTGGTCTTGGGGTACGCGTCCTCGATCTCCTTCTCGCTCAGCACCACGTACTCGCCGTCCTCGTACTCGATGCCCTTGACGATGTTCTCGCGCGCGATCTCCTTGCCGGTCTTCTTGTTGATGCGCTTGTAGCCCACCGGGTCCATGGTGCGCTTGTCGAGCCAGTCGAAGTCGATCCCCTGGCTGGTGGTGGCCGAGTACAGCGCCACCGGGATGTGGACGAGGCCGAAGCTGATCGCGCCCTTCCACAGGACGCGCGGCGCGGATGCTTTTTTCGAGACTGCCATGGACACGCTCCTTCAGCCTCCGAACTTGGCGCGCACGGCCGCCGCCCGCTGTAGGAGCCGGGCGGCGCGGCGCGTAGGTTCAGGCGGCGGCCGCCCCGAGCACGCGCTCGCTCGGCCGCGCGAAGTAGAACCACTCGGCGCCGGGCAGCGCGAGCGCGTTCGGAAACACGATGAAGCCGTCGTCGGGCGCGCTCACGAGCGTGCCGTCGTGGCGCATGCCGATGGGCTCGCCGCGCTGCACCGCGTCGAAGGTGGCCCAGTCGCGCACGAAGCTGTCGTCCTCGTGCAGCCGGTCGGTCACGCCGGCCAGCCGCAGCAGCCGCGGCGGCGCGGGCGGCGCCGCCGACAGGCCCGGGGGCAGCGCCGCCATGCCGAGCAGCGCGAGCGCGCGCCGGATCGCGCGCCACGCGACCTCGGGCGCCCCGGGGTCCCGGTGCTGGCCGCATTCGAGCGTGACGCCGTAGCCGCCGCAGCTGCGGATGTATTCGTTGGTGCCGCGGCCGAAGTCGATCGCGTCCTCGGCCACCGCGCCGCCGGCAGCGCGCCGCGCGAGTCCGGCGGCATAGACGTCGAGCCAGCCCTCGACCACGATCGGCGTGCCCAGGTGCAGCGCGAGCAGGCCCTCCTCGGCGGCGCGCGCGAAGGGCTCGAGCGCGCCGGCGTTGTCGCGCGGCCCGATCATCGCGAAGGCCTCGCCCGCGCTCTGGAACGAGTGCAGGTCGAGCAGCACCTCGTGGCGGGCGATCAGCGGACACAGCACGTTGGTGACGCGGCCTTCGTAGTCGGCGGGTGCGGCCGCGGGCTTGAACAGGCGGTTCAGGTTGCGCTCGCCCTCGCGCTGCAGGCGCCGGCGCGCGAGCGGGTTGGCCACGGGCACCAGCGTGAGTTCGCCGCGCAGCAGCCGCAGCGTCCCGGCGTCGAACTCGGCCAGCACGCGCTCGATGCCCGCGGTGCCGCAGGTCTCGTCGCCATGCACGCCGCCGAGCACGAGCAGCCGGGGGCCGGGGTTCAGCGAGGCGAAGGCATGGATGCGCAGGCTGTCGGTGGCCGCGTCGGCCAAGGGGTCGGAGGACATCCGGGCGATTATTGCGGAGCGCCCTGCAGGGCGCAAAGCGGCGCGGCGCGGCGCCGGCCGGGCCGCACCTACAGCGGCTGATTCGGCTGTCCTACCGGCCGCGGCCGCGCGGCCGTGCAGCCTCGCGGCATCGCACGAGCGAAGAAGGAACATGCCATGAGCAGCAGCACCCAGCCCCCCGCCACGAAGAAGGACAAGGCCGCGGACGCCGCGACCGATCCGCTGCGCGACGCCGGCGGCGGCGACACCAAGGTCGAACAGGGCGGCGATTCGGCGCCGCGCCTGCCGCACGAGCGCGACCAGTCCTCCGACAGCCAGGAGGCCCAGGGCGGACAGCATTCGCAGATGGGCCGCAAGGGCCACGACGACGTCGAGCGCGGCGTGGTCGACACCAGCCGCGGCGCCGAGACGGACCGCGTCTACAACGAGAAGGTCCGGCGCTGAGGCCGGCGGCCGTGCGGCCTCAGCGCGCCGCGACGCCCGCGAGCTGCTCGCGCATCTGCGCGATCACCGCCGCATAGTCCTTGGCGTTGAAGATCGCGCTGCCGGCCACGAAGGTGTCGGCGCCGGCCGAGGCCACGCGCGCGATGTTGTCGGCCTTGATGCCGCCGTCCACCTCGAGCCGGATGTCGCGCCCGCTCGCCTCGATGCGCTTCCGGGCCTGCTCGATCTTGCGCAGCGCCGAGTCGATGAAGCTCTGGCCGCCGAAGCCGGGGTTCACGCTCATGATCAGGATCAGGTCGATGTCGTCGATCGCCCAGTCGAGCGCCTCCAGGCCCAGGCCCGGGTTGAACACCAGCCCGGGCTTGCAGCCCGCGGCCTTGATCGCCTGGATGCTGCGGTGGGTGTGCGGCGAGGCGTCGGGGTGGAAGCTGATGTAGTCGGCGCCCGCTTCGGCGAACGAGGCGGCCAGCGCGTCGACCGGCTCGATCATCAGGTGCACGTCGATCGGCACCGGCCGGCCGTCGGCGGTCTTCGCGTAGGGGCGCAGCGCCTTGCAGACCATCGGGCCGAAGGTCAGGTTCGGCACATAGTGGTTGTCCATGACGTCGAAGTGGATCCAGTCCGCGCCGGCCGCGATGACGCGGGTCAGCTCGTCGCCCAGGCGGGCGAAATCGGCGGAAAGGATGGAGGGGGCGATGCGAAACGGCGTGCTCATGGGCCGATTGTCGCAGCCGGCGCGCGACCCCGGAAGCCGCGCCAGTTACCATCGCGCCCATGTCCCAGAGCCCCTTCAGCGTCCAGGTCGAGCCGCGCTATCTCGCCGAACAATCCTCGCCCAAGGACAAGGTCTACACCTTCGCCTACACCGTCACGGTGACGAACGTGGGCGCCACGGGCGCGCAGCTGATCGCGCGCCACTGGCTGATCAGCGACGCCTCGGGCCATGCGCAGGAGGTCAAGGGCCTGGGCGTGATCGGGCAGCAGCCGCTGCTGGCGCCGGGCGAGACCTTCCGCTACACCAGCGGCTGCCGCCTGCAGGCGCCGAGCGGCACGATGCACGGCAGCTACCTGGTCGTGACCGAGGACGGCGAGCGCTTCGACGTGCCGATCCCGATGTTCGTGCTCGAGGCCGACATCGGCGGCACCCCGGTGTCGCGCGTGCTGCACTGAGCGGCGCCTGAACCGGGGCCGGGCCGGCGGCCGCGGCGCAGAAAACGCCGTTGTCCTGCACCCCGCGGGCACCGGCATGGGGTACAAACCGGCATCGGCGCATTTACAGTCGTCGCCGCACTCGCCCGCCGGTGGGTCTTTCCATGCGCGCGCACCGGGCGGGCTTCGCCTCCAACCTTCCGCCCGGGCCCCGGCCCGGGCCGCCGCGGCGCGCATCCGCGGAACCCGCCGCACGCGCCATCCGCAATTTTTCGAACTGAATGAACCTGACGACCAATCTGATCAACGACCTGCTGGGCTTCTGGTCCGAGTGGCTGCGGCCCTCGGCCGGCCTGCCCACCGTGCTGTGGTCGCTGCTGCTGGCGGCCGCGGCGGCGGCCGGCCACGTGGTGCAGCGCTACCTGGGCTTCCCCAAGGTGGTGGGCTATTCGATGGTGGGCGCGGTGTTCGGCTTCGCGGGCTTCGAGGGCGCGATCTGGCCGCTGCGCGGCATCAGCCTGTTCCTGCTCGAGCTCGGCGCGGCCGTGGTGCTGTTCGAGGCCGGCGGCCGGCTGCCGCTGCGCTGGTTCCGCCACAACCCGATGGTGCTGGTGCAGAGCCTGCTCGAGGCCACGCTGACCTACTTCGGCGTGCTCTGGATGCTGCGGCTGCTCGGCCTGCCCGACCCGGTCGCGAACCCGATCGCGCTGATGGCGATCGTGGCCTCGCCCGCGGTGCTCAGCCGCGTGATCATGGACACCCGCGCCTCCGGCCCGGTGACCGAGCGCGCGATGACGCTCGCCACGCTCAACACCTTCTACGCGCTCGCGCTCGGCTACGCCCAGGCCGGCCTGATCGAGCGCGCGCCGCAGACGCTGCTGCAGAAGCTCTATCCGGTCGCGGTGGTGCTCGGGCTGTCGTTCGTGATCGGCGGCCTGCTCGCGCTCGCGCTGCGCATGGCGCTGCGCTTCATGAGCCCGACCAGCGAGAACACCTCGATCCTGCTGCTCGCGCTGATCGCGGCCGGCGCGGCGCTGACCGCGCACTTCGGCGGCTCCGCGCCGCTGGCGGCGCTGATCGGCGGCGTGCTGCTCAAGACGCTGAACCCCAAGCCCTGGGCCTGGCAGCGCCAGCTCGGCACGGCCGCCTCGCTGCTGACCATGCTGATGTTCGTGCTGGTGTCGATGGTGGCGGCGCAGGCCGACTGGACGCTGCCGGTGGCGAGCGTGGTGCTGGCCGTGATCGGCGTGCGCCTGTTCGCCAAGATCGCCGGCGTGGCGATCGCCAACCCGGGCAGCGGCGCGAGCTGGAACCAGGCCTTCTGGATGGGTTGCGCGATGTCGCCGCTGTCGTCGATCGCGCTGCTGATCGCCTCCAACTTCACCACCGCCTCGCCGCTGCTCGGCACCATGATCACGCAGGTGGCGCTGCCCTCGATCCTGCTGATGGAGGTGCTCGGCGCCGTGCTCGCCACGGTGGCGATCCATGCGGTCGGCGAAAGCTCGGTGCCCTGGGCGCCGAAGGCCTTCAGCACCACGGAGGACACCCAGCGATGACCGCCGCCATGCCCCTCGACGACGGCCTCGGCCCCGCGAAGCAGGCCGACAGCGACGACTTCCGCTCCGCGCCGCTGCCCGCCGACCCCGACAGCCGCGTGGTCCGGCTCGAGCCGTTCAACCGCTCGGAGGCGCTCTCGCTCGGCGTGGAGCTCGAGCTGCAGCTCGTCAACACGCACGACTACGACCTCGCGCCCTACGCCGAGGACATGCTGCGGCTCATGGCCCAGACGCCGCTGCCCGGCAGCGTGGTGCCCGAGATGACCTCGAGCATGATCGAGATCTCCACCGGCATCTGCCACTCGGCCGAGGACGTGATCCGCCAGCTCACGCCGATCCGCGAGGCGCTGATCCGCAACGCCGACAAGCTCAACATCGCGGTGGTCGGCGGCGGCACGCACGCGTTCCAGCAATGGCACGAGCGGCGCATCTACGACAAGCCGCGCTTTCGCGAGCTGTCGGAGCTGTACGGCTACCTGTCGAAGCAGTTCACCATCTTCGGCCAGCACGTGCACATCGGCTGCCCCGACGCCGACGCGGCGCTGCTGATGCTGCACCGGATGTCGCGCTACATCCCGCACTTCATCGCGCTGTC
>CBHTTS010000137.1:0-12626 GCA_966095775.1 uncultured Variovorax sp. | reverse complement strand
CCGGCATGCGCTTCCTCGAGGCCAAGGCCGCGCTCGAGCGCAGCCACGGCATCGAGGCGCAGGTGATCGACGGTGCCGAGCTGCGGCGGCTCTCGCCCGCCCTCTCCGAAAAACTGCTCGGCGCCGAGCTCTGCCCGATGGAGGGCAAGATCAACCCGCTGCGCGCCACCTATGCGGTGGCACGGCGCGCGCAGGCGCAGGGCGCGCGCCTGCTGCGCGGTTGCGACGTGCAGGCCATCGAGGCGCTGCCGGGCGACGGTGCCGGCTACCTCGTGCGCACCTCGCGCGGCACCATCCGCGCGGGACGCATCGTCAACGCGAGCGGCGCCTGGTCGAGCACCATCGGCCGCATGCTCGGCGTGACCATCCCCGTCAAGGGCGCGCCGCTGCAGATGATCGTGACCGAGCCCGCGCCGCCGCTGGTCGACCACCTCGTCGCGCATGCCGACCGGCACCTGAGCCTCAAGCAGGCCGCGAGCGGCGGGCTCATCATCGGCGGCGGCTGGACCGCCGCCTTCGCCGAGGACATGCGGCTGAACCGCGCGGTGCGCGACAGCATCGAGGGCAACCTCTGGGTCGCGCGCCATGTGCTGCCGGCCCTCGGCGGCCTGCACGTGGTGCGCTGCTGGGCCGGCATGAACGTCAACATCGACGGCGCGCCAATCCTCGGCGAAGTGCCCGGCCGGCCCGGCTTCTACAACGCCGTCACCTCCAACGGCTACACGCTCGCGCCGATTGCCGCGCGCACCGTGGCCGACCTCCTCGTGCACGGCCGCGCCGGCATCGACCTCACGCCCTTCCGCATCGACCGCTTCCTCTGACCCCGAGAACGCCATGACCGACACGACCCGTGCGCGCGACACGCTGCGCGACTTCATCGACACGCATTTCGACGAGCAGGTGCGCACCCTTGCCGAACTGGTGCGCTGCCCGTCCGACAATCCGCCCGGCGACTGCGCGCCGCATGCCGAGCTGTCGGCGCGCCTGCTCGAGGCCATGGGCTTCGAGGTCGAGCGCCATCCGGTGCCGGCCGAGTTCGCGGCCGCGCACGGCATGCGCAGCGTGACCAACCTGATCGTGCGCGAACGCTTCGGCGACGGCGGTCCGGTCGTGGCGCTCAACGCGCACGGCGACGTGGTGCCGCCCGGCGCGGGCTGGAGCGGCGACCCCTACGGCGGCGAGGTGCGCGACGGTTGGCTCTACGGCCGCGGCGCCGCGGTGTCGAAGTCCGACTTCACGACCTACGCCTTCGCGCTGCGCGCGCTCCGGCACCTGGCCGCCGCGGGCGCGCCGCTCGCCGGCGCGGTCGAACTGCACCTGACCTACGACGAGGAGACCGGCGGCGCGACCGGCCCCAGCTGGATCCTCTCGCACGGCCTGAGCCGGCCCGATTTCGTGCTGTCGGCCGCCTTCTCGCACCACGTCGTGGTCGCGCACAACGGCTGCCTGCACCTCGAGGTGACGGTGCGCGGCACCTCGGCGCATGCCGCCCGGCCCGACACCGGCCACGACGCGATCGAGGCCGCGGCGACGCTGCTGCCCGCCCTCTACCGCTACCGCGACGGCCTCGCCGCGCGGCCCTCGCGCACGCCCGGCATCGCCCATCCCACCATGGTGGTCGGGCTGATCGAGGGCGGCATCAACACCAACGTCGTCGCCGACAGGCTGAGCCTGCGGATCGACCGCCGCATCGTGCCCGTGGAATCGCCCGAGGCGGTCGAGGCCGAGCTGCGCGAGGTCATCGCATCGGCCTGCCACGCGCTGCCGGGCATCTCGGTCGAGACGCGCCGCATCCTGCTCGCCCGGCCCTTCGCGCCGGCGCCGGGCGCCGACGCGCTGGCGGCGCTGGTCTGCCGCGAGGCGAGCGAGGTCATGGGCAAGGCCGTGACGCCGGTCGGCGTGCCGCTCTACACCGACGCGCGCCTCTACAGCGAGGCCGGCATCCCGACCGTGATGTACGGCGCCGGCCCCGCCACGCTGCTCGAGGCCAACGGCCACCGCGCCGACGAGCGCGTGCCGCTCGACGAACTGCGCCGCGCCACCCGCGTGGTCGCCAACACCCTTTTCCAACTGCTGACGCGCGGCACCGCGCAGGAGCCCCGCCCATGATCGAGATCAGCCACGTCGACAAGCACTACGGCGCCTTCCAGGTGCTGACCGACTGCAGCACCGAGGTCCGCCGGGGCGAGGTGGTCGTGGTCTGCGGGCCCTCGGGCTCGGGCAAGTCCACGCTCATCAAGTGCGTCAACGCGCTCGAGCCGTTCCAGCGCGGGCGCATCACGGTCGACGGCGTCTCGGTCGGCGACCCCAAGACCGACCTCAACCGGCTGCGCGCCCGCGTGGGCATGGTGTTCCAGCACTTCGAGCTGTTCCCGCACCTCTCGATCGAGGAGAACCTCTCGATCGCGCAGCGCAAGGTGCTCGGCCGCGGCGCCGACGAGGCGCACGCCGCCTCGATGTCGCTGCTGCAGCGCGTCGGCATGCGCGCCCACGCGCACAAGTACCCGAGCCAGCTTTCGGGTGGCCAGCAGCAGCGCGTCGCGATCGCCCGCGCGCTCGCGATGAATCCGGTCGCGATGCTGTTCGACGAGCCCACCTCGGCCCTCGATCCCGAGATGGTCAACGAGGTGCTCGACGTGATGGTCGAGCTCGCGCGCGAGGGCATGACCATGATGTGCGTGACCCACGAGATGGGCTTCGCGCGCCAGGTCGCGCACCGCGTCATCTTCATGGACCGCGGCCGCATCGTCGAGGACTGCGCGAAGGAGGAGTTCTTCGGCAACCCCGGCGGGCGCCCGGAGCGGGCGCGGCAGTTCCTGTCGAAGATCCTGACGCACTGACGCCCCCCCGAAGCGGCTCACTGCGTGTAGCCGCCTCCCCCCACTGGGGGGCGCACCCGGTGGCCCGGCGGAGCCGGCTCCACGGGTGCATTGGCGGAACCGGGCCCATTCCGTGCTGCCGGGCGTCGAAGGGGGCGCTCTTTTAAAATCGCGGATTCCTCCCGCCGATTGCACATCTTGTCCTTTCTCGCCGAAACCCGCCGCCGCCGCACCTTCGCGATCATTTCCCACCCCGACGCCGGCAAGACCACGCTGACCGAGAAGCTGCTGCTGTTCTCGGGCGCGATCCAGATCGCCGGCTCGGTCAAGGCGCGCAAGGCCTCGCGCCATGCGACCTCCGACTGGATGGAGATCGAGAAGCAGCGCGGCATCTCGGTCGCCTCGTCGGTCATGCAGATGCTGTACCGCGAGCACGTGATCAACCTGCTCGACACGCCCGGCCACAAGGACTTCTCCGAAGACACCTACCGCGTGCTCACGGCCGTCGACTCGGCGCTGATGGTGATCGACGCGGCCAACGGCGTGGAAGCGCAGACGCGGCGGCTGATCGAGGTCTGCCGCCAGCGCGACACGCCGATCATCACCTTCGTCAACAAGATGGACCGCGAGGTGCGCGAGCCGCTCGACATCCTCGACGAGGTGGAGCGCGAGCTCGGCATGCCCTGCGTGCCGATGACCTGGCCCGTGGGCCAGGGCAAGACCTTCCGCGGCATCATGAACCTGCGCACGCAGGCGATGACGGTGTTCGAGTCGGGCAGCGAGCGGCTGCCGCAGGAGTTCGAGACCATCCCGCTGGCCGACCGCGAGACGCTGTCGCGCCGCTTCGGCGCCGACTTCGAGCACGCGATCGAGAGCATGGAGCTCGCCACCGGCGCCTCGCCCGAATGGAACCACGAGGCCTTCCTCGCCGGCAAGCAGACGCCGGTGTTCTTCGGCTCGGGCGTCAACAACTTCGGCGTGATGGAGGTGCTGGACGCGCTGGTGGACATCGCCCCCGCGCCGCAGCCGCGCAAGAGCTCGCTGATCGTCAACAAGCAGGCGGTCGAGAAGACCGTCCAGCCCGACGAGTCCGGCTTCGCCGGCGTGGTATTCAAGGTGCAGGCCAACATGGACGCCAACCACCGCGACCGCATCGCCTTCGTGCGCATGGCCTCGGGCAAGTACACGCCGGGCATGAAGCTCAAGGTGCAGCGCACCGGCAAGGAGCTGCGTCCGACCAGCGTCGTGACCTTCATGAGCCAGCGCCGCGAAGCCGTGGAGGAAGCCTATGCGGGCGACATCGTCGGCTTCACCACGCACGGCGGGGTGCAGCTCGGCGACACCATCACCGACGGCGCGAGCCTGCAGTTCACCGGCCTGCCCTTCTTCGCGCCCGAACTGTTCATGACCGTGATCCTCAAGAACCCGCTGCGCACCAAGCAGCTGCAGCAGGGCCTGGCCCAGCTCGGCGAGGAAGGCGCGATCCAGGTCTTCCGCCCCGAGATCGGCGGCCCGATGCTGCTCGGCGCGGTCGGCCAGCTGCAGTTCGAGGTGGTGCAGCACCGCCTCAAGGCCGAATACGACGCCGACGTGCGGCTCGAAGGCTGCCAGTACACCGGCGCACGCTGGATCACGGCCGACACGCCGGCCGAGCTCCGCGAGTTCGTCAACGCCTATCCGCAGCGCATGGCGAAGGACGCGGCCGACACGCTGGCCTTCCTCTGCACCTCGCCCTACGACGTGCGGCTCGCGCAGGAGCGCTTTCCGAAGATCCACTTCCACCCGCTGCGCGAGCATGCGGGGCTGGCGCTGCAGAACGCGGGCTGAGCCGCGCCGGGCGCGCCGGCGCCCTCCTCACTTGCGCATCTTGGCCAGCTGCTCGTTCAGGCGCTGCAGCCAGTCGCCGCCGATCACGCCCGCGTACTTGTCCACCACCGGCTGCAGCTTGTCGGCCAGGCGCTGCTTCTCGGCATCGGACACGTCGTTGACCACCATGCCCTCCTTCTGCAGCCTGGCGCGCAGCGAGTCGTTCAGATCGCGGCTCAGCTTGCGCTGATGCAGCGCCGCCTCGCGGGCGGCCTCGGCGATGATCTTGCGCTCGTCGGCATTGAGCCGCTCCCAGCTCTTGCCGCCCACCAGCAGCAGCAGCGTGTTGTACGAATGGCCGGTCATGCTGAGGTACTTCTGCACCTCGTGGAAGCGGTTCGAATGGATGGCCGACAGGCTGTTCTCATGGCCGTCGATGGCCTTGGTCTCCATGGCGGTGTAGACCTCGTTGATGGCCATCGGAATGGCATTGGCGCCCAGCGCATTGAACATGTCGACGTAGAAGGCCGAGGACTGCACGCGGATCTTCTGGCCCTGGAAGTCTTCCCAGCGGTTGACCGGCTGGCGGCTGCTGGTGGTGTGGCGAAAGCCCTGTTCCATGTAGGCCAGCCCGCGCAGGCCCTTGGGCTCCAGCCGCGCCGCCAGGTCCCGGCCGATCGGGCCGTCGAGCACCGCATCGGCCTCGGCCGCATTGCGGAACATGAAGGGCATGTCGATGACCGAGAACTCCTTGACCATGCCGACCATGAAGGTGGTGCTGGAGACGGCGAAGTCCAGCGTGCCGCCCTGCAGCGCGCCTTGCAGCTGCACGTCGCTGCCCAGCGAGGACGAGGTGTAGACGCGCACCTTCATCTTCTTGCCGCTCTTGGCCGCCACCAGCTCGGCGAACTTGCGCGTGCCCTGGCTGACCGGATGGTCGTCCGGCAGCGTGGTGGCCGCGCGCAGCGTGTGCGTGCGCACCTGCGCCGCGGCGCCGCCGCCGAGCAGCAGCGCGCCCAGGCTGATGGCCAGCAGGCCGGTCATTCGTCTTGAAATCCTGTTCATCGTTCAGTCTCCCTTGGGTGTGGTGATGGTGGCGGTGTCGATGCGGTAGAAGCGCAACGCGTTGGTGCAGAAGAAGGCATCGCGCGCCGCGTCGTCGAAGTCGTCCAGGATCTGCTGCATGGCCGAGACCAGCGCGCGGTAGCCGATGCGCAGGCTGGCCACGGGGAAGTTGCTGGCGAACATGCAGCGCTCGATGCCGAAGATGGCGATGGCCTCGCGCACCACGGCGCGGTTGTCCTGCAGGCGCCAGGGCTGGTCGCGCAGGCCCAGCTCCGAGACCTTGATGTGCACGTTGGGCTCGCGCGCCAGCCGCGCCATGCCGGCGCGCCAGGCCGCCAGGCCCTCGGGGCTGCGGTCCCACGGAAAGCCCATGTGGTTGAGCACGATCGGCACGCGCGGGAACTGCCGCGCCACCTCGGCGGCTTCTTCCAGATGCCAGCAGGGCACGCGCAGGTCCCATGACAGGCCCAGCGTCTGCAGCAGCGAAAAGCCCTGCAGCCAGGCGTCGTCATGCATGCTGCCCGCGCCGCGCGGGCGCGGCGCATCGGGTGTGGCGGCCGTCACCGGCTTGCTGCGGATGCCGCGCACCAGCGGCCGGCGCGCCTGCGCCTGCAGCACCGCGCGGCCCGCCTCGGTGTGGAACCAGGCATGCGCCACCACCGCATGGGGAAAGCCGTGCTGCGCATGCTGGCGCTCCAGCCACAGCGTCTCGCCCAGCTGGTCGTCGCGCGCGCGCTCGGCTTCCACATGCACCGTGGCCACCAGGTTCTGGCCGGCGGTGTCGCGCAGGAAGTCGGCCGGCAGGTAGTCGCGCCGCAGCGCTTCGTAGTCGCCCAGGAAGAAGGGCTCGGGCGCGTCCTGCAGCCAGGGGTAGCGGCCTTCGCGCAGGTCCCACAGATGGTGATGCGCATCGACCAGGCGCGGCGGCGGCGGCGGCGCCTCTGCCGCGCTGGTGTGCTGGCTCATTTGCCTTCCGCGCCGCGGGCCGCATCCAGCGCCGCCTGCCATTGCTGCATGAATTCCTCGCCGATCACCGGCGCGAACTTGGCGCGCAGCGGCTGCGCCTTGTCGGCAAAGCGGGCCAGCTCGGCCGGCGCCAGCTCGTTGACGCTCATCTTCTTGCGCAACTCCACCAGCAGCGCGGCATTTTGCTTGCGCACCAGCTCGCGCTGGAAGGCGCGGGCCTGGTGGACGGCCTCGGTGATCAGCTTGCGCTCGTCCTCGTTGAGCGCGTCCCAGGTCTTGGGGCTGGCCACCAACGCATAGGCGGTGTAGATGTGGTTGGTGAGCGAAAGATGCTTTTGCACCTCGTCGAACTTCTGCGCCGCGATCAGCGTGGGCGGGTTTTCCTGCGCGTCGATGGCGCCGGTCTCCAGCGCGGTGTAGACCTCGTTGATGGCCATCGGCACCGCATTGGCGCCCAGGCTGTTGAAGAACTCGCGGAACACCGCGCTTTGCACGGTGCGGATCTTCAGCCCGCCCACGTCCTCCCAGCGCGTGATGGGGCGGCGGCTGTTGGTGATCTGCCGGAAGCCGATCTCCCAGAAGTCCAGGCCGACGATGTTCTTGTCGCGCAGCTTGGCCAGCAGCTGGCGCCCGGCCGGCCCGTCCAGCACGGCATCGGCCTGCTGCGGGCTGCGGAAGCTGTAGGGCAGGTCCAGCACGCCGAATTCCTTGACCAGGCCGCTGAGCGTGGGCGCGCCCATCAGCGCCAGGTCCAGCACGCCGCCTTGCAGCGCGCCTTGCATCTGCACTTCGTTGCCCAGCACGGCCGAGTCGTAGACCCGGATCTTGATCTTGCCGCCGCTGGCTTTCTTCACCAGATCGGCCATGTGCCGCGTGGCGGCCGGGCCCGGCGCGGCCTTGGGGTCGGTCACGCCCAGGCGCAGCGTGTGCTCGCGGATCTGGGCGAAGGCGCCGGCGCTGCCGGCCAGCAGTGCGGCCGTCACCATCAGCGGCGTCAGAAGGCGTTTGAAGCGGGTCATGGAGGTCTCCTTTGTCGAAAGTGCGCGAACGCGGGCAGCGAACGCAGGGGGCGCCCGGCAGGGGGCGGTCCGGCGGGGCTCAGTCCAGCCGGTAGATGCGGCAGGCGTTGTCATGGAACAGCGCGCGCTGCACGGCCGGCTCGAAGCCGGCCACGGCCTGGGCGAAGCCGCGCCAGATGGTGTCGAAGCGGCCGACCAGCCGGTCGACCGGGAAGTTGCTGGCGAACATGCAGCGGCCGGGGCCGAAGATGGCGATGGCCTCGCGCACCAGGTCGACGTTGTCCTCGGCCCGCCAGGGCTGGCCGGCCTGGCCCAGGCCGGAGATCTTCAGCGCCGTGTTGGGCTCGCGCGCCAGCAGGGCCAGCGCTTCGCGCCAGCCGCGCAGGCCCTCGGCGCTGCGGTCAGACGGCAGGCCGGTGTGGTTGAGCACCATCGTCGTGCGCGGGAAGTCGCGCGCCAGCTCGGCCGCCGCATCCAGATGCCACCAGGGCGTCTGCAGGTCGAAGCTCAGGCCCAGCCCGGCCAGGCGCGCATAGCCGTCGCGCCAGCGCGCATCGTCCATGCTGCCGCGCTCGCCGCGCCGGGCCTCGGCCGCGTTCGGGGCGGCGCGCGGCTTGTGGCGCACGCCGCGCACCAGCGCGAAAGAAGCCTGCGCGGCCAGCAGCTCGGCCGCATCCTCGCGGTCCAGCCAGGCCTGGGCCACCATCGCATGCGGCCAGCCGGTATCCCGCGCCAGTTCATGCACCCAGCGCGTCTCGCCCAGGGCATCCGCCGGATCCCATTCGGCCTCGATGTAGACCGAGCGGCGCAGCGGCCAGCCGGCGCTCTCGCGCAGGTAGTCGGCCGGCAGGAAGGGCACCCGCAGCGCCGCATAGCTGCCGTAGCGAAAGGGGATCATCGGCTCGTCGCGCAGCCACGGGTGGTAGTTGCGCACCGGGTCCCAGAAATGCTGGTGCGCATCGACGATGGGGAAGTCCAGTTCCATCACGACCACCATCCCAGCGGCACCAGCACCAGCTGCGGGAACAGCACGAGCAGCGCCAGCAGGCTCAGGTGGGCCAGCAGGAAGGGCCACACGCCGCGAACCACCTGGCCCATCGTCACCTTGCCCACGCCGCACACCACGTTGAGCACCGTGCCCACCGGCGGCGTGATCAGGCCGATGGCGCAGTTCATGATGAACAGCACGCCGAAGTACACCGGATCGATGCCGGCCTCGCGCACCACCGGCATCAGCACCGGCGTCAGGATCAGGATGGTGGGCACCAGGTCGATGGCCGCGCCCACCACCACCACGATGATCATGATCACCGCCAGCAACAGCGTCGGGTTGTCGATCAGCGGCTCCAGCAGGTCCACCACCAGGAAGGGCAGGTCGGCAATGGTGATCAGCCAGGCCGACACCGAGGCGGCCGCCACCAGGAACATCACCACCGCGGTGGTCATGCCGGCCGACAGCAGCAGGCCCCACAGCTGCGACAGCTTGAGCTCGCGGTAGACGAACACGGCCACCACGAAGGCATAGACGGCCGCGACCACGCCGGCCTCGGTGGGCGTGAACACGCCCAGCTTGATGCCGCCGACGATCACCACCGGAATGACCAGCGCCCAGAAGGCGTCGGCCGCGCGCCGCCCCACCTCGGCCAGCGAGCAGCGTTCGGTCACCGCCAGCGCCTCGCCGCGCGTGACCAGCCACCATGTGAACAGCAGCACCACGCCCATCAGCAGCCCCGGCACCACGCCGGCCAGGAACAGCTTGCTGATCGACACCCCGCCGGCGACGCCGAAGATGATGAAGGGAATGGACGGCGGAATGATCGGCGCGATGATGCCGCCCGAGGCGATCAGGCCGGCCGAGCGCGGCACGTCGTAGCCGCCCTTGCGCATCATCGGAATCAGCAGCGCGCCGACGGCGGCGGTGTCGGCCACCGCCGAGCCCGACATGCTGGCCATGATGATGGAGGCGAACACCGCCACATAGCCCAGCCCGCCGCGCTTGTGGCCCACGATGGCCATGGCCAGGTTGACGATGCGGCGCGACAGGCCGCCGGCATTCATGAACTCGCCGGCCAGCATGAAGAAGGGCACCGCCAGCAGCGGGAAGCTGTCGGCGCCGGCCACCATGTTCTGGGCCATGATCTGCGCATCGAACACGTCCAGATGCAGCATCAGCGCGACGGCGCAGGCCATCAGCGCGAAGGCGATCGGCACGCCCAGCGCCATGGCGCCCAGCAGCGAGGCCAGGAAGATGGCAATGGTCATGACTGGTCCTTCCCATCGCCGCGCGTGGCGGGCTCGGCATGGGCCTCGGCCGGCCCGGCGGCCGAAGGCAGCAGGTCGGCGTCGCTGGCGCGGCCGCCGAGCAGGCGCCACAGGTGCAGGCCCACCACGACGATCAGGCCCACGCTGGCAAGCACCGCCGCCGCATGCATCCAGCCCACCGGCAGGCCGGACACGGGCGACTTGTTGACCATGTTGACCACGCTCTGGCGCACGCTGCCCACCAGCAGCAGCGCGCAGCAGCCGAGCATGATCAGGTCGGCCGCCACGCCGAAGACCAGCCGGCCCCGGCGCGGCAGGCGTGCGACCAGCGTGTCCACGCCCAGGTGCGCGCGCTCATGCATCGCGACAACCGCACCCGCGAAGATGAGCCAGACGAAGAAGTAGCGCGACAGCTCCTCGGAAATGCTGATGCCCGAATTGAAGGCGTAGCGCAGCACCACGTTGCTGAACACCAGCACCACCATGGCGGCGATGCACAGCACCACCGTCCAGCGCAAGGCGGCCATCGCCGCTCGACCCAATGAACGCATGACCGGTTCCTCCCCGCGGCCTGCGGCCTTCATTCGGCCTTGATGTCGGCGCGCCGCACCAGCTTGCCGTAGTACGCGAACTCGGCCTGGTTCAGTTGCGCGAAGCGCTCGCCCGTGAGGCTGCCTACCTCGCCGCCGAGCCCCTTGATGCGCGCGGCCACCTCGGGCATCTGCAGCACCTGCGTGAGCGACTGGGTCAGCCGCTGCGTGGCCGATGGCGGCGAGCCGGCGGTCACGTACAGGCCATACCAGGTCACGACATCGGCGTCCTTGATGCCCAGCTCGGCCAGCGTGGGCACGTCGGGCAGTTCGGGCGAGCGCTGCGGCGCGCTCACCGCCAGCGGCCGCAGCTTGCCGGCGCGGATCTGCGCCATGGCCGAGGACGTGCTGTCGAACATCACGTCCACCTGGCCCGCGATCAGGTCGATATGGGCCTGGGCGCTGCCCTTGTACGGCACATGGATGGCGCTGGTGCCGGTGGCCAGGCCGAAGGCCACGGCGCCCACATGCTGCGTGCTGCCCAGGCCGGAGGAGGCGTACTTGAGCGCCCCGGGCTGCGCCTTCATGGCCGCCACCACGTCGCCCGCGCTCTTGTACGGCGAGTCCGCGCCGACGACGAGCACATTGGGCATGGTCGCCACCAGCCCGATCGGCTGCAGGTCCTTGAGCGGATCGAACTTGAGCTTGAGCAGGTGCGGCGCCACCGCCTGGCCGGTGTTGGTGGCCAGCAGCAGCGTGCTGCCGTCGGGCGCCGCCTGGGCCGCCAGACCGGCCGCGATGGTGTTGGAGGCGCCGGGACGGTTCTCCACCACCACGGCACGGCCGAGCAGCGGCGAGAGCCTGTCGGCCAGCATGCGCGCCAGCAGGTCGGTGCCGCCGCCCGGCGGCGCGCCCACGAGGATGCGCAGCGCCTTGTCGGACGGTGCCTGGGCCCGTGCCGCCGGCGCGGCCAGGCCGAGCAGCGACGCGCCGACGAGCACCGCGCTGAGCGCGCGGCGGATGAGCATTTCACGCATGGTTGTGTCTCCTTGATCTGTTCTGTGTTCTTCTTTGCTTCGCGGTGCGTGCCCGCGGGCCCTTCGGCATGCAGGCAACCCCTGCCACGCCCGTGGCCGGGGCCGCGGCTCAGGGCCGTTCGCGCGGGCGCGCCAGCGCCATCCGGCAGGCCAGCGCGAAGGCCTGCTGCATCGCGCTCGGATCAGCCTTGCCCTGGTCCACGATGTCGAAGGCCGTGCCGTGCGCGGGCGTCAGGATCGGCACCGGCAGGCCGCCCTGCACGGTCACGCCGCGCGAGAAGCCCATGAGCTTGAGCGCGATCTGTCCCTGGTCGTGGTACATGGTCACCACCGCGTCGTACCGGCGCTCGGCGCCTTGCACCTTCAGGAAGATGGTGTCGGCCGGAAAGGGCCCTTCCACGTCCAGCCCCTTGGCGCGTGCGCGCTCGACCGCGGGCGCGATCACGTCGATCTCCTCGCGCCCGAACGAGCCGTGGTCGCCGTTGTGCGGATTCAGGCCGCACACCGCGATGCGCGGCCTGGCCGTGCCAGCGCTCGCGATGGCCTGGTGGATCAGGTCGATGGCATCGGCGATACCCTGCGGCGTGATCTGGTCGGCCACCTCGCGCAGTGCGATGTGCGAAGTCACGCGCGAGGTCCAGAGCCCGTCGAGCACGTTGAACTCGCACACCGGACCGGCGTAGCCCAGCTGGTCGACGAACCAGTGCAGCTCGTCGCTGGTGGTCATGCCGGCCATGTGCAGCGAATGCTTGTTCAGCGGCGCGAACACGATGGCATCGGCATCGCCCCGGCCCACGGCATCGAGCGCGATCCTGAGCGTCTCGAGGCTGTGGCGCCCGCCATCGATGCTGCTGACCCCGGTCTTGAAACCGGACCCGAGCCGGGCCGGCACGGGCAGCAGCAGCGGCTCGCCCGCCTGTGCCGGTTCGGCCATGGTGCGGTAGGGCGTGCGCCCGCCCGCCAGGTCCATGCCCGCGAGCAGGCGGGCCTCGTCGGCGATCAGCACGAGTTCGGCCTGCGCGTGCGTCCGCGGGTCCCGCAGCAGGCGGCCCACGAGTTCGGGGCCAATGCCGGCCAGGTCGCCGAGCACGACCGCGATCCGCGGCTTGCGCACGTTGGCCT
>CBHTTS010000136.1:0-12665 GCA_966095775.1 uncultured Variovorax sp. | reverse complement strand
AGCCGCGCGACCAGGTCGGCCGAGGCGCCGCCGCGGCTCTGGTCGAACAGCGCATAGGGCACGTTCGTGAGGTCGTAGGTGGCGGCGTAGCCGAAGATCAGGCTCTGCATGATCGCGGGCACGAACAGGATCACGCGGCTCGCGGGGTCCTTGAAGATCGCGAGCAGTTCCTTGCGGCAGAGGTTCGCGATGCGCAGGAGGAAGTCGGTCATGGTCCGGCTCCTCAATCGAGGCGCTTGCGCGTCACGGCGCGCGCGAGCAGCAGCAGGCCCACGGCATAGGCCGCGAGCACGGCGCAGTTGCGCCAGACCAGCGGCCACACGTCGCCCGCGAGGAACAGCGTCTTGACCAGGTCCATGAAGTAGGTGGCCGGCAGCACGTGGCCGATCACGCGCACGGCGACCGGCACGTTGCGCAGGTCGAACAGGAAGCCCGAGAGCATCATCGACGGCATGAAGGTCGCGATCAGCGCCACCTGGCTCGCGAGGAACTGGTTGCGCGTGACGGAGGAGATCACGAGTCCCAGGCTCACGGCCACGATCAGGTAGAGCATCGAGCTCAGCACCACCACCGCGAGCGAGCCGTGCATCGGCACCGCGAACAGGAAGCGCGCCGCCAGCAGGCACAGCAGCAGCCCGAGCATGCCGACCGCGAAGTAGGGGATGATCTTCGCGAGCAGGATCTCCGCCGGCCGAACGGGCGTGACGAACAGCGCCTCGAGCGTGCCGCGCTCCCATTCGCGCGCCATCACGAGCGCGGTGAGGAAGGCGCCGACCAGCGTCATGATCAGCACGATGAGGCCGGGCACGAGGTACCAGGTGCTGGTGTTCGCGGCGTTGAACCACATCCGCTGCTCCACCGTGACCCGGCCCGCGCCGGGCGCCTCGCGGCCCCGGTCGGCCTGCCGCAGCGCCGCCTGCGCGAGCGCGCTGCCGACGTAGGCCTGCACGATCGTGGCGCGGCCCGCGTCGGCGCCGTGCACCACCAGCTGCACGCGCGCATCGCCGGCGGCGAGCGCGCGCGAGAAGTCGGAGGGGACGCGCACGATGGCGTCGATCCGGCGCTCGCGCATCAGCGCCTCGGCCTCGTGCATCGAGCCCAGCAGCACCGGCGCGATCGCGCTCGAGCGCTGCAGGCCCGCGACGGCCTCGTGCGCGGCGGGCGAGGGGTCCTCGAGCACCACCGCGACCGGCGCATGCCTGACGTCGAGCGACATGCCGTAGCCGAAGATCAGGATCAGCACCATCGGCAGCAGGATGCCGATCGCGAGGTTGCTGCGGTCGCGCAGCAGCTGGCGGAACTCCTTGCGCGTGAGGGAGACCAGCCGGGTGGCGAAGCCGCTCATCGCGCCTCCTCCGCGCCCTCGCGCGCGCGCCGGGCGCGCTCGACGATGCCGATGAAGGCCTGCTCCATGTCGATGCGCGGCGCGTCGGCCGCGCCGCCGAGCGCCTGCGCGCGCACTTCGCGCGGCGTGCCGATGGCGAGCAGCCTGCCGGCGTCCTGGATCACGATGCGGTCGCAGTACTCGGCCTCCTCCATGAAGTGCGTGGTGACGACGACGGTGGTGCCGCCTTCGGCCAGCGCCGTGATGCGGCGCCAGAATTCGCGCCGCGCCAGCGGATCGGCGCCGCTCGTGGGCTCGTCGAGGAAGAGGATCTCGGGCTCGTGCAGCAGGCCGGCGGCCATCGCGAGCCGCTGGCGGTAGCCGCCGGGCAGCTGGCCGCTGGGCGCATCGAGCTCGCGCTCGAGCGCGAACTGCCGCAGCACCGTGTCCATGCGCTCGCGCAGCCGCGCGCCGCGCAGGCCGTAGGCGCCGCCGAAGAACGCGAGGTTCTCGCGCACCGTGAGGTTGCCGTAGAGCGCGAACTTCTGCGAGACGTAGCCGATGCGCCGCCTGGCCTGGGCGCGCGCGCGGCGCAGGTCCACCCCGGCCACGCGCAGCTGCCCGCCGCTCGCCGGCAGCAGGCCGCAGAGCATGCGGAAGGTGGTGGTCTTGCCCGCGCCGTTCGGACCCAGGAGGCCGAAGATCTCGCCGCGCCGCACCGAGAAGCTGGTGCTCGCGACGGCCGTGAAGTCGCCGAAGCGGCGCACCAGGTCGCGGACCTCGATCACGGTCTCGCCGGCCGGCGCGGCGGCCGGGGCGGCGGGCGCCGGCGCCGGCGGCGCGGCATCGGGCGCCTCGGGCTGGCGCGAACGCAGCAGCACCATGAAGCCGTCCTCGAGCCGCGGCGGCACCGGCTCGGCGCGCGCGCCCGCGAGCAGCCGCGCGAGCGCCGCCTCGTCGCCGTCGCGCCGGCGGATGACGCGGACTTCGCCGCCCTGCGGCACCGCGTCGATCACGGCCTCGCGCGCGTCGAGCAGCCGCGCCTGCAGCCGCCGCGGCACCTCGCCGCCGGCCGGCACCGCGGCGAAGCACAGGCCCTCGGCATGGGCACGGATCTCGTGCGGCGCGCCCGCGGCGACCAGCCGGCCCTCGCGCAGCACGAACACCCGGCTGCAGCGCTCGGCCTCGTCGAGGTAGGCGGTGCTGACGATCACCGAGAGCCGCTCCTGGTCGACCAGCTGCTGCACGATCTCCCAGAGCTCGCGCCGCGACAGCGGATCGACGCCGACCGTGGGTTCGTCGAGCAGCAGCAGCTGGGGCGAGCGCACCAGCGTGCAGGCCAGGCCGAGCTTCTGCTTCATGCCGCCCGAGAGCTTGCCCGCGGGCCGCGCCGTGAAGCGGCCCAGGTCGGTCATTTCCATCAGCCGCGCCTGGCGCTCGCGGCGCGCCGCGCGCGGCACGCCGTGCAGGTCGGCGTAGAGGTCGAGGTTCTCCTGCACGCTCAGGTCCTCGTAGAGGCCGAAGCGCTGCGGCATGTAGCTGATGCGGTCCTGCACCGCCTGCGGATCGGCCGCCACGTCGATGCCGAGCACCCGCAGCGCGCCCGCGTCGGCGCGCAGCAGCCCGGCCATGAGCCGCAGCAGCGTGGTCTTGCCCGCGCCGTCGGGCCCGACCAGCGCCGTGAGCGTGCCCGCGGACACCTCGAGCGAGAGATCGGCGAGCGCCTGCACGCGCTGCTTCGCGTCGCCGGTCTCGAAGCGCTTGTGCAGGCCGCGCGCGGCCACCGCCGGCTCCATGGTCAGGCTCCGCCCGCCGCGGTCTTCAGCGTCACGGTCGCGGGCATGCCCAGCCGCAGCCGGTCCTCGCCGTCGTCGACCATCACGCGGATCTCGTAGACCAGGCTGCTGCGCAGCTCCTCGGTCTGCACCGTCTTCGGCGTGAACTCCGCCACCGAGGAGATGTAGCCCACGCGGCCCGCGATCGGCCGGTCGGGCTGGCTGTCGGTGCGCACGCTGGCCTCCTGCCCGGGACGCACGCGGCCCAGGTCGGGTTCGGCCACATAGGCGCGCACCCACTTGGGATCGGTGATCGCGAGCGTGAACGCGGGCCGCTGCGGCGACGCCATGTCGCCGGGCTCGAGCAGGCGGGCGCGCACCACCGCGTCGATCGGCGCGTGCAGCTCGGCCTCCTGCAGCTGGTGGTTCGCGAGCGCGAGGTCGGCGCGCGCCGCCTCGAGCTGGGCCTGCGCCTGCGCGATGTCCTCGCGCCGCGGACCGGCCACGACGAGCTGCTGCGCGCGGCGCGCGTTGTCGAGCTGCGCCAGCGCCACCTTGCGGCGCGCCTGCGCGCCGTCGAGGTCCTGCTGGCTCACGGCGCGGCCGGCGGTGGTCTGGCCGATCGCCTGCAGCCGCGCGAGCTGCTGCTGCGCGAGTTCGGCCTCGGCCTGCGCGGCCGCCACCTGGGCCGCGGCCTGGGCCACTTCCTCGGGGCGGCTGCCGGTCTTCAGGCGCAGCAGCGCCTGCTCCTGCACGCCGATGCGCGCCTGCGCCTGCGCCGCGCGCAGCTGCAGCGAGCGGGTGTCGAGGCGGCCGAGCCATTGGCCGGCGCGCACCCGGTCGCCCTCGCGCACCGCGAGCTCGGCCACGCGTTCGCTGCCGTTGAAGGCGAGCGAGACCTGGCGCAGGTCGACATTGCCGTAGAGCACGATCCGGTCGGCGGGCGCGGCCGGGCGGCCGAGGTACCACCAGCCGGCGGTGGCGGCGGCCGCGGCCACGAGGGCGGCGGCGATGAGGGGCTTCCTGTTCATGGTCGGTTCCTGCCGGTGGGCGTTTCGGATGCCGCGGATGATATCAAATCTAAATTTGAATTTGAAGTATCCCCGGACATCGATTAACCTCGCGCCATGGCGACCCGCTCTTCCAGCCCCCGTTCCTCCACGCCGCGCGCGGCCCCGGCGCGCAGCTCGCGCACCGACGGCAGCGCCACGCGCCTGCACATCCTCGAGACCGCGGGCCAGCTGTTCGCCGAGCGCGGCTTCGCCGAGAGCACGAGCAAGGAGATCTGCACGCGCGCTGGCACCAACATGGCGGCGGTCAACTACCACTTCGGCAGCCGCGACGGGCTCTACGAGGCGGTGCTGATCGAGGCGCATCGCCAGCTCGTGAGCCTGGACGAACTCGCGAGCCTCGCCCATGCGCCGGCCGATCCGCGGCAGAAGCTGCGCATGCTGCTCGCGCACCTGGTCGAGCTCGGCAGCCAGCCGAAGGCGCCCTGGGGCTTCCGCGTGGTGCTGCGCGAGGCGCTGTCGCCGTCGCCCGCGCTGCCGGCGATGATCCGCCAGGCCGTGATGCCCAAGGCCCGGCTGATCCGCGGGCTGATCGGCGACATCATGGGCCTGCCCGAGGACCATCCCTCGGTGCAGCGCGCGCTGCTGTTCACGGTGCTGCCGTGCATCGTGATGATGGTGGCGCCCAAGGACCTCGGCAGCCGCGTGCTGCCCGCGCTCAAGGATGCCGGGGGCCTCGCGGACGACCTGATGCGCTACGTGTTCGCGGGCCTGGACGCGGTCGCGAAGGAGGCCGCGAAGCCGCCGGCTACAGCTGGAAGGCGACGGTGAGCAGCAGCCCCTCGGCCACGTCGCGCACGAGGCCCGGACGGCGCGCGCGGTAGGGATCGCCGGCCGAGGCCGTGGTCTCGATCCAGTCGGCGAACCAGTCGATCTGCGGCTGGCCGTAGAACACCACCGCGGCCTCGTGGTTGATCAGCAGGCTGCGCATGTCGAGGTTGATCGAGCCGCAGAGCGCGAGCTCGTCGTCCACCACCACGGCCTTGGCATGGACCATGAACGGCAGCATGCGGAAGCTCGCGCCCGCGCGCGCGAGGTCGCGCATGGCGCGGGCGCGCACGAAGTCGGCGAGCCGGTGGTTGGAGCGCCCGGGCATCGCGATCGTGACCTGCACGCCGCGCCGCGCCGCGAGCCTGAGCGCATCGCGCAGCCCGTCGCCGGGCACGAAGTAGGGCGTGACCGCGAGCACGCGGTGCTGGGCGCGGAAGCAGGCGTCGATCAGGAGCGCGTGCGCCGTGTCCTCGGTCTGGTCGGGGCCGCTCGGCAGGAACTGCGCGAGCGCGCCGCCCGCGCGCTCGTCGACGTCGGGCGCGGTGATGGCGCGCGCCTTGCGGCCGCGCACCGAGCTCCAGTCGTGGTCGAACTGGCGCGCCGCCGCGGCCGCCACGCTGCCGCGCAGGTCGAACGAGAGGTCGCGCCAGGCATCGGGGCAGCGGTCGCTGCCGGTGAAGTACTCGCCCGCGAGGTTGCGCCCGCCCGACCAGAGCCAGCCGTCGTCGGCGATGGTGAACTTGCGGTGGTTGCGCAGGTTGCGCGGACCGATGCGGCGCAGGCTGAAGAAGGGGCGGAACACCGCCACCTCGCCGCCGGCGGCGCGCAGCAGGTCGAAGTGGCGGCGCGGCAGCGTCAGCGCGCCGAAGCCGTCGAGCAGCACGCGCACCTTGATGCCCTCGCGCGCGCGCCGCGCGAGCCGCTCGATCACCGCGCGGCCCATCGCGTCGTCGCCGATGATGAAGGTGCAGACGTCGAGGCGCTCGCGCGCGCCGTCGATGACTTCCCACAGCGCCTCGCGCGCCGCCTCGCCGTCGGCATGCAGCCGGATCGCGCAGCGCCCGGGCGGCGCGAGCCCGAAGCTCTCGATCAGGTCGGCCGCCCAGTGCCCGGGCGGCACCGAGCGCGGCGGCCGCGGCGAGCCGGCCGGGCGCAGCTTGCGCTGGCCGAACAGCAGGTACATCGGGAGGATCAGGTAGGGCATCAGCACCAGCCCCATGACCCAGGCGATCGCGGTGGTGGGCGCGCGCTGCTCGCGCCGCGCGCGCGTGGTCAGCACGTAGACCAGGAGCGCGAAGGTGACGACGAGGAAATGCTGGGACGGTGACGGCAGCCAGTCGAATCGCGTGTTCGGCATGCGCGCGATATTGCCTCAGGCGCGGACGCGGTCCGCCATCAACCCTGCCAGAACGAGGCCACCTCGCGGCCTTCGCCGACCAGGAAGCGCATCATCGGATCGACCACCGCGCGCACGGCCGGCCGCGCGCCCACGCGGTCGCGCCAGGCCAGCAGCCGCGGCGTCGCGGCCGTCATGCGCGCGCCCTTGCGGTCGGCGAAGATGCAGGCCATGTAGAACGCGATGTCGGCGAAGGAATACGGGCCCGCGAGGTGCTCGCGATCGGCGAGCAGGGCCTCCATCTCGTCGTAGTAGCGCGCGCAGGCGGCGCAGGCCGCGACCGCCGGGGCGCTCTGCATGTCGTGCTGCAGGCCGAAGAGCCGGATCACGTTGGGAAAGAAGACCTCGTCGGACTTCTGCTCGAGCTGCCGCGCGCGGGCCCGTTCGGCGATGCCGCGCGGCCACAGCGCCGGGTCGGGGTGGCGGTCCTCGAGGTACTCGAAGATCTGCGTCGAGTCGAACAGCGCGACCTCGTCGTCGACCAGCACCGGCACCTGCTGCTTGACCGGGTTCACGCGCAGCACCTCGGGGTGCTTGGGCTCGTAGGCGTCGTCCTTGGTGAACGGCACCATCACGAGCTCGAACGGAAGGTTCTTCTCGAGCGCGGCGATCTGGACCTTCGCGCCGAACATGCTGAGGGGGCCTGAGTAAATCGTTGTCGTCATGCCCCCGACTTCAACAGAAACCGGTCTTCAGGTCGAGCCCCAGACCTCCTGGGCGGTTTCGACGACCAGACGCAGCTTGGCGCGCTGCGCTTCGACCGCGATGTTGTTGCCGTGCACCGTGCTCGAGAAGCCGCACTGCGGCGACAGCGCGAGCTGCTCGAGCGGCGCGTACTTGGTGGCCTCCTCGATGCGGCGCTTGAGCTCGTCCTTGTCCTCCATCTCGCCGAACTTGGTCGTCACGAGGCCGAGCACCACGGTCTTGCCCTTCGGCAGGTAGCGCAGCGGCTTGAAGTCGCCCGAGCGCGCGTCGTCGTATTCCATGAAGTAGGCGTCGAGGTCCATCTCCTTGAGCAGCGCCTCGGCCACCGGCTCGTAGTTGCCGGCCGCGGCATGGGTGCTCTTGAAGTTGCCGCGGCACAGGTGCATGGCCAGCAGCATGCCCGGCGGCTTCTGCGCCACGACCTTGTTGATGAACGCGGCATAGCGGTGCGGCAGCTCGTTCGGATCGTCGCCGCGCTTGCGCGCCGCCTCGCGCATGTGCTCGTCGCAGAGGTAGGCGAGGTTGGTGTCGTCCATCTGCACGTAGGTGCAGCCGGCCGCGGCGAGCGAGCGCAGCTCGTCGCCGTAGGCCTGGGCCACGTCGTCGTAGAACGCGGGGTCGAGCTCGGGGTAGGCGTCCTTGCTGATGCCCGCGCGGCCGCCGCGGAAGTGCAGCATCGTCGGCGAGGGGATCGTGACCTTCGGCGTGCGGCCGGCCGAGACCTGGCTCTTGAGGTATTCGAAGTCGGCGAGCTGGATGTTCTTCGCGTGGCGCACCTTGTCGATCACGCGCATCACGGGCGGCGCGAGCTCCTCGGTGCCGTCGGGCTTGCGGATCGTCACCGGGATGTCGGTCTTCACGCCGCCGAGCTGCTCGAGGAAGTCGATGTGGAAGTAGGTGCGGCGGAACTCGCCGTCGGTGATGCTCTTGAGGCCGATGTCCTCCTGGAACTTCACGATCTCGGTGATGGCCTGGTCTTCGACCTTGCGCAGTTGCTCGGGCGTGATCTCGCCCTTGGCGTTCTTCTCGCGCGCTTCGAGGAGGTAGCGCGGGCGCAGGAAGCTGCCGACGTGGTCGTAGCGGGCGGGCAGGGCGGCGTGCTGGGACATGGGGTTCTCCGTCGTGGCTGAAAACGAGTGGTACATGCTATCGCCATCAAAAGTGGCGGGACTGTATACAGCGATCTGAGTATTTACCCTTGGATTGGCGCCAAAGGGCTGGAAATTTTCAAAGATCTGTATACATTGAGTATCCATGAACACGTCCACGCCCGCCTTTCCGCTCAATGCCTGGTATGCCGCCGCCTACGACGTCGAAGTGCGGCACGCGCTGCTCTCGCGCACCGTCTGCAACGAGAAGCTGGTGCTGTTCCGCCGCACCGACGGACAGGTCGCCGCGCTCGAGGACGCCTGCTGGCACCGGCTGCTGCCGCTGTCGATGGGCCGGCTCGAGGGCGACGAGCTGGTCTGCGGCTACCACGGCCTGGTCTACAACAGCCAGGGCCGCTGCACCCACATGCCCAGCCAGGAGACGCTCAACCCCTCGGCCTGCGTGCGCGCCTACCCGGTGGTGGAGAAGCACCGCTTCGTCTGGGTCTGGCCCGGCGACCCGGCGCTGGCCGACCCGGCGCTGGTGCCCGACATGCACTGGAACGACGACCCGGCCTGGGCCGGCGACGGCAAGATGATCCGCGTGGCCTGCGACTACCGGCTCGTGGTCGACAACCTCATGGACCTGACGCACGAGACCTTCGTGCACGGCTCGTCGATCGGCAACCGCGCCGTCGCCGAGGCGCCCTTCGTCGCCACCCACGGCGACCGCTCGGCCACGGTCACGCGCTGGATGGAGGACATCGAGGCGCCGCCGTTCTGGGGCGCCCAGATCCGCCATGCGCGCGGCTACACGGGCAAGGTCGACCGCTGGCAGATCATCCGTTTCGAGGCGCCGTGCACCGTCAACATCGACGTCGGCGTGGCCGAGGCGGGCAGCGGCGCGGTGCCGAAGAACGGCCACCCCGGCGACCGCAGCAAGGGCGTGAACGGCTACGTGCTCAACACCATCACGCCCGAGACCGACCGCACCTGCCTCTACTTCTGGGCCTTCGCGCGCAACTACTGCCTCGGGGAACAGCGGCTCACGCACGAGCTGCGCGAGGGCGTGGCGGGCATCTTCCGCGAGGACGAGATCGTGCTCGAGGCGCAGCAGAAGGCGATCGACGCGCGCCCCGGCCACCAGTTCTACAACCTCAACATCGACGCCGGCTCGATGTGGGCGCGCCGGCTGATCGACCGCATGGTCGAGAAGGAGCGCCCCGCGCGCGCGCCGATCCCGATCCGGCCGCTGCCGCAGAAGGTGGCCGCATGAAGGGCGGCGCCGCGGTGACGCCGCTCGCGGCCCCGGCGGATGCGGCGGACGGCGGCGGCTCGCAGGCCGTGAAGGCGCAGCTGCGGCTGCGCGAGATGATCCTCGCGGGCGAGCTGCCCGGCGGCGCGCGCATCGCCGAAGTCGCGATCGCCGAGCAGCTCGGCGTCTCGCGCACGCCGGTGCGCAGCGCGCTCATGCGGCTCGAGCAGGAAGGCCTGCTGGAGGCGCTGCCCAACGGCGGCTATGCGGTGCGCACCTTTTCCGAACGCGACGTGGCCGATGCGATCGAGCTGCGCGGCACGCTCGAAGGGCTGGTCGCGCGGCTCGCGGCCGAGCGGGGCGCGGCCCCGGTGGTGCTGCGCGAGGCGCGCGCCTGCCTCGCGCGCATCGACGAGCTGCTGCGCGAGCCCGCGCTCGACGACGCGGCCTTCTCGCGCTACGTGACGCACAACGAGAAGTTCCATGCGCTGCTCAGCGAGATGGCCGCGAGCCCGGTGATCGCGCAGCAGCTCGAGCGCGTGATCAACCTGCCGTTCGCCTCGCCCTCGGGCTTCGTGATCGTGCAGGCCAACTCGCCGGCCGCGCGCGACATGCTCGTGATCGCGCAGGACCAGCACCGCCAGGTGCTCGACGCCATCGAGGCCGGCGAGGGCTCCCGCGCCGAGGCGCTGATGCGCGAGCACAGCCGCATCGCGCGGCGCAACCTGCGCGAGGCGCTGCACGGCACGTCCGGCGCCGAGCAGCGCCCGCTGCCCGGCGTGCAGCTGATCCGGCGCCGCGGCTGACCGCGGGCTCTCCTCTTCTTCTTGTTCCCCGTTGGTGTTTCTCCGATGAAAAGCGATCTTCAATGGATGCAGGCGCAGGTGGTTGCGCTGCGCGACCTCACCCCCACCGTGCGCGAATTCGAGCTGCGGCCCGAGTCGGGCGAAGCGCTGCCCTACGAGCCGGGCGCCCATCTGCAGGTGCAGGTGATGACGGCCCAGGGCCGGCTGCAGACGCGCTCGTACTCGCTGGTCGGCGAGGGCGACGGGCGCAGCTGGCGCATCGCGGTCAAGCGGCTCGACGACGGCCGCGGCGGCTCGCTCGCGATGTGGCGGCTCGCGCCCGGCGACCGCCTGCAGGTGAGCGCGCCGCAGAACCACTTCCCGCTCGACCTCTCGGCGCCCGGCTACCTGCTGGTGGCGGGCGGCATCGGCATCACGCCGCTGGTGCTGATGGCCGAGCGCCTCGGCGCGCATGCGAAGCGCAGCGGCGTGCCGGTGCGGATGCTCTACGGCGCGCGCCATGCGGGCGAGTTCGCGTACCTCGCGCAGCTGCAGGCCGCGCTGGGCGAGGGCGTGTCGGCGCACGAGGGCACGGCGCCGATCGATTTCGCGGCCGCGATCGCCGCGCTGCCGCCCGGCGGCCAGCTCTACACCTGCGGGCCGGTGCCGATGCTCGAGGCGGTCCAGCGCGCCTGGGAAGCCGCGGGCCGCGCCCCGGCCGACCTGCGCTTCGAGACCTTCGGCAGCAGCGGCCGGCTCGCCGCCCAGGCCTTCACCGTGCGCATCCCGCGCCACGACCTCGCGATCACCGTGCCGGCCGACTGCACGCTGCTCGAGGCACTCGACGCCGCCGGCGTCGAGACCCTCTGGGACTGCAAGCGCGGCGAATGCGGGCTGTGCGCGATGGACGTGCTCGCGGTCGACGGCGAGATCGACCACCGCGACGTGTTCCTGAGCGAGCACGAGAAGCAGGCGACCACGCGCATCTGCGCCTGCGTCTCGCGCGCGGTCGGCACCCTGACGCTGGATTCCGCCTACCGGCCCGACCACTGAACCCGCGGCTGCGCGATGATCGCGCAGTCGTTTTGTTCATCGCGCAACAAAGCCGCGCGCGGGGGCGGGCCTAGGTGAATGCCTGGCCCCGCCGGGTGTTGCAAAGTGCAGAAAATAGCCCCCGTTTCCGCATTCCCCTCCTAGGACAAGAACCATGCAAAGACGCCACATCCTCCAGACCGCGGCCCTGACGGCGCTCGCGCTTTCCATGCCGTTCGCGAACGCGCAGGACGGCAACAAGTTCAAGATCGGCCTGATCCTGCCGATGACCGGGCAGCAGGCCTCGACCGGCCGGCAGATCGAGGCGGCGGCGCGGCTCTACATGGCGCAGCACGGCGACACGGTCGCGGGCAAGAAGATCGAGCTGATCGTCAAGGACGACGTGGCCACGCCCGACGTGACCAAGCGCCTCGCGCAGGAGCTGATCGTCAACGACAAGGTCAACGTGATCGCGGGCTTCGGCGTCACGCCGGCCGCGCTCGCGGCCGCGCCGCTCGCCACGCAGTCGAAGACGCCGCAGGTGGTGATGGCCGCCGCCACGTCGAGCATCACCGAGGCCTCGCCCTACATCGTGCGCTCGAGCTTCACGCTGCCGCAGGTGTCGGTCGCGATGGGCGACTGGGCGCCGAAGAACGGCGTCAAGACGGTGGTCACGCTGGTGGCCGACTACGGCCCGGGCAACGACGCCGAGAAGTTCTTCACCGAGCGCTTCCAGCTCAACGGCGGCAAGGTGATCGAGAAGCTGCGCGTGCCGCTGCGCAACCCCGACTTCGCGCCCTTCCTGCAGAAGGTGCGCGACGCCAAGCCCGACGCGCTGTTCGTCTTCGTGCCCTCGGGCGCGGGCGCGGCGGTGATGAAGCAGTTCCTCGAGCGCGGCATGGACAAGGCCGGCATCCGCATGATCGCCACCGGCGACGTGACCGACGACGACCAGCTCAACGACATGGGCGACGGCGCGCTCGGCGTGGTCACCTCGCACCACTACTCGGCCGCGCATCCTTCGGCGCTGAACAAGAAGTTCGTCGAGGCCTTCCAGAAGGCCAACCCGAAGATGCGCCCCAACTTCATGGCGATCGGCGGCTACGACGGCATGCGCGTGATCTACGAGGCGCTCAAGGCCACCAAGGGCCAGGGCGGCGGCGACGCGCTGCTCGCGGCCATGAAGGGCCAGATCTTCGAGAGCCCGCGCGGCCCGGTGCTGATCGACGCGCAGACCCGCGACATCGTGCAGGACGTCTACCTGCGCAAGGTCGAGAAGAAGGACGGCCAGCTCTACAACGTCGAATTCGACGTGATCAAGGGCGTGAAGGACCCGGGCAAGGCGAAGTAATACGCGATCGGACGTCCGGACGCAGAGGACGCAAAGACCACGCGGAGGGCGCAGAAGGGGACCGTAAAGTTCTTCTTGGGTTCTCCTCCTGCGTCCTCCGCGAAACCTCTGCG
>CBHTTS010000135.1:0-12782 GCA_966095775.1 uncultured Variovorax sp. | reverse complement strand
GACAAGGTGGCCTACGTGCGCTTCGCCTCGGTGTACCGCAGCTTCGAGGACGTGGACGAATTCAGGCAGCTGCTGCGGGACATCTGACCGGCGCCCTGCCCCGCCTGCGGCTTCGTCAGCGGTTCCAGCACGACTGCACCTCGTCGCTCGCCGCATCGGCGCTGCCCGCGGCCAGCTTCACGCCCTGCTGGTTCACGGTCAGCGTCCCGCAGGCGTCGGCCAGCGACGCGCCCTGCGGCACCGCCTGCAGCGTGTAGCTGATGGCCGTCCGGCCCGCGACGTAGCTGATCAGGTAGCTCGCGGTACCCGACGACGGGGACTGCGCGAGCCCCGCCGGCAGGCCGACGTCGTCGGGCGGATACCTCCCGTTGGCGGTCATGTACCGCTCGGTCCATTGCGCCGCCTGCACCAGCTGCTGCTTCGCATCCGCGCGCTTGGCCCGCAGCACGTAGCGCGTATAGCCCGGATAGGCGATGGCCGCGAGGATGGCGATCACCGCGACCGCGATCATGAGTTCGATCAGGGTGAAGCCGCGCATGCGGGCGCGGCCCTGCGGCGGCATCGCGGACAGGGCATTCATGGGTCGGTGGGCTCCCCGTGTCATCAGGGCGAGATCAGGTCGCGCCAGCCGAAGCGGCGGACGTATTGCGGCGGTGCAACCGTGTTGACCTCGCCGTCGGGGTTGCGGATATCGAACCTGCTTGGCTTGACGGTGGGGCTCCCGAGGTCGTCCCGGCCCGTGCCGTTCTTGAAGCCGAGGGCATTGGCGGTCGCGAGCAGATCGTTGTAGACGACGCCGTCCGGCGCGGCACCGGAAAAGAAGTCGAGCACCATCGACCAGCCGTTGTCCGACGCGCCGGGCGTGCAGGTGACCGAGTCGCTCGCGGTGCCGGGGATGGTGCTCGAGAACAGGCCGGCATTGCCGTCCAAGGCGTCCGCCGGATGGACGACCCGCTCCTTGGCGCTCGGCAGCGCGAGGTACCAGCCCCGCTTTCCGTCGGGTCCGCCGTAGCGCACGGGATTCTTCGACCCGGTGCGGTACTCGATGTGATCCTTCTCGAAGGTCTTGGCGTCGACGGTCTGCGCCACCAGGTCGCTCAGTGCCGCGGTGCCGGCGCTGCCGTTGGCGCGGTCCCAGACGCCGTAGATGTACTGGGGCGTGACGCTGCTTTCGTCACCGGCCGCGAACAGCCGGCCGGTGCCGACCATCACCATGTGGCCGCCGAACGGATGGTCGACCACCAGCGGCGCGGCCGTGATCGGCTGCGCCGGCCCGGCGCTGAACAAGGGCTTGTCGTCCAGGCCCGATGCGGCGGCCGCCGACCCGAGCGTGGCCTTCCACTGGCCGGCATCGCTGCCGCTCAGGTCGAAGCGCCACAGGTTGCCGAGCAGATCGCCGGCGTAGACCTCGTCGACCGTGCCGTCGTTGTTGTGGTCCACCGGGTAAGGCGCCGACAGGCCGTTGCCGGCGCCGGCCTCCTGGGTCTTCGGCGCGAAGATCTTCAGCACCTCCCTGTCGCCGTCCAGGTACTGGACCCACAGCGCCGCCTTCTCGCTGGCGCTGTTGTAGCCGTTGCCCAGGATCAACGCCTTGCGGCCGTTGTTGAGCGGCGCCACCTGCAGCGCGCGCCTGGAGAAGGTACCGCGCACCGGCTCCTGGAATTGGTGGCCGAGGTCGTCGTCGGCGAGCGCGGTCGCGTCGATCACGACGGTGGCGGCGGCGCTCGATTCGCTGATCTCCTGGGGCCGCGTCACGTCCAGTACGAAATAGCCCTTGCCGCCCGCCCCCAGCGTGCCCACGAGGAAGGACTGCCAGCGCCGCGCCTTCTCGGCATCGCGCTCCGACGGTGCCGCCGCGCCATCTGCGGCGTCGCCCATGTAGAGGTCCGCGACGAACGGGCTGCCGTCGACGTAGTACCGGTGCGCGTACAGCGGGTCGCTGAGCTTGCCGAGGCCGGGCTCGGCCGCCGTGCCGTAGAGACCTTCGGGCACATAGGCGAAGGCCTCCTCGCCCGTGCGCGCGTCGAACGCGTGCAGCATGCCGTCGTTGGCGCCCACGTAGACCATCGGCGCGCGCGCGATCGCGGCGAAGCCGGCATAGTCGTCGCGGGTGAAGCCGCTCTTCGGCTGCCCTGCGTACCAGACGCTGGAGTTCACGATGTCGCCGAGCACATGAGTCCGTTCGCGCAGCTTCAGGCCCGCCTTGCCTTCGTTGCTGCGGTCCCCGCGCAGGAATGCCAGCACCGCCCTGCCGAAGTCGTCATCGCCCGCGTCGGCGGCACGTCCCTGCAGGGCCGCGCGCTGCGCCCCGCTCAGCCGCTCCCACCGGAAAGGCACGCCGATGCGGGTGCCTGCCGCGTCGTCGCGCGAGTGGCTCAGCACCACCCGCTTGCGCTCGTGCGCATCGGCCTCGGCCATCCGGGCATCGAGCAGTTCGCGCGCCGACCAGCTCGGACGCAAGACCCATTTGCCGTCGGCTCCCGCCGCCCCCTCGGGCTTCCCATCGGCACGGATCCGCGTCGCGGTCAACCGGCCCGACCAGTCGGCCGTGTCGTAGCCGGCCTGGTAGGCCGCCGTGTCGGCCACGATCCTCGTGCTATCGGCCGAGATCGAGGTCAGGTTGACGCTGGTATTGCGCTGGATTCCCTGCAGGATGGCGTCGAAGGCGTTGCTCAGGGCCTGCGCATCGAGCGCCGGCGTGAAGGTGCCGCGGCTGTTGAGCGCGGCGTGCCAGAGGTCCATCCGCACGGCGGCGGCATTGGATTCCTTCGAATGCCGATAGCCGAAGGCACCCTCGGTATCGTCCGAGAACCAGAAGGGAGCCTTGAGCCTTGCGGTGCCGTTGAATTCCGTCTCCAGCAGCGTGCTGGCCAGGGGATCCGGCCAGTCGATCCTTCCCTCGACCAGGGATGCGTACCCCCCGCTGTAGGTCGGCTGCGATGCGCCCGCATCGATGGACGGCTCGCCGGACCATTTCGCTGCGGATCCGAACCCGATGGTGTGGGTCGTCAGATGCTGCCAGGTGGCCGGGTTGTTCCTGGGGTTCCAGTAGCTGGCCACCGTCCGCTCGCCGACCTGGGCATCCCCTTGCTCCACCTCGACGGGCCATAGCTTGTTCGCGATGCCGGGTTGCAGGTCGCTGGCCCAGTAGTGGAACGTCATGTCGGCCAAGGTCGGCCGATACTCCGCCCGCACCGACCAGCGACCCCTGTCCCAGGTCCACGCGCCGCCATGGGCGCCGGCCTGGTCGGCAAAGGGTGGCCGCGGCTGGTAGCGCTGGCCGTCGGGCAGCGACCGTTCGGTTCCGTCCGCGTTGCCGATGGCCGGCATGCCGAGCTTCGCGGGGTCGGGATCGAAGCCGAAGAAGTTGTACTCGCCGTCGGTCATGAAGATGTGGAACGACCTTCGGCAGCTCGAGGTCGAGGCGCCCTCGGTGCCCGGTTCGTCCGAATAGGGGCTCCAGCGGCCCGTCGTCGTCATGTACTCGCCCGCGCGCGTCATCATGGCGTGCAGCGGCGTGCCGCCTTTGGAAGTCAGCCCGTCGACCCATTGCATGAAGTTCTCGCGGTGCGCACCTTCGAGCGGGCGCATCAGGTTCGCGTCGACCCGGCCGCCGATCCTGCATCGGCCGGCGCGGTACGGGACGGGCGGCGTATCGCCGAAGAACCCGGCGCAGGCCTTGTCGGTCATGTTGTCGTTCATCGCCTGCCAGGCGAGGCGGATCCGGCCGTCGGCGATCCTCTCCGAGGAGAAGTTCGTCTTCAGCGCCGTCTTCAGCGCTTCCATCCGCGTGGCCGTGCCGGGACTCGGATTCGTTCCTTCGTCCGCCGCCGACGAGTACGCCATGCTGGTGGAGTTGTCGACCGACACGATCACATTGGGCGGCGGGTCCGGGAGCGCGGTGTTGCGCGGCGACTGGGCCAGCGGATAGGGCGCGGCCTGTCCGGCCGCATGGGTCAGGCACAGGCCGCACGCGATGGCGCGCCCGAGGAACCGAGGATGTCTCACGTCTTTTTCTTCCCTTGCCGTGTCAATTCAGTGGCCTCGCCGCGTCCGGGTCGAAGGACATCTGCAGCACCACGCGCGTGCCGCCTGCCGCGCCCTCGCTGCGGGCGCCGATGCCGAGCGCGGTGATGCGGTAGATCGGCCCCTTCTCCTTGGGGCCGCGGTCGATGACCTCGATCCAGTACCTGGCGCCTGCCATGGCCGGGCTGTCGGCATCGGGCGCGCCGGTGAACTGGCCATACGAAGCGGCGTTCTTCGCGGCGTGGTCGCCGTTCCAGAACCCGTAGGCCTTGCTGCCCGCGGCCGCGCTGAAAGCGTCGTCGCCGAAATAGCAGATGCCCTGCAGGCAACCCGGCGCGTAGCCGGTCAGGCCGCCGTCGGCCTGGTCGGGGAAGACGCGCAGGCCCGTGCTCGCGCGGCAGCGCGAGGGCGCGGCCCCCGGGCAGGTCGCATAGGTCTGCGTGGCCGTATCGAAGACCAGCTGCCGGATGTCGCGCTCCGCATCCAGCAGCGCGGCCTCGGCCGCATCGAAGGCCCGCTGGTATTCGCGCTGGTTGCCAGCGGTCGATTCGAGCAGCTGTGCCGTCCACGCGCCGCCCAGCGCCAGCAGTGCCGACAGCAGCAGGACGACGAGCACGACGAACAACGAGAAGCCGCGCTGTCCAGGGTGCGGAACGCGGGCCGGGGTCGGGGCGGTGCAGGCGCTCATGGATTGCGCAGCGCGAAGACCGTCGTGTACACCCGGCGCAGGCGTCCGTCGCTGCTGCTTTGCCGGGAGCCGTCGCAATCGACGTAGCTGCCGCTCGGGTTGCTCCTGGAAGTGCCGGCAAGCTGCAGGCAGACGCGCACCGTGCGCACCCGGACGAAGTCAGCGACCTCGTCTGCCGTGACATAGCGCGCCACCCGGTCGTCGTCGGTTCCCGCGGCAAGCCCGTACTGCACGTCGAAGCGCTCGACCCCGGAGACGATCGGCTGCGCGGTCGAGTTGCCGCTGCCCCGGCAGCGCAGCACGCCGCCGCTGACCGAGAACTCGCTGGTGATCAGCCGCACGTTCGCGCCGTTCGCGGGGTCGGTGGGGGTGTAGTCCTTGGCCCGCTGCCCGAGGCAGTCCTTGAAGTAGTCGGGGCTCGGCGCATAGCCGACCTTGAGGGTGTCGTTGCCCGCTTTCGCCCGGGCCTCCCGCCCCTTGACCGCGAAGAATGCAGGCTCGTCGGCGAGGCCGGTGGGCTTGCCGGCGTCGAAGTAGAACGAGGACTCGCTCGGGTCGATCGGAAAGTAGCCGGCCTGGCGGATCTGCTGCCCCAGCATTCGCATTGCCAGCGCCGAACCTTCGTGCAGTTCGTTGACGTCGCCGCCGGTCAGCGCGGTGCGCCGGGTGCCGAGCAGGCTGGCCACGGCGGCCAGCACCACCAGCAGGCCGATGATCAGTGCGACCAGCAGCTCCACCAGCGTGAAGCCGGCCTGCCTGCGTGCGGGGTCGACGGGGCGGGCCGTCATGGCTCGCGCACCGCGACGACGAGTTCGAGGCAGGCCTTGCCGTCCGGGCAACCCCACGCGGCGACGGGTGCGATCGGGTTGAGCACCGCCGGCTCGTCCCAGGCCACATGCACGAAGAGCAGGCCGCCCTGCTGCGCCCGGCTCTGGACGTCGGCGACGCCGCCCGGCAGTTCGTCGGCCACCCTGCGCTTCCAGATCCAGGTGTCGTAGGCGGCCATCTGCTCCGCGCTGCAGACGACGGTGGCCGCTGCGCAGGAGGGTGTCGGCGCCCCGGCGCTCGCCAGCGACCAGTCGACCACGTAAGGGCTGTCGGACACCGCCCCGGCCACGCGGTTGGCGCGAATGCGATCCGCCATGCCGCCGGCGAGCTGCAGGGCGACGTTCTGGTTGCTCGCGCCCGCGCTGTCGGCCAGCACGCGCAACTGGAGGCCTGCGAGCGCCAGCAGGCCGAACGCGAGCACGATGATCGAGACCATCGCCTCGATCAGCGAGAAGCCGCGCTGCAGCCGCCCCGCGCCAGGGCGCATGGGCGTCCGGACGGTCATTGGCACAGGCTTCTCTCCTTGCGCAACTCGATCCGGCCGCCGAGCGCCATGCACAGGGTCACGTTGCCGGTACTCGATTCGTCGGGGCTTCCGGACGGCTGGAAGCGGAAGCTCGCGACGCCGTTGGCATGGCTCATGGCGCCGAAGGAGACGGTGCCGCCCCCATTTTTCGTGACCACGACGCGGCTGTCGGGGTCCTGGCGTTTCAGGGCCTCTTCCGTGGCGCCGCTGCCGACCACGGTGTCCCAACCGCAGCTCCAGTCCTCGTCGCTGCAGCCGGCACGTTGCCGGACGGTCACGGTCTGTCCGCGCCGCGCCGCCTCGGCGCGCGCATGGGTCAGTCCGGCGGCGAGCGCGGAGGCCATGCGCTCGACCCGGTAGCGCTCGATCAACCCGTTGAAGCTTGGCAGCGCCAGCGCCGCCAGAATGGCCGCGAGGACGATGACGACCATCATCTCGACCAGCGTGAAGCCCGGCGCCGTTCGCGCGGAACGCCCGGGCGCGCGCACGGACGCGCAGAATCCTTGATCCATCTTGCCGCTGGCGCTGCCTGCACGGGGTATCGTGCGGCGGCGCCTCTCCCTGATCTCTTGTAATGGCCGTGAATCTAGTGCCCCGGATCGGCCTCGGACGGTCGGGGGCGACGAGCGGTCGGGACGGCCGGACCGGCGGCTTGCGCCGCCGATGCCTTCCACCCGATCTGTTGAAAATACCCGGGCCAGAGAAAAGCAGATGAAAACTGAAAACGACTTCATGGCGCAGGCGCTCGCGCTCGCGCGCCAGGCCGGCCCCGAGACCGATCCCAACCCGCGCGTCGGCTGCGTGCTCGTCGCCCCCGACGGCGCCGTGATCGGCCAGGGCCACACCCAGCAGGTCGGCGGCCCGCATGCGGAGGTCATGGCGCTGCGCGATGCGGCGGCGGGCGGCCATTCGGTCGCCGGCGCCACGGCCTGGGTCACGCTCGAGCCCTGCGCCCACCACGGCCGCACCGGCCCGTGCTGCGACGCGCTCGCCGCGGCCGGCATCGCACGCGTGGTCGCCGCCATGGCCGACCCCAATCCGCTCGTCGCGGGCCAGGGCTTCGAACGGCTGCGCGCGGCGGGCGTGGCGGTCGAGGTGGGTCCGGGTGCCGACGAGGCGCGCGAGCTCAACATCGGCTTCTTCAGCCGCATGGTGCGAAAGATGCCCTGGGTGCGCCTCAAGGCCGCCGCCTCGCTCGACGGCCGGACCGCGCTGCGCAACGGCGTGAGCCAGTGGATCACCGCCGAAGCGGCGCGCGCCGACGGCCATGCCTGGCGCGCGCGCGCGAGCGCGGTGCTCACCGGCGTCGGCACGGTGCTCGAGGACGACCCCCGGCTCGACGTGCGGCTGGTGCCCACCCCGCGGCAGCCGCGGCTGGTGGTGGTCGACAGCCGGCTGCAGACCCCGCCCGGGGCGCGTATCTTCGAGGCCGGCCGCGAGGTCTGGATCTATGCCGCGACCGAGGACCGCGAGCGCGCCGCCGCGCTCGAGGCCCGCGGCGCCGTCGTCACCTGCCTGCCCAACGCGCAGGGCAAGGTCGAGCTCGGCGCGATGCTCGGCGACCTGGCCCGGCGCGAGGTCAACGAGCTGCACGTCGAGGCCGGCCACAAGCTCAACGGCTCGCTGCTGCGCGAACGGCTGGTCGACGAGCTGCTGCTGTACCTGGCGCCCAAGCTGATCGGCGACGGCCTCGAGATCGCCTCGGGCATGCATCCGGGCGGCCCGCTGGCCGAACTGGCGGGCGCGCTGCCGCTCGAATTCCGCAGCGTGGACCGGCTCGGCCCCGACCTGCGGATCGTGGCCCGGGTCGCCGGCCGGGACGCTTTCTAGCGCCGCAAGCCCGCGCCGGCCCGGCGGGCGCGGGATGTCTGCGAAAATGCCGGGATGTTCACCGGAATCATCACCGGCGTGGGGCGCATCGCCGCCGTCCACGACCTCGGCCCCTCCTCCACCCACGGCAAGAGACTCACCATCGCCGCGCCCGAAGGCTACCTCGACGACGTCGGCCTCGGCGACAGCATCGCGCTCAACGGCGCCTGCATGACCGTGACCGGCTTCGATCCGGCCCGGCACGAATTCACCATCGACATCTCGGCCGAATCCCTCGACAAGACCGCCGGCCTGGCCGACCAGGACGCCCGCATCAACCTCGAGAAGGCGCTGCGCGCGAACGACCGGCTCGGCGGCCACATCGTCTCGGGCCACGTCGACGGCATCGGCACCGTGAGCCGCTTCGCGCCGGTCGGCGAGAGCTGGGAGCTGCGCGTGGTCGCGCCGCCCGCGCTCGCGCGCTTCCTCGCCTACAAGGGCTCGATCACCGTCAACGGCGTGAGCCTCACGGTCAACAGCGTCGCCGACACCGCCGGCGGCAGCGAGATCAGCATCAACCTGATCCCGCACACCGTGGAGAACACCTCCCTGGGCAGCCTGCAGGCGGGCGCCCGGGTCAACCTCGAAATCGACACCGTGGCGCGCTACGTCGAACGCATGCTCCAGGCCGGCGTGCTCGCGCCCGCCATGGCCCCCACGTACTCGAAGGACACTTCCGAATGAACGCTTCCGTCACGCCCATCGGCGCTTCCCGCAGCGCGCGGGCGCCCGCGCCGATCTCCCCGGTCGAGGAGATCGTGGCCGAACTCGCCGCGGGCCGCATGGTGATCCTGGTGGACGAGGAGGACCGCGAGAACGAAGGCGACATCGTCATCGCGGCCGACCACATCACGCCCGAGGCGATCAACTTCATGGCGCGCCATGCGCGCGGGCTGATCTGCCTCACGCTGTCGCGCGAGATGTGCGAGCGGCTGCAGCTGCCGCCGATGGTGTCGCGCAACGGCGCGAAGCACTCGACCGCCTTCACCGTCTCGATCGAGGCCGCCGAGGGCGTGACCACCGGCATCTCCGCCGCCGACCGCGCACGCACCGTGCAGGCCGCCGTGGCGCGCAACGCGGTCGCGAGCGACCTGGTGCAGCCGGGCCACATCTTCCCGCTGCAGGCCGTCGACGGCGGCGTGCTGATGCGCGCGGGCCATACCGAAGCCGGCTGCGACCTCGCGGCCATGGCCGGCTGCTCGCCGGCCTCGGTGATCTGCGAGGTGATGAACGAGGACGGCACGATGGCGCGCCTGCCCGACCTGCAGCTGTTCGCGGCCGAGCACGGGCTCAAGATCGGCACCATCGCGGCGCTGATCGAGCACCGCAGCCGCACCGAGTCGCTGATCGAGAAGGTCGGCTGCCGCGAGATCCAGACCGCCTGGGGCAGCTTCACGGCTCACGCCTTCACCGACAAGCCGAGCCGCGGCGTGCATCTCGCACTGGTGCGCGGCCGGTGGACCGCCGACGAGACGGTGTCGGTGCGCGTGCACGAGCCGCTGTCGGTGCTCGACGCGCTCGAGGTCAACCGCTCGCTGCACTCGTGGAGCCTCGACGCCAGCCTCGCGCACATCGCGAACGAGGGCAAGGGCGTGGCCGTGCTGCTGAACTGCGGCGAGACCGGCGCCGAGCTGCTCGCGCAGTTCGACGGCACCGCGCGACCGGCCCAGGCGCCCGAGCGCGGCCGCATGGACCTGCGCAGCTACGGCATCGGCGCGCAGATCCTGCGCGAATGCGGCGTGCACCGCATGAACCTGCTCGGCACGCCGCGGCGCATGCCGAGCATGGCCGCGGGCTACGGCCTCGAGATCGCCGGCTACCTCACCAAAGACTGACCCACGAACAGAGAGACGGACACGACATGCAAGGTGCAAACAAGGGAGCGGACACCACGCTCGACGGCAAGGGACTGCGCATCGGCATCGTGCAGGCGCGCTTCAACGCCGACATCACCGATGCGCTGGCCGCCGCCTGCCTCTCGGAGCTCGAGGCGCTGGGCGTGGCCGCGGCCGACATCCACCACGTGCAGGTGCCCGGCGCCCTCGAGGTGCCCGTGGCGCTGCAGGCGATGGCCGTGCGCGGCGGCTACCATGCGCTCGTCGCGCTGGGCTGCATCATCCGCGGCGAGACCTACCACTTCGAACTGGTCGCGAACGAGTCGGGCGCGAGCGTGAGCCGCGTGGCGCTCGACCACCGCCTTCCCATCGCGAACGCGATCCTCACCACCGAAACCCTCGAGCAGGCCGTGGCCCGCCAGACCGACAAGGGCCGCGATGCGGCCCGCGTGGCGGTCGAGATGGCACGGCTGCTGGCCTCCCTTTCATGACCGAAGACACTTCCAAGCCCCTCCGGCCCGCGGGCGCCAAGCCCCGCCAGTCGCGCACCGGCCTCACGAGCACCGGCGCGCGCAAGGCTTCGGCCAAGTCGAACCGCAGCCGCGCGCGCGAGTTCGCGCTGCAGGCCCTCTACCAGCACCTCGTCGGCCGCAACGACCCGACCGACATCGACCATTTCACGCGCGACCTCGCGGGCTTCCACAAGGCCGATGCCGCGCACTACGACGCGCTGCTGCACGGCTCGATCGAAAGCGCCGAGCAGATGGACGCGCTGATCCAGCCGCTGCTGGACCGCAAGTTCGAGGAGATCTCGCCGATCGAGCACGCGGTGATGTGGATCGGCGTCTACGAGTTCCAGCACTGCCTCGACGTGCCGTGGCGCGTGGTGCTCAACGAGTGCATCGAACTCGCGAAGGAATTCGGCGGCACCGACGGCCACAAGTACGTCAACGCCGTGCTCAACGGCCTCGCGCCGCAACTGCGCGCGACCGAGGTCGAGGCCGACCGCGCCGCGGGCAAGGCCAGGCCGTGAGGAGCGCCGCCCGGCTGCCCCAAGGCGCGCAGCGCCGTCGCCCGGAGGTGCAATGAGAATCTCGCAGCGCGCCCAGCGCATCGAACCCTTCTACGTGATGGAGGTCGCCAAGGCCGCCGGCGCGCTCGCGCGCGAGGTGGCCCACACCGACCGGCCGATGATCTTCCTCAACATCGGCGAGCCCGACTTCACCGCGCCGCCGCTGGTGCAGGAAGCCGCCGCGCGCGCCGTGCGCGCCGGCGCCACGCAGTACACCCAGGCCACCGGCCTGGAGCCGCTGCGCGAGCGCATCAGCACCTGGTATGCGCAGCGCTTCGGCGTCGAGGTGCCCGCGCGCCGCATCGTGGTCACGGCCGGCGCCTCGGCCGCGCTGCAGCTCGCCTGCCTCGCGCTGATCGAGGCCGGCGACGAGATCCTGATGCCCGACCCGAGCTACCCGTGCAACCGCCACTTCGTGAGCGCGGCCGACGGCCGGGCCGTGATGGTGCCGACCACGGCCGCGGAGCGCTTCCAGCTCACGGCCGACAAGGTCGAGGCGGCCTGGACCGACAGGACGCGCGGCGTGCTGCTGGCGTCGCCTTCCAACCCGACCGGCACATCGATCGCGCCCGACGAACTGCGCCGCATCCACGACGTGGTCTCGCAGCGCGGCGGCATCACGCTGATCGACGAGATCTACCTCGGTCTTTCGTACGACGATCTATTCGGGCAGACGGCGCTGGCGATCGACGACAACGTCATCAGCATCAACAGCTTCAGCAAGTACTTCAACATGACCGGCTGGCGCCTCGGCTGGCTCGTCGTGCCCGAGGCGCTGGTGCCGGTGGTCGAGCGGCTGGCGCAGAACCTGTTCATCTGCGCGAGCACCGTCTCGCAGTACGCGGCGCTCGCCTGCTTCGAGGACGCGAGCATCGCCGAGTACGAACGCCGGCGCGCCGAGTTCAAGGCCCGGCGCGACTGGTTCATCCCGCAGCTGAATGCGCTCGGGCTCACGGTGCCCGTGGTGCCCGACGGCGCCTTCTACGCCTGGGCCGACTGCAGCGAGGTCGCGCGCGCGCTCGGCATCGAAGGCAGCTGGGACTTCGCCTTCGAGGCCATGAAGCGCGCGCACGTCGCGGTCACGCCCGGGCGCGACTTCGGCAGCGCCGACACCTCGCGCTTCGTGCGCTTCTCCACCGCGAGTTCGATGGCGCACCTCGAAGCCTCCGTCGAACGCCTGCGGGCCATGATCGGCCGATGAGCTACGCCTTCCCGATCCGCGTCTACTGGGAGGACACCGACGCCGGCGGCATCGTGTTCTATGCCAACTACCTCAAGTTCATGGAGCGCGGCCGCACCGAATGGCTGCGCTCGCTCGGGGTCGAGCAGCGCCGGCTGCGCGAGGAAACCGGCGGCCAGTTCGTGGTGAGCGAGACGCAACTCAAATACCATCGGCCCTCCAGGCTCGACGACGAACTGCTGGTGACGGCGGAACTTCGACAATTGGGCAGCGCTTCGTTGGTGATCGGCCAACAGGTGCTATCAAAAACAGAGCAAACGCGGACGGGCGCGGCGGCACCCGTGCTGCTGTGCGAGGGAACGATCCGCATCGGCTGGGTGGACGCCTCCAGCCTGCGCCCGGCGCGGATTCCGGCCCAAGTCGCGGGAACCCTCGAACGCCGCGGCGGCTCCATGACTCAACCTTTCAAGCCATGAACCAAGACCTCTCCATCATCAATCTCCTGCTCCATGCGAGCTTCGTGGTCCAGCTCGTGGTGGCGCTGCTCGTGATCGTCTCGATCGCGAGCTGGGCCGCGATCATCCGCAAGTACTTCGCGCTGCGCCGCATGCGCGCGCTCAACGAGGACTTCGAGCGCGAGTTCTGGTCGGGCACCAGCCTCAACGAGCTGTTCGCCTCGGCCGCGCAGAACGCCAAGTTCGCGGGCCCGATGGAGCGCATCTTCGCCTCCGGCATGCGCGAGTACCAGAAGCTGCGCG
>CBHTTS010000134.1:0-12805 GCA_966095775.1 uncultured Variovorax sp. | reverse complement strand
CCTGCGCCGGCCGCGAGCCCCACCGGCGTGCGCACCATCGGCACGAAGCCCGGCAGCGCCTCGATGCGCGCGAGCCATGCGCGCAGGTGCGGGTAGGGATCGAGCGAGACGCTGCCCTCGGGCGCATGCGCCACGTAGGCGTAGTTCGCGAGGTCGGCGAGCGTGAGCGAGGCGCCCGCGAGGAAGGGCTCGCGCTGCAGGTGCGTCTCCATCACCGCGAGCAGCAGGTGCGAGCGCGAGACGGTCTCGGTCGGATCGGCCGGCAATCCGAACAGCGCCATCACGCGCGCCGCCGCCGGGCCGTAGGCCAGCGGCCCGGCGGCGACCGAGAACCAGCGCTGCACGCGCGCCGCGCCCACCGCGTCGCGCGGCATCCAGCGCGCCGGATCGGCCGCATAGCGCTCGTTGAGGTAGACCAGGATCGCGTTCGAGTCGGCGAGCGTGACCTCGCCGTCCTCGATCACCGGCACCTGGCCGAAGGGATTGCGCGCGAGGAACTCGGGCGTGCGCTGCTCCTTCCGGCGCAGGTCGAGCTCGACGAACTCGAAAGGCAGGTCGAGCAGCGAAAGCAGAAGCCGCACGCGATGCACGTGGCCCGAGATCGGCGTGCCGAAGAGCTTGATCGGCTGCGCGGGGCGGCGGGCGGCGGTGGTGGAAGCGGCGGCGGTCGTGGCGTGGGGTGCGTTCATGGTGGATTCCTCGGAAGTTCTGGGGTCGGACTCGATTCTTCTTTAATCCGATCCGCGAATGAATAGCGATTGACGGATTTCACTGCTGCGTTTTCCGGTCTAATCGCCCCATGGACCGCTTCAAAGCCATGCAGACCTTCGTGCAGATCGCCGACCAGGGCAGCCTCACGCGCGCCGCCGAGGCGCTCGGCAGCTCGCTGCCCGCGGTGGTGCGCACGCTCGCCGCGCTCGAGACCCACCTCGGCGTGCGGCTGTTCCAGCGCACCACGCGGCGGCTGTCGCTGACCGACGAGGGGCGGCGCTACCTCGCGAGCGCGCGCGAGGTGCTGCTCGCGGCCGAGGCCGCCGACCGCGCGCTCACGACCGAGGCGCGCGAGCCCGCGGGCCACCTGACGATCACCGCGCCGGTGCTGTTCGGCCACATGTACGTCGCGCCCGCGATCACGCGCTTCATGCAGCGCCACGAGAAGGTGCGCTGCAGCGTGCTGCTGCACGACCGCACGGTCAACATGCTCGAGGAGGGCATCGACGTCGGCATCCGCATCAGCCCGCTCGAGGACTCCTCGCTGGTGGCGCAGCCGCTCGGCACGATCCGCCGCGTGGTGGCCGCGAGCCCCGCCTTCCTCGAGCGCTTCGGCATGCCCGCGCACCCGCGCGAGCTCGCGGGCGCGCCCTGCGTGCGCGGGCGACTCGACGCGCCGCCGCAATGGACCTTCTTCGAGCGCGGCCGGCGCGTCGTCGTCACGCCCGACAACCGGCTCGAGTTCAACCACCTCGCACCCGCCGTCGAGGCCTGCGCCGCGGGCATGGGCTTCGGCACCTTCTTCTCCTACCAGGTGCTGCCCCACGTGGCCCAGGGCCGGCTGCGCCTGGTGCTCGAGGACTTCGAGCCGCCGCCGCGCCCGGTGAGCGTGATCTATCCGAACGCGCGCCTGCTGCCGGCGCGCACGCGGGCCTTCATCGACTGGATGAAGGCCGAGTTCGGCGGCTTCAGGCTCTAGCCTTCGCCTGCGTCAGAATGGCCGGGTGCCGACCTCCGATCCACCCTCCTCCCCGCCCTTCCTGTTCCGGGCCAGCCGGCTCCACAAGCGCTACGGCGACGCCACCGTGGTCGACGATCTCTCGTTCGAGATCGCGCCCGGCGAATGCCTGGGCGTGATCGGACCGAACGGCGCGGGCAAGACCACCACGATCCGCATGTGCCTGGGGCTGACCGAGCCCGACGGCGGCGGCATCGAGGCGCTGGGCCTGCAGATGCCGCGCGACGCGCTCGCGATCAAGGCGCAGCTCGGCGTGGTCACGCAGTTCGACACGCTCGACCCCGACTTCAGCTGCGCCGAGAACCTGACGGTCTACGGCCGCTACTTCGGCTTCGGCAAGGCCGAGGTGCTCGAGCGCGTGCCGCGGCTGCTCGAGTTCGCGGCGCTCTCGCACAAGGCCGACGCCAAGCCCGGCGAGCTCTCGGGCGGCATGCGCCGGCGCCTCTCGCTCGCGCGCGCGCTCGTCAACGACCCGAAGCTGCTGATGCTCGACGAGCCCACCACCGGGCTCGATCCGCAGGCGCGCCACCTGATGTGGGAGCGGCTGCAGGTGCTGCTGCAGCAGGGCAAGTCGATCCTGCTGACCACGCACTTCATGGACGAGGCCGAGCGCCTGTGCTCGCGCCTGCTCGTGCTCGACCACGGCCGCAAGATCGCCGAGGGCCGGCCGCGCGACCTGATCGAGGCGCACCTCGAGCCCGACGTGGTCGAGGTCTACGGCAACGGCGCGCTCTCGCTGGCCGAGGAGGCCGGGTTCAAGGCGCTCGCCGCGCGCGTGGAGGTGAGCGGCGAGACCGTGTTCTTCTACACCGAGGATGCGCGGCGCCTGCTCGAGGCGCTGGGGCGGCACGGCCGCCTGCGCACCTTCCACCGCCCCGCGAACCTCGAGGACCTGTTCCTCAAGCTCACGGGCCGCCAGATCCGCGAGGACGGCTGAGGACCATCGACCCATGCCCACAACGACCACCCCCGATCCCACCAACGCCGCCGCCGCCCGCGCGCCCTCGGCCTGGCGCCCGCCCGAGCTCTCGCTGCGCTGGTGGCCGGTGTTCCTGCGCAACCTGCTGGTGTGGCGCAAGCTCGCGATCCCGAGCCTGATCGGCAACATCGCCGAGCCGCTGATCTGGCTCGTGGCCTTCGGCTACGGCATGGGCGCGCTCGTGGGCCAGGTCACGATCGACGGCACGCAGGTGCCCTACATCCTGTTCCTCGCGAGCGGCTCGATCTGCATGAGCGCCATGAACGCCGCGAGCTTCGAGGCGCTGTACTCGGCCTTCTCGCGCATGCACGTGCAGAAGACCTGGGACGGCATCATGAACGCGCCCGTCGGGCTCGACGACATCGTGCTCGCCGAGATGCTCTGGGCCGCGTACAAGGCCATCTTCACCGTGACCGCCATCCTCTTCGTGATGCTCGGGCTCGGGATCAGCCAGAGCCCGAAGCTCGTGGTGGCCTGGATGGTGCTCGCGGGCGCGGGCATCACCTTCTCGTCGATCGCGCTGATCTTCAATGCGCTCGCGAAGGGCTACGACTTCTTCACCTACTACTTCACGCTGTTCATGACGCCGATGATGTTCCTGAGCGGCGTGTTCTTCCCGCTGGAGCAGCTGCCCTCGGCGGTGCAGGCGGTCGCGGCCTGGCTGCCGCTGACGAACGCGGTGGCGCTGGTCCGGCCGCTGTTCATGGACCGCTGGCCGGCGGACTGGCAGGTGCACGCCGCGGTGCTCGTGGTCTATGCGGTGGCGGCCTTCTGGGTGGCGCTGGCGCTGACCCGCAAGCGCTTCCGGCGCTAGGGCTGTGGCCCATGGCCCTTCCGCGGACGAGGCCAAAGTGACTACATTGCACACAATTTAATTGCGCACTACAATTCAGCCCATGCCGACGCAACTTCCCACCGCCGACGAGATGCTCAAGCTGGACAACCAGCTCTGCTTCGCCGTCTATTCCGCCTCGCTGGCGATGACGCGACTCTACAAGCCCGTGCTGGAGAAGCTGCAGCTCACCTACCCCCAATACCTCGTCATGCTCGCGCTCTGGGAGCAGGACGGGCTCGTGGTGTCCGAACTCGGCGAGCGGCTGTCGCTCGACTCGGGCACGCTCACGCCGCTGCTCAAGCGGCTCGAAGCGAGCGGCTACGTGGCGCGGCTGCGCGACGCGGCCGACGAGCGCCGGGTGCGCATCACGCTCACGGCCGCGGGCCGCAAGCTCAAGTCGCGCGCGGCCGGCGTTCCCGCGTGCCTCATGGCCGCGGCGCAATGCTCGGTGCCCGAGCTCGTCGCGCTCACGCAGCAGATCCAGACCCTGCGCGACCGCATCCGCAAGGCGGCCTGACCTTTTTCTTTTTTTCGTCCCTCCCTCCACCCTCCGCAACCAAAGGAAGCAAGCACCATGACCACCAAGCTCGACAAGGTTCTCTACACCGCCGAAGCCCACACCGTGGGCGGCCGCGACGGCGCCGGCCGTTCCAGCGACGGCGCGATCGACGTGAAGCTCAGCTCGCCCGGCTCGGGCAAGCCCGGCACCAACCCCGAGCAGCTGTTCGCGGTCGGCTATGCCGCCTGCTTCATCGGCGCGATGAAGGCCGTCGGCCCGAAGATCGGCGTCAAGGTGCCCGACGACGTGGCGATCGACTCCAGCGTCTCGCTCGGCCCGACGAACGGCGGCGCGGCCTACGGCATCGCGGTCAAGCTCGCGATCTCGCTGCCCGGCCTCGACGCCGACGCCAAGAAGAAGCTGGTCGACACCGCGCATCAGGTCTGCCCGTACTCGAATGCAACGCGCGGCAACATCGATGTCGAATTGACGATCGCCTGATCGCCCGCACCGCTTCGCACGCAGCGCCCCGGCCCAAGCGGCCCGGGCGCTTTTTTCTTGGCCGGCGCGCGCGCCGCCGTTGTCCCGCGGGCGACGCCGGCGCGTCCCGCGCGATGGCGCGTTTCACGAAGCTTGGCTAATGTGGCCGGCACCTTCACCGACTGGAGACCGCGCCATGAGCACCACCAGCCTGCTGATCCGCAAGGACGAACTCTCGTCGATGCGCCTGCACACCGCCGCCGACCAGCCGCTCGCCGACGGCCAGGTGCGCGTGCGCATCGACCGCTTCGCGCTCACCGCCAACAACATCACCTATGCCGCCTTCGGCGACGCGATGAACTACTGGCAGTTCTTCCCGACCGGCGAAGAGGGCTGGGGCTGCATCCCCGTCTGGGGCTTCGCGAGCGTGGTGCAGTCGCTGCATCCGGGCGTGGCCGCGGGCGAGCGGCTCTACGGCTACTGGCCGATGGCCACGGGCGCGGTGCTCGCGCCCGAGCGGCTCTCGGCCGAGCGCTTCGCCGACGGCGCGGCGCATCGCGCGGCGCTGCCCGCGGTCTACAACCAGTACTTCCGCTGCAACGCCGATCCGCTCTACACCCCCGGCACCGAGGATGTGCAGGCCCTGCTGCGCCCGCTGTTCATCACCTCCTGGCTGATCGACGACTTCATGGCCGACAACGCCTTCTTCGGCGCACGCACCCTGCTGCTGTCGAGCGCGTCGAGCAAGACCGCCTACGGCACCGCGTTCCAGCTGCACCGGCGCGAGGGCATCGAGGTGATCGGCCTCACCTCGCGCGGCAACGCGGCCTTCTGCGAGAGCCTGGGCTGCTACCACCGCGTCGTGACCTACGAGGCGCTCGAGGACGGCGCGGTCGCGGCCGACACCGAATGCGTCTACGTCGACTTCGCGGGCGACGGCCCGCTGCGCAGCGCGATCCATGCGCGCTTCGCGAACCTCAGGTACAGCTGCTCGATCGGCGGCACGCACCTCGAGCAGCTCGCGGCCAAGGGCGCGGCGAAGAGCCTGTCGGGACCGCGCGCCACGCTGTTCTTCGCGCCGGCGCAGATCAAGAAGCGCACCGCCGAATGGGGCGCCGAGGAATTCGCGCGGCGCATGGTCGCGGCCTGGCAGGGTTTCGTCGCCACCGTCACCGATGCGCGCCAGCCCTGGCTGCGCGTCGCGCACCACCAGGGCGCCGAGGCGGTGCAGGCGGCCTATGCGCAGGTGCTCGCGGGCCGGGGCGATCCGCGCACCGGCCACGTCCTCTCGCTGCAGGAGGCTTCGGGCCGGCCGTGAGCGGCGGGCGGGCGGCGGCGACAATCGCGACATGACCCCTTCTTCTCCCGCGGCCGGCGCCAACACCCATCCCTACGAGCAGCTCACGCCCGACGTGGTGCTCGACGCGCTGGCCACGCTCGGCCTGCACGGCGACGGCCGGCTCACGAGCCTGAACTCCTACGAGAACCGGGTCTACCAGGTCCATCTCGAGGACCGCAGCGTGGTGGTGGTCAAGTTCTACCGGCCCGAGCGCTGGAGCGAGGCCGAGATCCTCGAGGAGCACGGCTTCTCGCTCGAGCTCGCCGCGGCCGAGGTGCCCGCGGTGCCGCCGCTCGCCTTCGAGGGCCGCACGCTGCACCACCACGCCGGCTTCGCGTTCAGCGTGAGCCCCTACCGCGGCGGCCGCGCGCCCGAGCTCGACGACTTCGAGGTGCTCGAATGGATCGGGCGCTTCCTCGCGCGCATCCACACGGTGGGCAGCGCGAAGCCCTTCGAGGCGCGGCCCGCGCTCGACCTGCAGACCTTCGGCATCGCCTCGCGCGACTGGCTGCTCGGCAACGACAAGATCCCGCTCGACGTGCAGCGCGACTGGGAGAAGGCCTGCAACGAGGCGCTCGACATGATCGCGGCCACGCCGCTCGCGGGCGCGGCGGGCGAGTTCCAGCCGCGCCGGCTGCGGCTGCACGGCGACGTGCATCCGGGCAACATCCTCTGGACGCCGACCGACCGGCCCGACGGCGGCCCGCATTTCGTCGACCTCGACGACGCGCGCACCGGCGTGGCGGTGCAGGACCTCTGGATGCTGCTGTCGGGCGAGCGCGCGCAGCGCACCGCCCAGCTCTCGGGCCTGCTCGACGGCTACGAGCAGTTCCGCGAATTCGACCGGCGCGAACTCGCGCTGATCGAGCCGCTGCGCACGCTGCGGCTGATCCACTACAGCGCCTGGCTCGCGCGGCGCTGGCAGGACCCGATCTTCCCGATCAACTTCCCGTGGTTCGGCTCGAGCGACTACTGGAAGGACCAGATCCTGATGCTGCAGGAGCAGTGCGAGCAGATGGCGGCCGAGCCGCTCTATGCCTGAGGCACCGCCTCGGCGACGCCTTCGAGCAGCCGCTCGACCAGCGGATTCACCGGCCCCGCGCGCCAGACGCCGTAGGCCTCCGACTGCGCGACCGCGCGGTCCAGCGGACGGAACACCGCGCCGCGCAGCGCCGAGTGGCGCATCGCCTGCGGCACCAGCGCCACGCCCAGGCCCTGCGAGACCAGCGACACCACCGCGAGCCAGTGGCGCACCTCGTGCCGCACCTCGGGCTGGAAGCCGGCCTCGGCGCAGATCGAGAGGATGCGCTCGTGGTAGTCGGGCGAGACCTCGCGCGAGAACAGCACGAAGGGCTGCGCGCGCAGGTCGGCCGGGGCCAGCACGCGGCGGCGTGCGAGCGCATGGCCCGCGGGCAGGCAGCAGACGAAAGGCTCGGCGAGCAGCAGCCGGTGCCGCAGCTCGGGCGGCATGCGGCTGGTGTGGACGAAGCCGAGGTCGAGCCGGTCGTGCAGCAGCTCGGCGATCTGCAGGCCCGAATTGAGTTCGGCCAGCGTGACGCGCACCGCCGGATGCCGCGCCTGGAACGCGCGCAGCGCCTGCGGCAGCCCGCGGTAGAGCATCGCGCCGACGAAGCCGATGCGCAGCCGCCCGGCCGAGCCTGCGGCCACGTCGCGCGCCTCGAGCGCGGCCTCCTCGGCCTGGCGCAGCAGCCGCGCGGCCGAGACGCACAGGGCCTCGCCCGCGGGCGTGAGCCGCACTTCCTTGCTGTTGCGCTCGAACAGGCGCGCGCCCACGGCGTCCTCGAGCTGGCGGATCGCCACCGACAGCGGCGGCTGCGAGATCGAGAGCCGGCGCGCGGCGCGGCCGAAGTGCAGTTCCTGGGCGAGCACCGAGAAGTAGCGCAGATGCCGGAGTTCCATCGATAGCTGTTTCGAATCGAACAAGACCAATTCGATATTAGACACGGATCGATGCGCCGCGAACAATCGGCGCAGACAGGAGACACGACCCATGCCCGAGACCGCCGCCGCGCCGGCCGAGCCGCGCGCCCATCCCATTCCCGACCGCCACGGCCAGAACCTGTTCGACACCGACCGAGGCTTCGCCGAGCTGCTCGCGCTCTACCTGCCGGCCGGGCTGCTCGCGCACATGCGGCCGCATTTCGAGCGCCTCGGCGGCCTCGCGGGCGGCCGGCTCGACGAGCTCGCGGGCACGGCCGACCGCAACCCGCCGGTGCTGCGGCAGCGCACGCGCACCGGGCTCGACGAGCAGGCGATCCTCAAGCATCCGGCCTACGTCGAGATGGAGCGGCTCGCGCTGAGCGAGTTCGGCCTCGCCGCGATCTCGCACCGCGACGAGACGCTGGGCTGGAAGGGCCCGGTGCCGCCGCTGGTCAAGTACGTGCTGACCTATCTGTTCGTGCAGGCCGAGTTCGGCCTCTGCTGCCCGGTCTCGATGACCGACTCGCTCACGCGCACGCTGAAGAAGTTCGGCAGCCCCGGGCTGGTCGCGAAGTACCTGCCGCGCCTGACCTCGCTCGACTTCGACGAGCTCGCGCAGGGCGCGATGTTCATGACCGAGCAGGCCGCGGGCTCCGACATCGCGGCCACCGCCACGCTGGCCGCGCGCCAAGCCGACGGCAGCTGGCGCCTCTTCGGCGACAAGTGGTTCTGCTCCAACCCCGACGCCGACTTCGCGATGGTGCTCGCGCGCGCCGGGGACGGGCCCGAAGGCATGAAGGGCGTGTCGCTGTTCCTGCTGCCGCGCCGGCTCGACGACGGCCGCCTCAACCACTACCGCATCGTGCGCCTCAAGGACAAGCTCGGCACGCGCTCGATGGCGAGCGGCGAGATCCGGCTCGAGGGCGCGGTGGCGCACCTCGTCGGCGAGGAAGGCCGCGGCTTCGTGCAGATGGCCGACATGGTCAACAACTCGCGGCTGTCCAACGGCGTGCGCGCCGCGGGCCTGATGCGCCGCGCGGTGGCCGAGGCCGAGTACATCGCCGCCGAGCGCCGCGCCTTCGGCCGCACGCTCGCGCAGATGCCGCTGATGCAGCGCCAGCTCGACAAGCTGCGCGTGCCCGCCGAGCAGGCGCGCACCATGGTGTGCCAGACCGCGCAGGCGCTCGCGCGCTCCGATGCCGGCGAGCCCGATGCCTACGCGCTGCTGCGCATCCTCACGCCGCTCATCAAGTTCCGTGCCTGCCGCGATGCGCGCAAGGTCACGGGCGATGCGATGGAAGTGCGCGGCGGCTGCGGCTACATCGAGGAATGGAGCGACCCGCGGCTGGTGCGCGACGCGCACCTGGGCTCGATCTGGGAAGGCACGAGCAACATCGTGGCGCTCGACGTGATCCGCGCCGTGAAGCGCGAGGGCTCGCTGCCGGTGCTGCGCGCGCACTGCGACGCGCTGCTGGCCGAAGCGGCCGATGCGCTCGCGCCGGCCTTCGCGGCCGCGCTGCGCGACGCGACCGCGCGCGCCGCGGCGCTCGCCGAGACCGCCGCGCGCGAAGGCGGCGACGCGCTGGCGCGCCAGGCCGCCTCGGCGCTCTACCACTGCACGAGCGCGACCGCGATGGCCTGGGAGGCCGCGCGCACCGGCTCGGCCGAACGCATGCGCTGGGCGCAGCTGGTGCTGCTGCACCGCGTGCTGCCGCGCGATCCGCTCGCGCCCGACGCGATGCCGGCCGGCTGGCAAGGCGCCGCCGCGCCGGTCGCGGCCTGACCCGCATCCCCCAAGACCATCTCGGAGACACACCTTGCGCCCCCTCGCCTCGCTTCTTCTGTTCGCCGCCGCGACGCTCGCGGCGGTCCCGGCCGCGCAGGCCGCCGAACCCTTCCCCTCCAAGCCGGTGACGCTGGTGGTGCCGTTCCCGCCCGGCGGCCCGACCGACGCGATGGCGCGCACGCTCGCGGCCGAGATGAAGGACCGCCTGGGCCAGCCGATGATCGTGGAGAACCGCGCCGGCGCGGGCGGCAACATCGGCGCCGACCACGTCGCGCGCGCCGAGGCCGACGGCCACACGCTGCTGTTCGGCACCTCGGGCCCGCTCGCGATCAACGCGAGCCTCTACCGCAAGATCAGCTACGACCCCACGAAGAGCTTCGCGCCCGTGATCCAGGTCGGCCACCTGCCGAACATCCTGGTGGTGCATCCCTCCGTGCCCGCGAAGGACGCGCGCGAGCTCGTGGCCTACGCCAAGGCGAACCCGGGGCGGCTCAGCTATGCCTCGTCGGGCAACGGCGCCTCCTCGCACCTCGCGGGCGTGCTGTTCAACTCGGTCGCGGGCACCGACCTGCAGCACGTGCCGTACAAGGGCACCGGCCCCGCGCTCAACGACCTGCTGGGCGGCCAGGTGCAGATGACCTTCACCGACATCCTCACCGCGCTGCCCTACGTGAAGAGCGGCAAGCTGCGCGCCCTCGGCGTCGCGACCGCCGCGCGCTCGCAGGCGCTGCCCGAGGTGCCCACCATCGCCGAGCAGGGCTTCGCGGGCTACGACGTGAGCGTGTTCTTCGGCATCGTCGCGCCGGCCGGCACGCCGCCCGAGCGCATCGCCCGGCTCAACCAGGCCTTCGCCGAGGTGCTCGGCACGCCAAAGGTGAAGCAGATGTTCGCGGCCCAGGGCCTGGAAGCGGCCGCCGACACCTCGCCGCGCAAGCTCGCGCAGTTCATCGCGAGCGAGTCGGCGAAGTGGAAGGCCGTCGTGCAGAAGTCCGGCGCGCAGCTCGACTGAAGGGACCGGCGATGACCCCCTCCTCCCCGGGCGCGCTCGCGGGCATCCGCGTGCTCGACGTCTCGCGCATCCTCGGCGGCCCGTACTGCGGCCAGATCCTCGGCGACCACGGCGCCGACGTGCTCAAGATCGAGCCCCCGCAGGGCGACGACACGCGCACCTGGGGGCCGCCGTTCAAGGACGGCGTGGCCTCCTACTACCACGGCCTCAACCGCAACAAGCGCGTGCAGCAGCTGGACTTCGCGACCGAGGAAGGCCGCGCCGCGCTGCTCGCGCTGATGGCCGAGGCCGACGTGCTGGTCGAGAACTTCAAGGCCGGCACGATGGAGCGCTGGGGCCTGGGCTACGAGGCGCTCTCGGCGCGCTTCCCGCGGCTCGTGTGGTGCCGGGTCTCGGGCTTCGGCACCGACGGGCCGCTCGGCGCGCTGCCGGGCTACGACGCGGCGGTGCAGGCGATGACCGGCATCATGAGCGTCAACGGCGAAGCCGAGGGCGGTCCGCTGCGCGTGGGGCTGCCGGTGGTCGACATGGTGACCGGGCTCAACGCCGTGATCGGCGTGCTGCTCGCGCTGCAGGAGCGCCACCGCAGCGGCCGCGGCCAGCTCGTCGAGGCCGCGCTCTACGACAGCGGCCTGTCGCTGCTGCATCCGCACGCGGCCAACTGGTTCATGGACGGCACGGCGCCGCGGCGCACCGGCAACGCGCATCCGAACATCTACCCCTACGACGCGCTCGCCACCGGCACCGACCCGGTGTTCGTCGCGGTGGGCAACGACCGCCAGTTCGCGAGCCTGTGCCGCTGCATCGGGCTGCCCGCGCTCGCCGACGATCCGCGCTACGCCACCGCGGGCGCGCGCTCGGTGAACCGCGCCGGGCTCAAGCAGCAGCTCGAGGCGGCGATGGCCGCGCTCGACGGCCGCGCGCTGGTCGACCGGCTCATGGCCGCGGGCGTGCCGGCCGCGCCGGTGCTCGGGGTCGACGCGGCGCTCGATCATCCGCACACCGCGCACCGCGGCATGGTGGTGGAGATGGAAGGCGGCTGGCGCGGCCTCGGCGCGCCGGTGAAGCTCAGCCGCACGCCCGCGAGCTACCGCCACGTGCCGCTGACGCCGGGCACCGCCTTCCTGCCGGCCGGCGACGATCCGCGCTAGTCGAGCGAGAGGTCGAGGTCGCGGATCAGCCCGCGCCAGCGCGCCGTCTCGCTGCCGATCAGCGCCTCGAACTGCGCGCGCGTGCCGCCCACGGGCTCGACGTGGACCTCGGCCAGTCGCTGCAGGGCCGCCGGCGCATGGACCGCGCTCGCCACCGCCTGCTGCAACTGCGCCACCCGGTCGTCCGGCGTGGCGGCCGGCACCGCGAGGCCGAGCAGCGCCGCGGCCTCGACGCGCGGCAGGCCCAGCTCGACGAAGGCGGGCACGCCGGGCAGCAGCGGCAGGCGCGCGGGCGCGGCGACCGCGAGCGCACGCACCCGGCCGCTGCGGATGAAGCGCTGGCCCGCGAACAGGTCGCACATCATCGCGCCCACATGGCCGCCCGCGAGATCGGCCAGCGCGGGCGCCGCGCCGCGGTAGGCCGCGTGCTCCATGCGCAGCCCGGCCTCGCGCCCGAGCAGCGCCATCGCGAGGTGCTGCACGCTGCCGATGCCGGCCGAGGCATAGCTGACCTTGCCCGGAAAGGCCCGCGCGTCCTCGATGAAGGCGCGCGCGTCGCGCACCCCGCTCGCCAGGCCGACCAGCAGCACCATCGGCAGCCGGCCGATCAGCGTGACGGGCGCGAGATCGCGCGCCGGGTCGTAGCCGAGGTGGCGGTAGATCGCGGGGTTGAACACCAGCGTGGCGTTGTCGGCCGACAGCACGGTGCAGCCGTCGGCCGGCGCGCGCGCGGCCTCGATGGCGCCGAGCGCGGTGTTGCCGCCCGCGCGGTTCTCGATCTGCACCGGCTGGCCCGCGTCGAGCGCGAGCTGCGCGCCGACGGTGCGCGCGACGATGTCGGGCCCGGTGCCCGCGGCATAGGGCACGATCCAGCGGACGGGCCGCTCGGGGAATTCGCCTTGCGCGCGCACCGGCGTGCCGGCCAGCGCCGCGAGCGCCAGGACCGCCAGCTCGCGTCGGGTCAGGCCGGGCCACGCGGGATCACGCGCATCGGCCGCCCGGGGTTCAGGGCGCGATGGGATTGGCGGGCGTGCCGAGTTAGCGCGACGCGGTGGGG
>CBHTTS010000133.1:0-12881 GCA_966095775.1 uncultured Variovorax sp. | reverse complement strand
GGTACTGGTTGCGCATCGGCAGCTCGTTGGTGCCGCCGGTGGTGATCTCGCCGCCGGCGAGTTCGGCGGGGTCGTAGTTGCGGTGCAGGCTCACCCACTCGTTGCCGCTCGCATGCAGGCCGGCCTGCATGCCGCGGTAGGCCTGCAGGTCGTCGTGGCCGACCACCGAGAACGGCGAGTTGATCAGCCGGTTGTACATGGTGGTGCGGTGCAGCAGCTCGGGCGGCGCGCCCTTCAGGCGGAAGGTCCAGCTCTCGACCAGCGTCCTGTCGGCCGCGATCGGCTTGACCACGCGGATGGCCTGGATCGCGCCCTTGATCGTGAGGTTCGGGTAGTAGACGGTGTTGTGCCGCGCCATGCCGAGGATCTGCGCGGTCCTCTCCTCGCCGTAGCGCGCCTTCATCGCCTCGTCGTAGGCGGGGATCGCCTTGTACTTGCTGTGGATGCTGAAATGCACCCCGGTGAAGCTGTGGCCGTTGTCGTAGGTGCGGATGCCCATGTCCTCGAAGAACTTGTAGTCCGACATGAAGGGCACGAACTGCTCCACGGCCATGGGCTTCGGTTCGTCCTCGGGCTTGTCGGCCCACATGCGCTTGGCGGTGCCGGCCGAGGACTCGTGCGCCACCATCGGGTGCATGGTGTCGTTGAGGTTCTCGACGAACATCTTCCAGTTGCACTGGTGCATGAAGCGCAGGCAGCCGCCCGCGATCTCGAGCTCGCCCTCGGGCGAGCGGTCGGCCATGTTGTCGATCGAGCTCAGCGAATCGCCGAAGTACGCCTCGAAGTCGGGGCCGGCGTCGTTGATCTTCACGAAGATGAAGCCGCGGTGGCTGCGCACGTGCTTCACGGGCGTGAGGCCGCGGCCCGACTCGCATTCGTGCAGTTGCGTGTTCTCGTAGCCGTTCTTGAGCGGGATCGCGAGCGGCGAACCGTCGGTCTTGAAGGTCCAGGCGTGGTAGGGGCAGCGGAAGAACTTGCCGGTGTTGCCGCAGGGCCCGTTCACGAGCCGCGAGCCCTTGTGGGCGCAGCGGTTCATCACGACGCGCACGCTGCCGTCGGTGTGGCGCACCACGATCAGCGGGCGGCCCGCGATCTCGTTGCTGACCCAGTCGCCGGGCCGGGGCAGCTGGCTCTCGTGGCCGACGTAGTTCCAGGTGTTGGCGAAGAAGTGTTCCTGCTCGAGCTCGAACAGTTCCTGGCTGATGTAGAGGTCGCGGTGCACGCGGTCGTTCTGCACGAGCGCGCGGACCGCATCGGGGTTGTCTCGGTAGGAGGTCATCGGGGGGCGGCTCCTTCTCGTTGGCTCACATGTCGAGCACCAGGCGCGCACCCTTGGCGCGCGAGATGCAGATCTGCATGACGTTGCCCTCGGCCTTCTCGCGCGCCGAGAGCACGTAGTCGCGGTGGTCGATCTCGCCTTCGAGCACGGGCACGGCGCAGACGCCGCATTCGCCGCGCTTGCAGTCGAACATCGGGTCGCAGCCGTTCTCGATCAGGCAGTCGAGGATGCTCTGGTCGGCCGGCACGGTGAAGCGCCGGCCCGACTGCGCGAGCTCGACCTCGAAGGGCTGGTCGCCCTCTTCGGCGACCGGCTCGGTGAAGAGCTCGAAGTGCACGCGGTCGTGCTCCCAGCCGCGTGCCTGGGTGCGCGCGAGCACGGCGTCGAGCATCACCTTGGGGCCGCAGACGTAGAGGCGGTCGCCCGTGGGCACGGCGTCGAGCACCGCGTCGATGTCGAGCGGCGCGCCGGCCTCGGCGTCGGCGTGCACCCGCAGGTCGTCGCCGAGCAGCGCCTGCAGCTCGGGCAGGAAGGCCATCAGCTCGCGGCTGCGGCCCGCGTAGTGCATGCGCACCGGCGCGCCCTCGGCGCGGCGCCGCGCCGCCATGGTGGCGAGCGGCGTCACGCCGATGCCGCCGGCCACGAGCACCGAGCCGCCGGGGCCGGTGTGCAGCGGGAAGTCGTTCTTCGGCGGCTCGACCGCGAGCAGGTCGCCCTCGTTCAGACCTTCGTGCATGAAGCGCGAGCCGCCGCGGCCTTCGTCTTCCCGGCGCACCGCGATCAGGTAGGACGTGGGGGCGTTGGTGGCGTTGCGCTCGGTCGCGAAGTTGACGAGCGAGTAGTGGCGCCAGTCGGCGCTGCCGTCGGGCAGGCGCACCTGCACGCGGACGTGGGCGCCGGCCGCGAAGCCCGGCAGCGCGCGGCCGTCCGGCGCGACGAGGCGCAGCAGGCGGATCAGCGGGTTGAGCGCGCGCGCCTCGGCGATGCGCAGCTGGAGCGTGGAGGTCGGGGCGGTCATCGTGCGGTTCCGGTCATGCGAGCGCGTGGCGCGCCAGCGCGGCCTGCAGCTTGTGGCCGTGCTCGTCGGCCAGCGCGGCGTCGCGCAGCTCGCGCAGGGTGGCCGGCGCGAGCGCCGTGCCCGCGCGCTCGACCGCGCGCAGCACGGTCTCGTAGTTGCGCACGCCGCGCTCGTGGGTGTCGCTGTAGCCCTTCACGAGGCGCTGGCACTGCGCGAGCTCGACCGCGAGCTCGGGGTTGTTGCGCGCCGTGGCGGCGATGCGCGCGAGCCAGTCCTCGATGCGCCGGTTCTCCTCGGCATAGCGCGTGGTCGAACGGCGCCAGCGCTTCGCGGCCGCGACCGCGCGCAGCATCAGGTAGCCGCGCAGCGAGCTGGTGCGGATCACGCGGCCGTGCTGCGTGAAGCGCTCGACCAGGCGCCGCGGCAGCCCGGAGCCCATGAGCCAGCGGCCGAGGCCGCCGGGCAGGGTCTCGCAGATCTCCTGCAGCCGCGGATGCATGTACTCGTTGATCGCGAGCAGCTGGCTCGGCTGCACGCGCGCCTCGTCGCGCACGCGCTCGAAACGGCTGGCGCGGGTCTTGAGCGCGGCGACGCGCGCCGTGTCCTCGTACGACATCCAGAGCGCCAGATGGCGCGCGGTCTCGCACACCAGGCGGCGGCCCGGCCCGTCGGGCAGCGCCCCCACCTGCGCCATGCGGTCGAGGTAGAGGCCGGCATAGGCCGGGTCCTGGTAGTCGATCAGGCGGCGCACGCCTTCGAGCAGCAGCGGCTGCGCCTCGGCGGGGAATTCGCGCTGCACGCGCTCGACCAGCGCGCGCACGGCCGGATGGCGCGGCTGCGGCGCCGGCGTCGCGACCGCGGGCGGGGCGCTCGCGGCCTCGCCGTCGTCGCCGCGCTGCACGCGCTCGAAGGCGGCGCCGAAGGCCTTGAGGCTGGGCTTCACGCCCACGCCGCCGCGCTCGATCGTGGCCTCGAACTGCGCGCGGCTGAACGGCAGCACGCCCGAGCCCGCGAGCGCGCCGAACAGCACCGCGCTGATCACGCTGCCCGAGGCCTCGGCGGCCTCGGCCATGTCGAAGCGGATGAAGCGCTTCGCGGCGCGGCCCGCATGCGCGAGCAGTTGCGCGCTGTCGACGCGGCCGTCGCCCATCGCGCTCTTCTCGGCGATCGAGAACACGCGGTGCGTGGAGGCAACGAGCGTGGTGCGGTCGGGCGTGACCAGCCCGCGCTGCACCGCGCGGCCGGCCTCCATGAGCTCGGAGGCGAGCACCACGTCGACGTCGCCGGGCAGCGGCATCAGCGCGAGCACCGGGCGGCCGCCATCGGCCTCGGCGCGCGCCACCGGATAGAGCTCGACGTAGTAGATGGTCGCGCCGGTGCGCTGCGCCACGCCGGGCACCGAGGTGGTCTGGGCGTAGTGGCCGTTGGCCTCGCCCATGTCGACGATCCAGTCGGCGAGCACGCCGCCGCCCTCGCCGCCCATCGCGAGGATCGCGATTTTTAGAGGTTGCACCTTGTTCGTCATCGCTTCAGAAGGCGTAGGCTTCGCGGCGGCGCGCGTCGCCGCGCTGCAGCCAGCCGATCACGGCACCGCGGATGCGCTCGCGCAGCCGGTCCCAGCGCGTGGGGTTGCTCACGATCTGCGCCTTGTAGAACGAGGGGCAGAGCACCGCGGCATGCGAGACGTCGCCGCAGTTGCCGCAGCCCACGCAGCTGTCGAGCACGGTGGCGATCGGGTCGGTGCGCAGCGGGTCGGGGTTGCTGCGGATCGACAGCGACGGGCAGCCCGAGAGCCGGATGCAGGAATGGTCGCCGGTGCAGGTGTCGGCATCGACGCCGAACTTCTCGCGCACCATGCGCTTGCCCTCGGCGATCGCCTTGCGCACCAGCGGCTTCTCGCGGCGCTGCCGGTTGAGCATGCACTCCGACTGCGCGATCAGCACCTTCGGGCCTTTGCGGTCGGTGGTGAGCGCCTCCTTGAGCGCATCGCGCATGCCCGCGACGTCGTAGGTGCGGCGCATCGTCCTGACCCACTCGACGCCCACGCCGCGCACCGCGCGCTCGATCTCGTGGCCGGTGCTGCGCGTGCGGTTGACCGCGTTCGACGAGAGGATGTCCTGCCCGCCCGTGGCCGAGGTGTAGTTGTTGTCGACGACGATCGTGAGGTTGTCGCTCCGGTTGAACACCGCGTTCGCGATGCCGCTCGTGAGGCCGTTGTGCCAGAAGCCGCCGTCGCCCATCATCGAGATCGCGCGCTTGCCCGCGGGCGCGTTGAGCGCCGCCGCGCCCGCGCCGCCGAGGCCGTAGCCCATGGTGGTGTTGCCGATGTTGAAGGGCGGCAGGATGGAGAACAGGTGGCAGCCGATGTCCGCACTCACGTGATGCGGGCCGAGCTCGCGCTCCACCAGCTTCATCGCGCTGAAGATCGGCCGCTCGGGGCAGCCGGTGCAGAAGCCCGGCGGCCGCGCATGCACCACCTCGGCGAGCGCGGCGGGCTCGGGCGCGGCGTCGACCCCGACGGCGGCCACTTCCTTGAGCGGGATCACCTTGCGCACCGGCGCGGGCACCGGCTGCGGCGCGAGCCGCTCGTAGCGCTCGCAGAAGGCGCGCGCGCCCTTGAGCAGTTCGGCCGCGGTGTATTCGCCGGCCACGGGCAGCAGGTCCTTGCCGTGCAGCACGGTGGCCGAGCCGGCCTGGCGCAGGATGGTCGCGAGGTTCTGCTCGACGAAGTTGGGCTGGCCCTCCTCCACCACGAGCACCGCGCGCTTGCCGGCGCAGAAGCGGATCACCTCGCTCTCGATGACGGGGTAGGCCACGTTCATCACGTAGAGCGGCACCTCCGTGTTGCCGTAGACGTCGGCCAGGCCCAGGCGCTCGAGCGCGCGCAGCAGCGTGTTGTAGCAGCCGCCCTGCACGATGATGCCGATGTCGTCGGCGTCCTCGGAGAAGAACTCGTTGAGGCCGCGCGCCTCGATGAAGCGCACCGCGGCGGGCCAGCGCTCCTTCACCTTCTCCTGCTCGTGCACGAAGCTCGCGGGCGGCAGCACGATGCGGTCGACGTCGCGCTGCGGGTTCTCGAGCGCGTCCTTGAGCGTGAACTTCGCGCGCTTGTTGTCGCCCGCGACGAAGTGGCCGTGCACGTGGCAGGCGCGGATGCGCAGCTGCAGCATCACGGGCGTGCGGCTCGCCTCCGAGAGCTCGAAGCCCTGCTTCACCGCCTCGACGATGCTCGGCAGGTTGGGCCGCGGGTCGAGCAGCCAGATCTGCGACTTCATCGCGAAGGCATGGCTGCGCTCCTGCATGATCGAGGAGCCTTCGCCGTAGTCCTCGCCCACGATGATGAGCGCACCGCCGGTGACACCGCCCGACGCGAGGTTGGCCAGCGCATCGGAGGCCACGTTGGTGCCCACGGTGGCCTTGAAGGTCACGGCGCCGCGCAGCGGATAGTTGACGGAGGCCGCGAGCGTGGCAGCCGCGGTGGCCTCGCTGGCGCTGTTCTCGAAGCGGATGCCCTGCTCGGCGAGGATGTCCTGCGCGTCGGCCAGCACGTCCATCAGGTGCGAGATCGGCGCGCCCTGGTAGCCCGCGACGTAGGAAACTCCGGATTCGAGCAGGGCCTTGGTGACCGCCAGAATGCCTTCACCGCGAAAAACCTCGCCGCCGGACAGCCGCAGCTTCTTGACTTCCTCGACGAACGAACGCTCTGCCATGTGGGTCCTTCTTCTCTCGTGGGAGGATGCGGTTCAGCCTGTCTCCAGCTGCCACATCATGATTTCTATAATGTTGACAATTAAACGTATCCACAATCATGAATTACCCTAGACATGCAAACTGCGTGCCCGTGGTGACCCCGAGGTGCTTTCATGGCTGAAGATCCTGTCGAAAACCATCGCTTCGTCGACGACTACCTGCCGGCCCTGCTCGCGCAGGCGAGCCAGCTGATCTCCTCGGAGTTCCACGAGGTGGCGCGCCAGCAGGGCTTCTCGGTCTCGGAGTGGCGCGTCATGGCCTCGCTCGCGGGCAGCGAGCCGATCAGCATCGGCCAGCTCGCGCAGGTCACGGTGACCAAGCAGCCGACCGTGACGCGGCTGCTCGACCGCATGGAGGCACGCGGACAGGTCGAGCGGCTGCCCCATGAAAGTGATCGCCGCATCACGCTGGTGCGCATCACGCGCAAGGGGCTGAAGGCGGTCGAGCACCTGATGGAGCTCGCGCGCGAGCACGAGCGCCGCGTGCTCGAGCCCTTCGGGCTGCGGCGCGCGGAGGAACTCAAGCAGACGCTGCGGCAGATGATCGAGCTGCACGTCCACGTGCCCGTGGACGAGGCCGCGGGCGAGGACTGAGCCTCAGGGCACGAGCACCGCGCGGCCGCGGTGGCCGCGCTGCGCGATCCAGTCGAGGGCCGCGGCGGCGTCGGCCAGCGCGAAGGGCCGCACGTCCAGGTGCAGCCGCCCGTCGGCCAGCCGCGCGAGCAGCCCGGGCACGGCGGCGCGGCCCGCGGCCTCGCGCCGGAACATGTTGAGCGGCAGCAGCGCCACGTCGCGCTGCAGGAAGTGCGCGATGTCGAGTTCGAGCGTCGGCCCCGCGGTGTAGCCGACCAGCACCGCGCGCCCGCCGGGCCGCACCGCGGGCAGCACCTTCGCGAGCACGGCGCCGCCGACGGTGTCGATCAGCAGGTCGGCGCTGCCCTCGGCCGGCGGCGGCGCGTCGGGGTCGACCGCGCTCGCGCTGCAGCCCGCCTCGCGCGCGAGCTGCATCACGAGCGAGCCGACCGCGCCGCGCGCGCCCGTGACCAGCAGGCGTTCGCCGGCCTGCAGCTTCGCCACCTCGTGCAGCGCGATCCAGGCCGAGGTGCAGGGCGAGAAGAAGGCGGCGCCGAGCGGCATCGGCACGGCCTCGGGCAGCACGCCGAGCGCCTCGTCGGGCGCATCGATCAGCTCGCACCAGGTGCCGTCGAACAGCGTGCCGAGGCCACTGCCGCGCAGCCACACGCGCGCGCCGGCCGCAAAACGCCCGCTCGCGACGACCAGGCCCGCGGCCTCCACGCCGGGCGTGTAGGGCAGCGGCGGATGGCGCAGGAAGCCGCCGCGCCAGATGGTGCGGTCGATGTGGCCGACGGTCGCGGCTTGCATGCGCACCAGGGTGCGGCCGGGCCGCGGCAGCGGCTCGGGCAGGTCCTCGAGCACGGGCTGCGCATCGAAGGCGTGGACGCGGACCGCCTTCATGGCTCGGACGAGAGAAAGCCGAGCACGGCCGCGGCGAAGGCCTCGGGCATCTGGTCGGGCAACGGCACCATGCCGCCTTCGATCTCGACGATGCGCGCGTCGGCGAGGTGCCGGCACAGTTCCTCCGCGTGCGGCGCGGCGAACGGATCGTCGGTCGCGCGCAGCACGAGCGCGGGCTGCGTCACGCGGCCGATGCGATCCTCCATGCGGTACGAGGCCACGGCGCGGTGGCCCGTCTCGACCCGGTGGCCGAGCTTGAGCGCGTCCAGCACGAAGGCCTCGAGCAGCTCGGGCCGGCCCGCCGGATAGAAGGCTTGGCGCTTCTGCCAGAGCGCCGCGAGATGCGTGCCGTCGTCGCTCGGCGCGACCTCGTCGATCGGCGGCCGCTCGGCGCGCGCGCGGCGGAAGGCCTCGTCGGTGTACGGCGTGGAGGACAGCACCAGGCGGCGCACGCGCGCCGGGAATGCCGCCGCGAGCTCGACCGCGACCACGCCGCCCGTGTGGTGCCCCACCACGTCGGCCTGCGCGATGCCGAGCGCGTCGAGCAGCTCGCAGGCCACGCGCGCCCACTGGGCGATGCTCGCGGGCACGCCGCCGTCGTCCGAATCGCCGAAGCCGGCGGTGTCCATCGCGACGGCGTAGCGCGCGGCGCCGATCAGCGGCAGCACGGCGCGGTACTCGTTCCAGCTGCGCGGCGTCTGGTGCAGCAGCAGCACGGCGGGCGAGCGCGGATCGCCGCAGCCCGCGTAGTGCACCTGGCCGACGGACAGGTCCGCGAAGCCGCGGCGGATCGGGTTCATGAGAGCGTCCGCGCCGCGGGCGCGCGCCAGAGTCCCGCGTGGCGCAGCTCGCCGAGCGTGCGCGAGAGCACGTCGCGGCGGTAGGCCGCGGTGTCGCGGCCCGCGTAGTCGTAGAAGCCGCTGCCGCTCTTGAGGCCGAGCCGGCCCTGCTCGACCATGCGCCCGACGATCGCGGGCGCGATGTAGCGGCCCGGGTCGAGCGAGGCCGACATCTCGCGGCTCGCGTGGTGCAGGATGTCGCAGCCGCCGAAGTCGATGAACTCGACCACGCCGAGTGCGGCGAAGCGCAGGCCGAGGCCGAAGCGCGTGGCCTTGTCGATCTCCTCGGCGGTGGCTGCGCCCTCCTCGATCATGCGCGCGGCCTCGTTCATCACCAGCGCCTGCAGCCGCGGCACGATGTAGCCGGGCGAGGCGCCGCAGACCACGGGCAGCTTGCCGATCGCTTCCATCAGCGCCTTGGCGCGCGCGAGCACCGCGGCATCGGTGCCGGGATGGCAGCTGAGCTCGACCACCGGGATCACGTAGGCCGGGTTGAGCCAGTGCATGTTGAGGAAGCGCTCGGGACGGCGCACCAGTGCGGCGAGCTGCGTCACGAGGATGCTGCTCGTGGTGGAGGTCAGGATCGCGTCGTCGCGGCAATGGCGATTGAGCTGCTCGAAGGCCTCGCGCTTGGCCTCGAGGGTCTCGGGCACGCCCTCGAACACCAGCTCGGCCGCGGCCAGCGCCTCGGGCGCCCCGGCCGCCGGCACCAGGCTCACGCGCGCGGCGATCGCCTGCACCTGCGCCGCCTCAATCACGCCGAGCTGCGCGAGGCCCGCGAGGCTGGCCTCGATCTCGGCGCGCGCCTCGGCTTGCAGCTTCTGCCAGGCCTCGTCGCCGCGCGGGCGCAGGTCGACCAGCGAGATGCGGTGGCCCGCATAGGCGAACGCGATCGCGATGCCGCGGCCCATGCGGCCCGCGCCGACGGCCGCGAAGCGGGGCGGCGCGGCCTCATTCGCCATCGTGCAGCCTCTGCTGGATCTGCGCCGGGCTCAGGCCCGAGAGCCCCAGGCTCTCGAAGGTGCGCGGGCCGCGGCGCAGGTCGCGGCCGAGGAAGCCGCCGACGATCGCGAGCAGGCCGTGCGCGATCGGCGCGTCCACGCCGGCATGGCGCGCGGCCGAGGCGAGGAAGGCCAGGCCGAGCTCGGTGTCCTCGCTGATGTAGCGGTGCGTGTGCAGGTCGATGTGCTCGCGCCAGTCGCCCGACTTGACGAGCTTCTTGTGCGCGTCGCCGTACATCCACTGGTCGTTGTCGTAGTGGTCGGCGAGCGGATAGTGCGGCGCGGCATGGCCGAAGGCCTCGCGCACCGCCATGCGCTCGAGGTCGAGCCGGTCGGTCACGTCGCGCACCGCGCGCTGCGTGCCTTCGTTGTGGATGTCCCAGCGCTCGAAATGCTGCAGCGGCGCGGCGTTCATCACCATCAGCGGCGGATGGATCACGGGGCCGGCATTCATCAGCGCGCCCGACAGCGCGTTGCCGCAGCCGTGCACCGCGGGATAGGCCTTGCGGATCACCTCGATCGCCTCGGCCTCCTTGCGCGCCGGATAGACGCCGGTGGGCAGGCGGATCGCGCGGATCGTGACGTTGACCTCGCGCTCGCCGTGCTTGCGCGCGAGATACGGCAGCGTGCCGGTCTCGGCCCAGGCCACGTCGGCGCGGCTGCCGGCCTCCTTGACCGTGCGCGCCATCACGTAGCTGCCGAAGGTGCCCGGCGGCAGGAACACCACCTGGCCGTCGGCGAGGTGCGGCGCCATCGCGCGCGCGATGTCGTGCTGCGCGATCGCGGGCGTCGGGATCACGATCAGCTCGGCATCCCTGAGCGCCGCGCCGATGTCGGCGCTGGCGAGCGCGACCGGCACCTCGCGCGCGCCGTCGGCATCCTTGAGCGTGATGGCGCCGGCGCGCACCACGGGTTCGAGCGCCGCCGCGTCGCGGCGCCACAGCCGCACTTCATGGCCCGCTTCGGACAGGTCCGCCGCCGCCGCATAGGCACCGTGACCACCGCCAAGAATCGCAATTTTCATGTTCGGAATTTGAAAAGCAGATGTCGATGAACCGGCAGCCGCGGCGCGGACCGGGGAAGCAATGCGTCATTACATTACTTTTCATCTTTTCATGTGTCAATCAAATTCCGCGGCCCTCGCCTGCTCGGAAACCCGCAATGAAAAAAGCCCGGACCTCGCGGGAGGTCCGGGCTTCTTTCTGGGGCTGGGCGCCCCGCGATGGATCAGCGCGAGGGCTTGAACGCACGCTTCTGGGCATCGCGCGGCACGAAGGCCTTGCCCGGGGCGCCGTGGCCCGCGCCGTTGCCGCGCGGCGCGAAGCCGTCGCGCGGTGCGAAGCCGCCGCGGTCGCCGCGATCACCACGGCCGCCGCGCGCCGCGCTGCTGTCGCCCCAGCCGGGCTTGCGGCCGTAGCCGCCGCCGTCCTCGCGGCCGCCGCCGAAGCCGGCGTTCTGGCCCTGGAAGCCGCGCGGGGCCGGGCCGCCGCGGCCGCGGTCGTTGAAGCCGCTGGCGCCGGCATAGCCGCCGCGAGGGCCGCCGCCGAACTTGCGGTCGCCGCGCGGGCCGTTGCCGCGTCCGCCGCCGAAGTCGCCCTGCGGGCGCAGCGGGGGCATGCGCTGCTGCGGCTCGAGGCCCGGGATCACCTCGGACTTGAACTGCTGGCGGCTGTAGTGCTCGATGTCCATGATGCGGCGGCGATCGCGGAACTCGGCGAAGGTCACGGCGATGCCGTCGCGGCCCGCGCGGCCGGTGCGGCCGATGCGGTGCGTGTAGTCCTCGGCCTTCATCGGCAGGCCGAAGTTGAAGACGTGCGTGATGGTCGGCACGTCGATGCCGCGCGCGGCCACGTCGGTCGCCACGAGGATCTGCACCTGGCCGTTGCGCAGCGCCATCAGGCGGCGGTTGCGCAGGCCCTGGCTCAGCGCGCCGTGCAGCGCGACGGCGCTGAAGCCGTCCTGCTGCAGGTCGTTGGCGAGGCCGTCGCATTCGACCTGGGTGCTCGCGAACACGATCGCCTGGTTGATGCTGGTGTCGCGCAGCCAGTGGTCGAGCAGCTTGCGCTTGTGGACCGTGTTGTCGGCCCAGAACAGCACCTGCTTGATGTTGGCGTGCTTCTCCTGCGGGCTGTCGATGGTCACGCGCTGCGGCTCGCGCATCACGCGCGCGGCCAGCTGCTGGATGCGCGGCGCGAAGGTGGCGCTGAACATCATGGTCTGCTGGCGCTCGATGGTGAGCTGGTTGATCTCGGCCAGGTCGTCGGCGAAGCCGAGGTCCAGCATGCGATCGGCCTCGTCGACCACCAGGAACTTGACCTGGTCGAGCTTGATCTGCATCGAGCGCTGAAGGTCGAGCAGGCGGCCGGGCGTGGCGACCACGAGGTCGGCGTTCTGCAGGCGGGCGATCTGCAGCTGGTAGGGCATGCCGCCCACCACGTTGGCGATGCGCAGGCCGCGGCAGTGCCGCACCAGGTCGATGGCGTCGTGCGCCACCTGCTGGGCCAGCTCGCGCGTGGGGCACAGCACCAGCGCGCCGGGCATGGCAGGCTTGAAGTGACGCGGATGGGTCGGATCCTTGCGCTTGGGCTTCTTCGGAAGCGCTTCGCCGCGCGCGGCGGCTTCGGCCGCCAGGCGCTGCTGCTCGGCCTTGGCGGCGGCCGCAGCCTCGGCCTGGCGCTGGATCAAGGTATGGAGCACCGGCAGCAGGAAGGCGGCGGTCTTGCCGCTGCCGGTCTGGCTGGACACCATCAGGTCGACGAAGCGGGCGACGCCGTCGGCTTCGCGGCTCACCATGGCGCGCGGAATGGCTTGCGCCTGGACGGCGGTGGGCTGGGTGAAGCCCAGTTCCTCGACGGCGGCGATCAGCTCGCTCGCCAGGCCCAGCTGGACGAAGCCGTTGGGCTGCTTCGGCTCGGCCGCCTCGGCGGCCGAGGTAGCGTCGAGCGCCTCGAAAGCCTGGCTGTCTTCGGTGGTGGAAATGGACTCGCCGCGGGCGGCGGCGAAGTCATCGGAGGGCACAGGCGCGAACTCGCCCTGCGCTTCAAAAGCGTCGGTCATCGAAAAAGTCTCATGCGCGAGCACCGCCGTGGGCGGCACTCCGTCGGGTGGCGAAAAACATCAACCATCCAACGACGTTCAGCCGGGCTTTCGCCGTGGCTGCGGCCCCTTCAGGTGGGCGCGCTGTGCAAGATAGGGAGATGCGGGAGGTGCTGCGGGCACATCCCGCGAGCGAAGCCTGCGATTATCGCACGGCCTCGGGTTTTTACCTAATCCTGCAAGCGCAGGAAGGTATCCCGGTAGTGCGCCAGCTCCTCGATCGACTCGTGCACGTCGGCCAGCGCGGTATGGGCCTGCTGCTTCTTGAAGGCGTTGTAGGCCGCGGGCTTCCAGCGCTTGGCGAGCTCCTTGAGCGTGCTGACGTCCAGGTTGCGGTAGTGAAAAAAGGCTTCCAGCTTCGGCATGTACTTGACCAGGAAGCGCCGGTCCTGGCCGATGGTGTTGCCGCACATGGGCGAGCCG
>CBHTTS010000132.1:0-13259 GCA_966095775.1 uncultured Variovorax sp. | reverse complement strand
GATGAAGAGAAGGACCGGGAGGTACTGATCGAGTTGCATCTGGGGCTCTGGGCGCTTGAGCCGCGGGTGTAGCTACCCGCGACTCTTTGTGTTGGTGCCGTCGGCGAGACTCGAACTCGCACAGCTTTCGCCACTACCCCCTCAAGATAGCGTGTCTACCAATTTCACCACGACCGCGGTTTTGACTGTCCGGATGGCATGAGGTACCTGTGAAGGTGTTTGGCTTTCCGAACAGCTTTAGAGTTTACCCTGAAATGAAGCCGTTTTTCACTAGCGATTCAATGAAAACAACTTGATTATTTGTTCGGGATCTCGCCGGCACCCGGAACCGGGGTCGCCGGTGCCGAAGCAGGCGCACCCGCGGGGGCCGCACCCGAGGGAATCTGGCCTGCCGCGCCCGAAGCCGGCGTGGCCGGCGTGCCGATCGCCGCGCGCTCGAGCAGGCTGCCGCCGCCCGCGGGCCGCGCATGGCTGAAGTAGGCCAGCAGCAGCGTGCAGGCGAAGAACACCGCCGCGAGCACGGCCGTGGTGCGCGACAGGAAGTTGGCGCTGCCGCTGGCGCCGAACAGGCTGCCGGCGCTGCCGCTGCCGAAGGCCGCGCCCATGTCGGCGCCCTTGCCGTGCTGGATCAGGATCAACCCGATCATGGCAAGCGCCGCCAGCATCTGCACGCCGACCAAGAGGTTGAGGACCACGTTCATTCGTTCTTACTCCTAATTGATGGCCGCCTGCGCCCGCTCAGCGGGCGGCGGCCGAAATGATCTGCAGAAAGTCGGGGGCCTTGAGCGAGGCGCCGCCGATCAGGCCGCCGTCGATGTCGGGCTGGGCCAGCAGCTCGGCGGCGTTCGCCGCGTTCATGCTGCCGCCGTAGAGGATCCGGATGCCCGCGGCGTGGTCGCTCGCCGCATGGTGCAGCTGCGCACGCAGCACCGCGTGCACCGCCTGCGCCTGTTCGGGCGTGGCGGTCTTGCCGGTGCCGATGGCCCAGACGGGCTCGTAGGCGACCACGATCTCGCTGATGCAGTGGCCGTTGACGTGGATCACCGCGGCGAGCTGGCGCTTGACCACCTCCTCGGTGTGCCCCGCCTCGCGCTCGGCCAGCGTCTCGCCCACGCAGACGATCGGCGTGATGCCGTTCGCGAGCGCGGCCGCGGTCTTGGCCGCCACCGCGTCGTCGGTCTCGCCGTGGTACTGGCGCCGCTCGGAATGGCCGACGATCGCGTAGCGCACGCCGAAGTCCTTCAGCATGGCCGCCGACTGCTCGCCCGTGAACGCGCCCTGCGGATGCGCCGAGACGTCTTGTGCGCCCAGCGCGACGGCGGGCGTCGCGGCGAGCAGCGACTGCAGCTGCGCGAAGTAAGGCGCCGGCACGCACAGCGCGACGTCGCAGGCCGCCGGCGACGCGGCCAGGCTCTGCTGCAGCGCCTTCACGAGCGCCTCGTTGGCAGCCAGGCTGCCGTTCATCTTCCAGTTGCCGGCGATCAGTTTCTTTTTCGTCGTCGTCATCGTCGTCGTTGGTTGTTCGCCCGTCACCAGGTCAGCACGATCTTGCCGATGTGCTGGTTCGATTCCATCAGCGCGTGCGCCTGGGCCGCGCCGCTGGGCTCGCCGCCCGCTGCGAAGGTGCTGTGGATCACCGGCCTGACCGCGCCGCTCTCGAGCAGCGGCCAGACCTTCTCGCGCAGCGCGCGGGCGATCGCGCCCTTGAACTCGACCGGCCGCGGACGCAGCGTCGAGCCGGTGATCACGAGCCGGCGGCGCAGCACCAGCCCCGCGTTGAACTCGCTCTTCACGCCGCCCTGCACCGCGATGATCACGAGCCGGCCGTCCTCGGCCATGCACTCGACCTCGCGCGCCACGTAGTCGCCCGCGACCATGTCGAGGATCACGTCCACGCCCTTGCCGCCGGTGAGCTTCTTCGCCTCCTCGACGAAGTCGCTGGTGCGGTAGTTGATCGCATGGTCGGCGCCGAGTTTCCTGCAGGCCTCGCATTTGTCGTCGCTGCCCGCGGTGACGATCACCGTCGCGCCCATGGCCTTGGCGACCTGGATCGCCGTCACGCCGATGCCGCTCGAGCCGCCCTGGATCAGCAGGGTCTCGCCCTTCTGCAGCCGGCCGCGGTCGAACACGTTGCTCCAGACGGTGAAGAAGGTCTCGGGCAGCGAAGCCGCCTCGACATCGCTCCAGCCCCTGGGCACCGGCAGGCATTGCGCCACCGGCGCCACGCACAGCTCGGCATAGCCGCCGCCCGCGATCAGCGCGCAGACGCGGTCGCCGACCTTGAGGCCCGCCTCGGCCAGCGCCGCGGCGTCGCCCGAGACGATCTCGCCGGCCACCTCGAGGCCCGGCAGGTCGGAGGCGCCCGGGGGCACCGGATAGTGCCCCTTGCGCTGCAGCACGTCGGGTCGGTTGACGCCGCTGGCCGCGACGCGGATCAGCAGCTCGCCCACGCCCGCCACCGGATCGGGGCGCTCCACGGTGCGCAGCACCTCGGGGGCGCCGTACGAAGTGATTTCAATGGCTTTCATGGTCCTGGCCTGCAACGCCCGCGGCGCGGGCACGGTTGGCAGTTCGAAGCGAGGGCGCGGCGGCGGACTGCCGCCGCCACGGCCCCGGGCTCCGGCTTACTCTTCGCGCGGCGCGTAGGGCTGCTCGCCGGCCGGAACCTGCGGCTGCTCGCTGCGCGGCGCCTGCTGCTGCTCGCCGTTGGCGCGCGGGGCGCGATCGCCACGGTCGCCGCGGTCCGAACGCTCGCGGCGCTCGCCGCGCTCTTCGCGCGGCGCACGCTCGCTGTACTCCATGCCGGCCGGACGCTCGGCCAGCGCCTTCATGGACAGCTTCACGCGGCCCTTGTCGTCGGTCTCGAGCACCTTGACCTTGACGATCTGGCCTTCGCTCAGGTAGTCGGTCACCTTCTCGACGCGCTCGTGCGCGATCTGGCTGATGTGCAGCAGGCCGTCCTTGCCGGGCAGCAGGTTGACCAGCGCGCCGAAGTCCAGGATCTTGGTGACCGGGCCTTCGTAGACCTTGCCGATCTCGACCTCGGCCGTGATCTGCTCGATGCGCTTCTTCGCCTCTTCGGCCTTGGCCGGATCGGTCGAGGCGATCGTGATGGTGCCGTCCTCGTCGATGTTGATCGTGGTGCCGGTCTCTTCCTGCAGGCCGCGGATCACCGCGCCGCCCTTGCCGATCACGTCGCGGATCTTCTCGGGGTTGATCTTCATCGTGTACAGGCGCGGCGCGAACGTGGACACGTCCGACTTGGCCTCGCCCAGCGCTTCCTGCATCTTGCCCAGGATGTGCATGCGCGCTTCCTTGGCCTGCGCCAGCGCGACCTGCATGATCTCCTTCGTGATGCCCTGGATCTTGATGTCCATCTGCAGCGCGGTGATGCCGTTGGTCGTGCCGGCCACCTTGAAGTCCATGTCGCCGAGGTGGTCCTCGTCGCCGAGGATGTCGGTCAGCACCGCGAAGCGGTTGTCTTCCTTGATCAGGCCCATGGCGATGCCCGCCACGTGCGCCTTCATCGGCACGCCGGCGTCCATCATCGAGAGGCAGCCGCCGCAGACCGAGGCCATCGACGAGGAGCCGTTCGACTCGGTGATCTCCGACACCACGCGGATCGTGTAGGGGAACTCTTCCTTGGTCGGCAGCACGGCCACCAGCGCGCGCTTGGCGAGCCGGCCGTGGCCGATCTCGCGGCGCTTGGTCGAGCCCATGCGGCCCACTTCGCCGGTCGCGAAGGGAGGCATGTTGTAGTGGAACAGGAAGCGGTCCTCGTATTCGCCGGCCAGCGCGTCGATGCGCTGGGCGTCGCGCTCGGTGCCGAGCGTGGTCACGACCAGGCCCTGCGTCTCGCCGCGCGTGAACAGCGCCGAGCCGTGGGTGCGCGGCAGCACCGAGCTGCGGATCTCGATCGGGCGCACGGTGCGCGTGTCGCGGCCGTCGATGCGCGGCTCGCCCGAGAGGATCTGGCTGCGCACGATCTTGGACTCGATCGCGAACAGCAGGTCGCCGACCTTGCCGGCGTCGAATTCGACGCCTTCGGCCTTCAGCGCCTCGAGCACGCTGGCGTTGGCTTCACGCAGCGCCTGCGTGCGCGCCTGCTTGCTGCGGATCTGGTAGGCGGCGCGCAGCTTCTCCTCGGCCAGGCCCTTGACCTTGGCGACGAAGGTCTCGTCCTCGGCCGGCGGCTGCCAGTCCCAGACGGGCTTGCCGGCGTCGCGCACGAGTTCGTGGATCGCGTTGATCGCGATCCTGGCCTGCTCGTGGCCGAACACCACGCCGCCGAGCATGACTTCCTCGCTGAGCTGCAGGGCTTCGGACTCGACCATCAGCACGGCGGCTTCGGTGCCGGCCACGACGAGGTCCATCTGCGATTCCTTGCGCGCGGTCTGGCCCGGGTTCAGCACGTACTGGCCGTTGATGTAGCCCACGCGCGCGGCGCCGATCGGGCCGTTGAACGGGATGCCGGAGATCGAGAGCGCGGCGCTCACGCCGATCATCGCGGCGATGTCGGCGTCGACTTCGGGGTTCAGCGACAGCGTGTGGATGACCACGTGCACTTCGTTCAGGAAGCCTTCGGGGAACAGCGGGCGGATCGGGCGGTCGATCAGTCGGCTGGTCAGCGTCTCGTGCTCGCTGGGCTTGGCTTCGCGCTTGAAGAAGCTGCCGGGGATCTTGCCCGCGGCATAGGTCTTCTCGATGTAGTCGACGGTCAGGGGGAAGAAGTCCTGGCCGGCCTTGGCCGACTTGGCTCCGACCACGGTCGCGAGGATCGTGGTGCCGTCGATGTCGACAACCACGGCGCCGGTGGCCTGGCGGGCGATTTCGCCCGTTTCCATGACGACGGTCTTGTCGCCCCACTGGAAGGACTTGGTGACTTTGTTGAAGAGGCTCATGTTTGCTCCTGTTTTGATAGCGGCCGACCTGCAGGGGCTGCAGGTTCCGCGGGGCCGGAGGCTTCTCAGAACACGATGCCATTCCAGCGAAGCTCGGGGCGGAACTTCATTGGAATGACACAGCTTCGCTCTGTTTGGGCACTCCGAAATGGATCGCGAAGTAAAAAACGCCTGAGCTAGCGGACTAACCCAGGCGTTTCTTCATGCGATTCGGTTTACTTGCGCAGACCCAGCTTGGCGATCAGCGCGGTGTAACGGTCGGCATCCTTGGACTTGAGGTAGTCCAGGAGCTTGCGGCGGCGGCTCACCATGCGCAGCAGGCCGCGGCGACCGTGGTGGTCCTTGGCATGCGTCTTGAAGTGGGGGGTGAGCTCGTTGATGCGAGCGGTCAGCAGTGCGACCTGCACTTCGGGACTGCCGGTGTCGTTGGCGCCACGGGCGTTGTCCTTGACGACTTCGGCCTTGACGGAGGCTGCGATCATTTGAAATTTCCTTGTTCGTTCCGGGATGTTTGACTTGCGGTGAGGACTGGAACTGTCTTCACCGTGCGCTTTGCGGCATGCAAAACCCAGGGATTATAGCCCACCCGCCATTCAGGCCCGTTTCACCCCCTCGAGCCAGGAGCGCAGCCGCCCGACGCCCTCGACCAGGCGGTTCGGGTCCTTGGACGCGAAGCACCAGCGCAGCCAGCCTTCGGCTTCGGGGGCGAAGGCGCTGCCGGGGGCGAGGCCGAGGCCGGCTTCGGCGACGAGGCGCTTGGCGAGGGCCAGGGAGTCGGGATGGCCCTCGAGGCGGAAGAAGGCGTACATGCCGCCCTTGGCGGCGGCGACCTGGACGCCGGGCAACTCGGCCAGCAGGGGCACGAGGGTGTCGCGGCAGTGCTTCAGGTGGGCGACGACGCGCGGCGTGATGTCGGCGGTGTGCGCCAGGGCGGCCAGGGCGCCGCGCTGGGCGAAGACGCTGGCGCAGGAGGTGTTGAACTCGATCAGCTTGCCGATGCCCTCGACCAGCGCGGGCGGCAGCACGAGCCAGCCGAGGCGCCAGCCGGTCATGAGGAAGCTCTTCGAGAAGCTGTGGGTCACGACCAGCCGGTCGTCCGCCGTCGCGACGTCGAGGAAGCTCGGCGCGCAGCCGTTCGAGCTGGATTCGAAGTACAGCCGCTCGTACACCTCGTCGGCGAGGATCCAGGTGCCGGTGGAGCGGCAGTGGTCGAGCACGGCCTGCTGCTCCGCGCGCGTCAGGGTCCAGCCGGTCGGGTTGTTCGGCGCATTGACGATCAGCAGCCTGGTCGCGGGGGTCACGGCGCGGCGCAGCGCGTCGAGGTCGAGCGTCCACGCGCCGTCCACCGGCACCAGCGGCACGGTGCGCACGCGCGCGCCGAGGATCGCGGGCTGGGCCGTGAGGTTGGGCCACACGGGCGTGATCGCGACGACCTCGTCGCCCGCGTCGACCAGCGCCTGCACCGCGAGCATCAGCGCGCTGACGCCGCCCGAGGTGACCGCGATGCGCGAGGCGTCGACCGCCGGATGCAGCGTGCTGGTGTAGCGCGCGATCGCCTCGCGCAGCTCGGGCAGGCCGAGGTTGTGGGCATAGAAGGTCTCGCCGCGCTCGAGCGATTCGATGGCCGCGCGGCGGACCACCTCGGGCGTGACCTCGTCGCTTTCGCCGAACCAGAAGGCGAGCACGTCGAGCCGGCCGATGCCGGCGTTGGCGACCTCGCGGATCCTGGAGGCTTCGAGGTTCTGAATGGCTTCACGCATGGGTCGGTTTCCTAGGAAGGTCTTTTCATCCTGCAGCTGGTCGGCAGCTCGGCGCGTTCGGGCGCGATGGTCTTGACCACGCGGAAGCCGTAGCCCGAGCCCTCGACGTCGAACTGGACGCCCGGCCGGCCCTGCTTGTCCATCACGCCCACGACGAGCGGCTGCTGGAACTGGTGGTCGGCGGCGCGCATGCGGCCGCGCTGGCCGTGGAGCGTCACGTCGGCCTGCTCGAGCGCGCGCGCCACCGGCACGGCCTCGGTGCCGCCGGCGCGCTCGAGCGCCTGCGCGAGCGACTCCACCAGGAGCTGCATGCGCATGTGGACGTAGTCGTCCGCGGGCTTCGGGAAGCGCGTGCGGAACGCGCGGTAGAAGGCCTCGGACTGCGCCGTCTGCACGTTCGGCAGCCAGTCGGCGACCGCGACCACGCGGCCGATGCCCGCGTCGCCGATGGCCGCGGGCGCGCCGAGCGCGTTGCCGTAGAAGGTGTAGAAGGTGCCGTTGAAGCCGGCCTCGCGCGCCGCCTTCACGAGCAGGGTCAGGTCGTTGCCCCAGTTGCCGGTGAACACCGCCTGCGCGCCGCTCGCGATGATCTTGCCGGCGTAGGGCGCGAAGTCCTTCACCTTGCCCATCGGATGGAGCTCCTCGCCGACGATCTCGATGTCGGGCCGCTGCGCGCCGAGCTGGCGCTTCGACTCGCGCAGCACCGCCTGGCCGAAGCTGTAGTCCTGGCCGATCAGGTAGGCGCGCTTGAGCGTCGCGTCGTCCTTCACCACCTCCATCAGCGCGGCCACGCGCATGTCCGCATGCGCATCGAAGCGGAAGTGCCAGAAGCTGCAGCGCTCGTTGGTCAGCGCCGGATCGACCGCCGCGTAGTTGAGGAACAGCACGCGGCGCGCGGGATCGCGCTCGTTGTTCTTCTCGACCGCGTCGACCAGCGCCGCGGCGGTGGCCGAGGAGTTGCCCTGCAGCACGATGCGCGCACCGTCGTCGATGGCCGCGCGCAGCGCCGAGAGCGCCTCCTCGTTCTGGCCCTTGCTGTCGTAGCGGTCGAGCTGCAGCGGCCGTGCGCCACCGGCAAGCCGCACGCCGCCGCGCGCGTTCACGCGCTCCACGGCCCACAGCAGGTTGCGGAAGACGGCCTCGCCGGTGTTGGCGAAGGGCCCGCTCATGCTCTCGATCAGCGCGAGGCGGATCGGCGCGGGCGGCGTCTGCGCGCGCGCCGCGAACGACGGCGCGCATAGCGCCAGCGTCGCGAATTTCAAGGCCCGGCGACGCCAAATAAAGCTGGGATTCATTGTCTTGAAACGGGTGCGGCTGGGCCTAGATGAGGTCTCAAGCGGCACTCAGGATGGAACGGCCGCGCAGTGTAAGGGACACACATTCCTTGTCCCCGTTGTGTTGATTCAGGAGTCTCAGATGTTTTTCGCCCCCACCCTTCGCACCGCCCGTTTCGCGCCGCGTTCGTACGACCGCGCCTTCGAGCGCTTCGTCGCCGACGCCTTCGCCGGCCTGCCGCGCTCGCCGCTGGTCGAGCAGGACGACAAGAGCTGGACGCTGTCGCTCGACGTGCCGGGCCTCGCGCGCGAGGACCTCTCCATCGGCATCGAAGGCGCCGTGGTCCGCATCGAGAGCAAGGCCGAGGCCAAGCGCCAGGTCAAGGCCGCCTACGAGCTGCCGCTCGAGATCGACGTGGCCGCGAGCGAAGCCAAGCTCGAGAACGGCGTGCTCACGCTGAAGCTCGGCAAGCGCGTGCCCGTGAGCCAGGTGTCGCAGCTGCAGATCAACTGATCGGTTCGCGCGAAGCGCCGGTCCGCCGCTGCGCGGGCCGGCGCTTCGGGTGCGTGCGCCGCCTGCGGCTGACACACGGCTGCAATGCCCATTGAGGGAAAGTGCGTTCACTATTGTTTTTGACTTTGAACAAGTTGACTAATCACAATAGACGCGTGAAGAACGTCACATCATGTGACGTTTTCACATTTCCCTTTTTACGTGGGCGGCTCGTAAACGCACTTCAATTCATGACGCATTCATGACGGTGCGGACGCGGGTGCCCTTCAAGGCACGCCATGATCACGCACCTCAAGTCAGCCAAAGACAACGAACGGTCCGACACGCTCCTGGTCTTCCTGCCCGGCGCCTACCTCAAGCCGGACGAATTCGAACGCGAAGGATTCATCAGCGCGGTGCGCGAGCGCCATCTGGCGGCCGATGCCCTGCTGGTGGATGCCGACGTCTCCTACTACTACGACCAGACCCTCAGCGAGCGGCTGCATGCCGACGTGATCGAGCCGCAGCGCGCGCTGGGCTACAAGTCGATCTGGCTCGTGGGCATCTCGATCGGCGGCTTCGGCGCGCTGATCCATGAGCTCTCCAAGCCCGGCGCCGTCGACGGCATCGTCGCGCTCGCGCCCTACCTCGGGCGGCGCGTGCTCGGCGCCGAGATCATGAAGGCCGGCGGGCTGCGCACCTGGCAGGCGCCCGTGGGCCCGCTGCCCGACGAGGAGCCCGACCGCAAGCTCTGGCCTTGGTTCCAGCAGTACCTCGACGCCAAGAAGTCGCGCAACCTGCCGCAGCTGTACCTCGGTTTCGGCCTCGCCGACCGCTTCGCGAGCAACCACCGGCTGCTGGCGGACGCCTTGCCCGAAGGCCGGGTCTTCACCACCGAAGGCGGCCACGACTGGCCGCAGTGGCGCCAGCTCTGGCGCAACGTGCTCGACGTGCTGCCGCTGCCTTCGCTCGGCCGAGCGCGCGAGAGCGGCGCTACGCCGCAGCCTCCGGCGCGGCCTGCGCCGTCAGCGAAGCCATGGGCCATCGCGGCTTGACGTCGAACGCGTAGCGCGCGCTCGCCTGCGCCAGCCCCGACTGCAGCCGCATCGCGGCCGCCATCGCGATCATCGCGCCGTTGTCGGTGCACAAATGCAGCTCGGGATAGTGGACGCGCACGCGGCGCTTCGCGCAGGCCGCGTCGAGCTGCTCGCGCAGGCTCCGGTTAGCGCCCACCCCGCCGGCGACCACGAGCCGCCGCAGCCCCGTGCGCTCGAGCGCGGCGAGCGACTTCTTCAGCAGCACCTCGACGATGGCGGCCTGCGTGGAGGCCGCGAGGTCGGGCTTGCGCGCCTCGAGTTCGTCGCCGAGCTTGCGGGCCTGCGTGAGCACCGCGGTCTTGAGGCCGGCGAACGAGAAATCGAGGTCGCCGCTGTGCAGCAGCGGCCGCGGCAGCTTGAACGCCGCGGCATCGCCGGTCTCGGCGAGCTTCGCGAGCCAGGGGCCGCCGGGGTACGGCAGCCCCATGAGCTTGGCGCTCTTGTCGAAGGCCTCGCCGGCCGCGTCGTCGATGGTCTCGCCGAGCAGTTCGTAGCGGCCCACGCCGTCGACCCGCATCAGCTGCGTGTGGCCGCCCGAGACCAGCAGCGCGACGAACGGGAATTCCGGCGGATCGGCGCTCAGGAACGGCGACAGCAGGTGCCCCTCGAGGTGGTGCACGCCGAGCACCGGCCGCCCGAGCGCCGCGCCGAGCGCGCAGGCCACGCCCGCCCCGACGAGCAGCGCGCCCGCGAGCCCGGGCCCGCGCGTGTAGGCCACGACGTCGATCTCGGCCAGCGTGCGCCCGGCCTCCTTCATCACGGCCTCGGTCAGCGGCAGCACGCGACGGATGTGGTCGCGGCTCGCGAGTTCGGGCACCACGCCGCCGTAGGCCTGGTGCATCGCGATCTGGCTGTGCAGCGCGTGCGCCATCAGGCGCGGCACCGCCTGGCCGTGCGACTCGACCAGCGCCACGCCGGTTTCGTCGCAGGAGGATTCGATTCCCAACAAGAGCATGGGTGGGAAGTGTAGGCGCCGGGCCAATCACGGGGTGCCCGCGGGGGCAGCGCCCGGCCGGCGGCACAGATGTTGCAGCGCCCGGGGACGATGGACTCCGGACTCCGTTTCCTCATCGCCGCCCGCCGGTGCGAGATCGACGAGCTCGACCAGCTCGCGCGCACCAGCGAGCTGGTCGGGCTGATCGCGCGGCTGGTGCACGCGCTGCAGCGCGAGCGCGGCATGTCGAACGTGTTCCTGGCCTCGCGCGGCGTGCGCTTCGCCGAGCAGCGCGACCCGCAGATCGCCGAATGCCTGGCGCTCGAGCAGGCGGTGCGCGCCGGCTTCGACGAGCTCGGCACCGAGGCGCGCGCCGGCGCCAGCGCCGGCAACAGCGCGCGGCTGTTCAGCCGCATCGCCTGGGTGCTGCCGGGCCTCGACGGCCTGCCCGAGCTGCGGCGCCGCGTGGGCGCGCTCGCGCTCACGCCCGCGCAGGCGACCGCGGCCTTCGCCAAGCTCGTCGCGGGCCTGCTGGCGGTGGTGTTCGAGGCCGCCGACGGCGCGACCGATCCCGAGATCTCGCGCCTGCTGGTGGCGATGTTCAACTTCATGCAGGGCAAGGAATTCGCCGGCCAGGAGCGCGCCTTCGGCGCCGCCTCGCTCGCCGTCGGCCGCAGCGCCGAGCCGCAGCAGCGCCAGCAGTGGCTGCACCTGATCGAGCTGCAGGAGCGCTGCTTCCAGGTCTTCACCGACTTCTCGAGCGCCGAGCTGCTCGCGCTGTGGCACCGCAGCCAGTCCGACGCCGCCATGGTCGAGATCGAGCGCCTGCGCCGCGCCAGCGTGACGGCGGCGCCCGCCGTCCCCGCCGCGCCCGACGTGCGGGCGAGCCAGGCCTGGTTCGACTGTTGCACGCGCCGCATCGACGCGATGAAGGCGGTCGAGGACCGGCTCGCCGAGGACCTGCGCACGCTCTGCGCGCAGAAGACCGCGCAGGCGCGCAGCGAGCTGCAGCGCTACGAGGCCCTGCTCGGCACGCTCGCGCCGCAGGCCGAGGGCGCGGCCTTCTTCGACGATGTCGACACGCGCGCCGCCGAGCCCGCGCAGTACGGCCGGCACCTCGAGCGCTCGGTGCTCGACATGGTCCGCGAGCAGTCGCACCGGCTGCAGGCGATGAGCGACGAGCTCGAGACCGTGCGCGCCTCGCTCAACGAGCGCAAGCTGGTGGAGCGCGCCAAAGGCCTGCTGATGGCGCACCGCCGCATGAGCGAGGACGAGGCCCACAAGATGCTGCTGCAGACCGCGATGAACCAGAAGCGCCGGCTCGTCGACGTGGCCGAGTCGATGCTCGCGATGGCCGACTACCTGCCCCTGCCGCCGCCCGCGCCCCGGCACTGAGCGCCGGCCGCGCGCGGGCGCACTGTTTGGTGCGCCGCACAAGAACCGTGCATGCCGCGGATTTCCCGCGCCAGCGGTGCCGCGGCCACGAAGGCCGCGGCCGGGCTGCTGCCGATTCGATAGCAGCAGACGGCCGTTCGAAGCTGGCACGCGGTTTGCTCAAGTAGCGCACGGACCTTCGGGTCCCGGCAGGCGGCACCCAACGGCGGGTGCGGCAGGCCACCACCGGACAAAGGCGTCCCCCACCCCGCAAGGGCTCGTTCGCGAGCCGCCCTTGCGCGGTGCGGGACGCCTTTTTGTTTTTGTCTCGCTTCCCTGTCGTCTGTTTCAACCGGAGCCCGCCCCATGACCGATCCGCTCAAGACCCGCCTCAGCCGCCGCCGCGTGCTGCAAGCCGCCGCCCTCGGCGCCGTCGGCATCGATCCCGCGCTGCGCGCCGCCGTCTGGGCCCAGGGCTCCGACAAGCCCGAGAAGGAGGAAGTGAAGATCGGCTTCATCCCGCTGACCGACTGCGCGAGCGTGGTCATGGCCTCGGTGCTCGGCATCGACAAGAAGTACGGCGTGAAGATCGTGCCCAGCAAGGAAGCCAGTTGGGCCGGCGTGCGCGACAAGCTGGTCAACGGCGAGCTCGACATGGCGCACGTGCTCTACGGCCTGGTCTACGGCGTGCACCTGGGCCTGAGCGGGCCGAAGAAGGACATGGCCGTGCTCATGACGCTCAACAACAACGGCCAGGCCATCACGCTGTCGAAGAAGCTCGCCGACAAGGGCGCCGTCGACGCGGCCTCGCTCGCGAAGCTGATCGCGAGCGAGAAGCGCGAATACACCTTCGCCCAGACCTTCCCCACCGGCACGCACGCGATGTGGCTCTACTACTGGCTCGCCTCGGCCGGCATCGACCCGTTCAAGGACGTGAAGAACATCGTCGTGCCGCCGCCCCAGATGGTGGCCAACATGCGCGTGGGCAACATGGACGGCTACTGCGTCGGCGAGCCCTGGGGCCAGCGCGCGATCATGGACGGGATCGGCATCACGGCGATCACCACGCAGGACATCTGGAAGGACCATCCCGAGAAGGTGCTCGGCACCACCTCGGACTTCGTCAAGAAGTACCCCAACACCGCGCGCGCGGTGACCGCGGCGATCCTCGAGGCCGGCAAGTGGATCGACACCGGCCTGCAGAACAAGAACAAGATGGCCGAGACCATCGCCGACAAGAGCTACGTCAACACCAGCGTCGACGCGATCAACCAGCGCATCCTGGGCCGCTACGTCAACGGCCTCGGCAAGAGCTGGGACGACCCCAACCACATGAAGTTCTACAACGGCGGCGCGGTGAACTTCCCGTACCTGTCGGACGGCATGTGGTTCCTCACGCAGCACAAGCGCTGGGGCCTGCTCAAGG
>CBHTTS010000131.1:0-13338 GCA_966095775.1 uncultured Variovorax sp. | reverse complement strand
GCGTGGTCAACACCATGCCCAAGTTCGCGGCCTTCGCGCTGCTGTTCGCCATGGCCAACTGCGGCCTGCCGGGCACGGCCGGCTTCGTGGGCGAGTGGATGGTGATCCTCGGCGCGGTCAAGTTCAACTTCTGGATCGGCCTGGCCTCGGCCACCGCGCTGATCTTCGGCGCCGCCTACACGCTCTGGATGTACAAGCGCGTCTACCTCGGCCCGGTCGGCAACGACCACGTCAAGGAACTCACCGACATCAACGGCCGCGAGTTCCTGATGCTGGCGCTGCTCGCGATCGCGGTGCTCTGGATGGGCCTGTATCCGAAGCCCTTCACCGACGTGATGGACGCTTCCGTGACCGAGCTGCTGCGTCACGTGGCCGTGTCCAAACTACCCTGATGCCTCGCTGAAGAAGAGAACGAGATGATTGACAAACTCAGCTGGGTCGCGATCTACCCCGAAATCGTGCTGCTGGTCATGGCCTGCCTCATCGCGCTGGTCGACCTGTCGACGACCAGCCCGCGCCGCACCCGCACCTATGTCCTGACGCTGCTCACGCTGGCCGTGGTGGCGGTGCTCACGGGCATGGCCGCCGCCGGCGGCAAGACCGTCTACGGCTTCGGCGGCATGGTCGTGAGCGACCCGATGGGCAACTGGCTCAAGTGTTTCGCCACCGTGGCGCTGATGGTGACGCTGGTCTACGGCCGCCCCTCCGCGGCCGACCGCGACATGCTGCGCGGCGGCGAGCTGTTCACCATCAGCATGCTCGCGCTGCTGGGCATGTTCGTGATGATCTCGGGCAGCAACTTCCTGCTGATCTACCTGGGACTGGAACTGCTCACGCTCTCGAGCTACGCGCTCGTGGCGCTGCGCCGCGACCATGCGGTCGCGAGCGAGGCCGCGATGAAGTACTTCGTGCTCGGCGCGATGGCCAGCGGCTTCCTGCTCTACGGCCTGTCGATGATGTACGGCGCCACCGGCTCGCTCGACGTCAACGAGGTGTTCAAGATCATCGCGAGCGGCAAGGTGAACCACCAGGTGCTGGTGTTCGGCCTGGTGTTCATCGTCGCGGGCCTCGCGTTCAAGGTCGGCGCCGCGCCGTTCCACATGTGGGTGCCCGACGTCTACCAGGGCGCGCCCACGGCCGTGACGCTGCTGATCGGCGCCGCGCCCGAGCTGGCCGCCTTCGCGATCATCATCCGCCTGCTCGTCGAGGGCCTGCTGCCGCTCGCCTTCGACTGGCAACAGATGCTCGCGGTGCTCGCCATCGCCTCGCTGCTGATCGGCAACCTCGCGGCCATCGCCCAGACCAACCTCAAGCGCATGCTGGCCTACTCGACCATCTCGCAGATGGGCTTCATGCTGCTCGGCCTCGTGGCCGGCGTGGTCAACGGCAACACCTACAACGCGCAGTTCGCGTACAGCGCCGCGATGTTCTACATCGTGACCTACGTGCTGACCACGCTCGCGAGCTTCGGCATCATCCTGCTGCTCGCGCGCGAAGGCTTCGAGAGCGAGGAGATCACCGACCTCGCGGGCCTGAACCAGCGCAGCCCGCTCTACGCCGGCGTGATGGCGATCGCGATGTTCTCGCTCGCGGGCCTGCCGCCGCTGGTCGGCTTCTATGCCAAGCTCGCGGTGCTGCAGGCGCTGATCGCCTCGGGCCAGGCGCTCTACATCGGCCTCGCGGTGTTCGCGGTCGTGATGTCGCTGATCGGCGCCTTCTACTACCTGCGCGTGGTCAAGGTCATGTACTTCGACGCGCCCGTGACCGTCAGCACCGTGTCGGCGCCGCGCGACGTGCGTGCCGTGCTGTCGATCAACGGCCTCCTGATCCTCGTGCTGGGCATCGTCCCCGGCGGCCTGATGGCGCTGTGCGCCCAGGCCATCGTCGCCACGCTCGCCAACTGATCCCGCCCGGACGGTGTCGCAAACCGCATCGGTCTGGGTCGTGCTGCTGGTCGCGCTGGTCGCGGCCAACCTGCCGTTCCTCAACGAGCGGCTGTTCGGTGCCGTGCCGCTGCCCGGCGAGCGCAAGTCGCTCGCGATCCGCTTCGCGGAACTCGTGGTGCTGTACTTCGTGGCCGGCGGCGTGGGCTTGCTGTTCGAGCGCAGGGCAGGGCAGATCGCGCCCCAGGGCTGGGAGTTCTACGCCGTGACCGGCGCGCTCTTCATCGTGCTGGCCTTTCCCGGCTTCACCTGGCGCTACCTGATGAAACACCGGCACTGACATGACCGCTCCGACCGCCGATTCCCACCTCCGCGAAGAATGCACCGCCAGCGAGACGCTGCTGCGCGGCAACTTCCTCCAGGTCCGCCGCGACACGGTGCGGCTGCCCGACGGCCACAGCGCGACGCGCGAGTACGTGGTCCATCCGGGCGCGGTGGTGGTGGTGCCGCTGCTCGACGACGGGCGCGTGGTGCTCGAGCGCCAGTACCGCTATCCGGTCGGCCACGTGATGGTCGAGTTTCCCGCCGGCAAGCTCGACGCGGGCGAGGATCCCTTCGTTTGCGGCCGCCGCGAGCTGCTCGAGGAAACCGGCTACACCGCCCGCGAATGGGCCCATGCGGGCGCCATGCACCTCGCGGTCGCCTATTCGACCGAGATCATCCACATCTACTTCGCGCGCGGCCTTTCGCTGGGCGAGCGCCAGCTCGACCACGGCGAGTTCCTCGACGTGTTCACCGCCACGCCGCAGGAAGTGGCCGGCTGGTGCCGCGACGGCACCATCACCGACGCCAAGTCGCTGACCTGCGCGCTCTGGCTGCAGAACGTCCTCTCGGGGGCATGGGTTCTGGACTGGCAGCCCGCCACGGGGCAGGGCGGCGCGGGATAATCCGCGCATGAAGGTTCTCGATCTCCGCTGCGCGCACGGCCACGGCTTCGAAGGCTGGTTTGCGTCCAATGAAGATTTCGACTCGCAGCTCGCCGCCGGGCTGGTCGAGTGCCCGATCTGTGCCGACAAGGGCATCGTCAAGCAGCCGAGCGCGCCGCGCCTGAACCTCGGCAATGCCAAGGCGCCCGAGGCCGCCGCGCCGTCGAAGGCCGGGCCGCCCGCGGCGCAGTCGCCCGAGGCGCGCTGGATGCGCGCCGTGCGCGAGGTGCTCGCGAAGACCGAGGACGTCGGCGACCGTTTCGCCGACGAGGCGCGCCGCATGCACTATGGCGAGGCCGAGGAACGCGGCATCCGCGGCCAGGCCACGCCCGAGCAGACCGTCGCGCTGCTCGAGGAGGGCATTCCGGTGATGCCGCTGCCGATTCCCGCGGCGCTCAAGGAAACCCTGCAATAGCCCGCTGCCGCGGGCCGGGCGTCAGCTCGTGAACTGCAGCGCGGCCAGCCGCGCATAGACGCCGCCCTGCGCCACCAGCGAGGCGTGGGTGCCCTGTTCGACGATCCCGCCGTGGTCGAGCACCACGATCCGGTCGGCGCGCTGCACGGTCGCGAGCCGGTGCGCGATCACCAGCGTCGTGCGGCCTTCCATCGCCGATTCCAGCGCGGCCTGCACCATGCGCTCGCTTTCGGCGTCGAGCGCGCTCGTGGCCTCGTCGAGCAGCAGCAGCGGCGGATTCTTGAGGATCGCGCGCGCGATCGCGATGCGCTGGCGCTGGCCGCCCGACAGCCGCACGCCGCGCTCGCCCAGGAAGGTGTCGTAGCCCTCGGGCAGCGCCTGCAGGAAGTCGTGCGCGAAGGCCGCGCGCGCCGCGGCGTGCACCTCTTCGGCGCTCGCGTCGGGGCGGCCGTAGCGGATGTTCTCGAACGCGCTGGCCGAGAAGATCACCGCGTCCTGCGGCACCAGCCCGATGCGTTGCCGCAGGTCGGCCAGCGCGAAAGAGGCGAGCGGCACGCCGTCGAGCCCGAGCCGGCCCGACTGCGGGTCGAAATAGCGCAGCAGCAGCTGGAACACCGTGCTCTTGCCCGCGCCGCTCGATCCCACGAGCGCCACCGTCTCGCCGGGCGCGACCTCGAGGCTGAAGTCCTTGAGCGCCGGCGTCCCGGGCCGCGAGGGGTAGTGGAAGGTCACGCCCTCGAAGCGGATCGCGCTGCCCGCCGCCGGGGTGGGCGCCGTCGCCGGCGCCGACGGCGAGACGATCGCGGCCGGCGCATGCAGCAGCTCCATCAGCCGCTCGGTCGCGCCGGCGGCGCGCAGCAGGTCGCCATAGACCTCGCCGAGCACCGCGGTCGCGGCCGCGAGGATCGCGACGTAGACCACCGTCTGGCCCAGGTGGCCCGCCGTGATGTCGCCGCGCAGCACCGCCTGCGTGCCCTGGTACAGGCCCCAGAGCAGCGCCGCCGAGGTGGCGATGATGATGAAGGCCACGAGCACCGAGCGCGCGCGCGTGCGCCGCACCGCGGTGCGGAAGGCGTTCTCGGTCGAGCCGTGGAAGCGCTCGGCCTCGCGCGCCTCGGCCGTGTAGCTCTGCACCACGGGGATGGCGTTGAGCACCTCGGCCGCGATCGCGCTCGCGTCGGCCACCCGGTCCTGGCTCGCGCGCGACAGCTTGCGCACGCGGCGGCCGAACCACATGCTCGGCAGCACCACCAGCACCAGGATGCCCAGCACCTGCACCATCACGTAGGGGTTGGTCCAGATCAGCACCGCCAGCGCGCCCACGCCCATCACCGCGTTGCGCAGCCCCATGCTGAGCGACGAGCCCACCACCGTCTGGACCAGCGTGGTGTCGGCCGTCAGTCGCGAGAGCACTTCGCCGGTCTGGGTGGTCTCGAAGAAGGCCGGGCTCTGGCGCAGCACGCGCGCGTAGACCGCGTTGCGCAGGTCGGCCGTCACGCGCTCGCCGAGCCAGCTCACGGTGTAGAAGCGCGCCGCCGAGAACACGCCCAGCGCCACCGCCACCGCGAACAGGGCGCCGAAATGCTCGCGCAGCGCCATGGTCTGCGCACCCTTGTCGGCGCTGATCAGGCCGCCGTCGATCAGGCTGCGCAGCGCGATCGGAAACACCAGCGTGGTGACGGCCGCCATCACCAGGAAGATGCCCGCCAGCACGATCTGCACGCGGTAGGGGCGAAGAAAAGGGCCCAGGCCCGAGAGCGATCGGGGTGAGCCCTTGGCCGGCGAGGACGCAGGGGAGGAAGCCATGGGCCGCGATTCTACCGGGCGACCCTTGCCCCTACAAAGGCAGCCTTGACAATAATTGCCGCGGCAGCTAATATGACGGCCATGAGCGATCAAGACACTTCGCAGCACACGCCGACCGCCGGCCCGGCCGAGCGCCGGCCGGTCGATTTCTACCGGCCCGAGACCTATCGGGCGGAGGACAGCGTCGGCTACCTGATGCGCCGCATCGTGAGCGCCGTGGCCCAGTCGGTCGAGACCCGGCTGTGCGAGCCCGGCGGTCCCACCTATCCGCAGTGGATGCCGCTCTACAAGCTGCACGTCGGCGCCGCGACCACGGTCGCCGAGCTGGCGCGCGCCTGCGAGCTCGACACCGGCGCGATGACGCGCCTGCTCGACCGCCTCGAGGCCAAGGGCCTGTGCCGCCGCGTGCGCTCGCTCGAAGACCGCCGCGTGGTCAACATCGAACTCACGGACGAAGGTCGCGCCGCCGCCAAGGAAGTGCCGCACGTGCTGTGCCGCGTGCAGAACGAGCTGCTGTCCGACTTCAGCCAGCAGGAGTGGGAACAGCTCAAGGGCTACCTGCGCCGCATCCTCGACAACGCACAGGCCCTCGCGGCCCGTGGAGACAAAGAATGACCGATTCCCTCGCCGCGCGCGCACTGCGCCGCACCCCCGTCGTTGCCGCCGCGCTGCTCGTGGCGGCGCTGGCCGGCTGCGCCGACATGGCCGGCATCGGCGCGCACGCCACCATGCGCGACGCCGCCTCGCTCGGCATCGCGGCCGATCCGAGCGCCGCGCCGGTCGCCGGCGTCGACAGCCAGTGGTGGCACGCCTTCGGCGATGCCCAGCTCGACGGGCTGATCGACCAGGCGGTCGCCGGCAATCCCAACCTGCAGGTCGCGCGGGCGCGGCTCGCGCGCGCCCAGGCCACGGCCGACATCGCGGGCGCCGCACTCAAGCCCAAGGTCAGCGGCGAGCTCGACCTCAACCGGCAGAAGTTCAACACCAACTACATCTACCCCGATCCGCTCGGCGGTTCGACGCAGAACATCGGCCTGCTGCAACTCGGCGCCAGCTGGGAGCTCGACTTCTTCGGCAAGAACCGCACCGCGCTCGAGGCCGCGATCGGCGGCGCCAATGCCGCCGCCGCCGATGCCGACGCCGCGCGCGTGCTGCTGGCCAGCAACGTCGCGCGCAGCTACTTCCAGTGGGCGCGCCTCAACGAGCAGCTCGGCGTGGCCGAGCGCACGCTGGCGCAGCGCGACGAGACCCTCAAGCTGGTGCGCGACCGCGTGGCCGCCGGCCTCGACACGCGGCTCGAGCTGCGCCAGAGCGAGGGCGGCCTGCCCGAGGCGCGCCAGCAGATCGAGGCGCTCAACGAGCAGATCGCGCTGCAGCGCCATGCGCTCGACGCGCTCGTGGGCCAGCCCAATGCGAGCGCCGCGCTCAAGCCGCCGATGCTCTCGGCCGTCAAGCCGATCGCGCTGAGGCCCGAGATCCCGGCCGACCTGCTCGGCCGCCGCGCCGACATCGCGGCCGCGCGCTGGCGCGTCGAGGCGGCGACGAGCGACGTGGCCAATGCCAAGACCCAGTTCTATCCCAACGTGAACCTCACGGCCTTCGTCGGCTTCCAGAGCCTGGGGTTCGGCAAGCTGCTCAAGTCGGGCAGCGAGCAGTGGGGCGTGGGCCCCGCGATCCACCTGCCGATCTTCGAGGGCGGCCGGCTGCGCGCCAACCTGCGCGGCAAGGCGGCCGACCTCGACGCCGCGGTCGAGAGCTACAACGCCACCGTGATCGATGCCGTGCGCGACGCGGCCGACCAGGTCTCGAGCGCGCAGTCGATCGCGCGCCAGCAGGCCGAGCAGCGCGCCGCGCAGACCGCGGCCGAGGGCGCCTACGACATTGCGGTGCAGCGCTACAGCGCGGGCCTGGGCAACTACCTCAACGTGCTGACGGCCGAGACCGCGGTGCTCGCGCAGCGCCGGCTCGCGGTCGACCTCGCCGCGCGCGCGCTCGACACCCAGGTGGGCCGGGCGCGCGCCCTCGGCGGCGGCTGGCAGGCGGCCACGACCGCCACCCCGGCCCCGCAGACCCCCACTACCCCGGCCAACTGAACAGGCCGCCCCCATCAGTCTTCGGAAAGAACTTCATCATGAGCGACAACAACACTCCGACGCCCGCTGCCACGGCAGCCTCTCCCGCCACCGCCGCGCCCGCCGCACCCGCGGGCAACGGCAAGCGCCGCCGCGCGCTGACCGCGCTCGCGGCCGCGGTCCTCGTCGCCGGCGGCGGCTGGGGCCTCTACGAATGGCTGGTCGCCAGCCACTACGAGGACACCGACAACGCCTACGTGCAGGGCAACGTGATCCAGATCACGCCCCAGATCGCCGGCACGGTGATGGCCATCAACGCCGACGACACCGACTACGTGAAGGCCGGGCAGCCGCTGGTGCAGCTCGATCCCGCCGACGCCCAGGTCGCGCTCGAGCAGGCCGAGGCCGCGCTCGCGCAGGCCGTGCGCCAGGTGCGCACGCTCTACGCCAACAACGGCTCGCTGGCGGCGCAGGTGTCGCTGCGCCAGGCCGACATCGTCATGGCCCAGAGCGACATCGCGAAGGCCCAGGACGACCTGCAGCGCCGCCGCGCGCTCTCGGGCAACGGCGCGGTCTCGAAGGAAGAGCTCAACCATGCCGAGACGCAGCTGGCCAACGCCAGGAGCGCGCTCGCCGCGGCGCAGGCCGGCGTGGCCGCCGCGCGCGAGCAGCTCGCGAGCAACCAGTCGCTGACCGAAGGCACCACCGTGGCCGAGCACCCGAGCGTGCTGGCCGCCGCCGCCAAGGTGCGCGAGGCCTACCTCGCCACGCAGCGCGTCGCGATGCCGGCGCCAGTCGACGGCTACGTCGCCAAGCGCACCGTGCAGCTCGGCCAGCGCGTGGCGGCCGGCACGCCGATGATGTCGATCGTGCCGCTCAACCAGCTCTGGGTCGACGCCAACTTCAAGGAAGTGCAGCTGCGCAACATCCGCATCGACCAGCCCGTGAAGCTCACGGCCGACGTCTACGGCAAGAAGGTCGAGTACACCGGCCGCGTCGCGGGCCTCGGCGTGGGCACCGGCAGCGCCTTCGCGCTGCTGCCGGCGCAGAACGCCACCGGCAACTGGATCAAGGTGGTGCAGCGCGTGCCGGTGCGCATCGCGCTCGATCCCGAGCAGCTCAAGGCGAATCCGCTGCGCATCGGCCTGTCGATGATCGCGGAGGTCGACATCACGCAGAAGAACGGCAAGATGCTGGCCGACGCGCCGCGCGCCACGCCGCTGTCGCAGACCCAGGTCTACAGCAAGCTCGACGACGGCGCCGACGCCGAGGTCAACCGCATCATCGCCGCCAACCTCGGGCGCGGCGCGCCGGTAGCCGCCAAGCCGGCAGGCGCGGGCGCGCCGCAGCAGGTCGCATCGCAGTCGCATCCCGGCTGATCGCCGGCGTCCGAGGCAAAGCCATGGCCACTGCTGCTCCCGCCTACGTCGCGCATCCGCCGCTCGAGGGCGCCGCCCGCGTCTGGGGCACGATCGCGCTGTCGGCCGCCACCTTCATGAACGTGCTCGACTCGTCGATCGCGAACGTGTCGCTGCCGGCCATCTCGGGTGACCTGGGCGTGAGCACCACGCAGGGCACCTGGGTCATCACCAGCTTCGCGGTGGCCAACGCCATCGCGGTGCCGCTCACCGGCTTCATGACCCAGCGCTTCGGCCAGGTCCGCCTGTTCATGGCGAGCGTGGTGCTGTTCATGATCAGCTCGCTGCTGTGCGGCCTGGCGCCGAACATGACGATGCTGATCCTGTTCCGCGCGCTGCAGGGCTTCGTCGCGGGGCCGATGATCCCGCTGTCGCAGACGCTGCTGCTGTCGAGCTACCCGCGCGCCAAGGCCGGCCTCGCGATGGCGATGTGGTCGATGACCACGCTGGTCGCGCCGGTGATGGGGCCGCTGCTCGGCGGCTGGATCACCGACAACATCTCCTGGCCGTGGATCTTCTACATCAACATCCCGGTCGGCATCGTCGCCGCGATCATCACCTGGGCGCTCTACCGCAAGCGCGAGAGCGCCACGCACAAGGTGCCGATCGACGCGATCGGGCTGGCGCTGCTGGTGCTCTGGGTCGGCGCGCTGCAGCTGATGCTCGACAAGGGCAAGGAGCTCGACTGGTTCCATTCGCCCGAGATCGTGGCGATGGCGGTGGTCTCGGTGGTGGGCTTCGGCTTCTTCCTGATCTGGGAGCTGACCGACAAGCACCCGGTGGTCGACCTGTCGCTCTTCAAGCGGCGCAACTTCTGGTCCGGCGCGGTCGCGACCGCGGTCGCCTACGGCCTGTTCTTCGGCAACGTGGTGCTGCTGCCGCTGTGGCTGCAGCAATGGATGGGCTACACCGCCACGCAGGCCGGCATGATCATGGCGCCGGTGGGGCTGCTGGCGATCTTCTTCTCGCCGGTGGTCGGCCTCACGGTCGCGAAGATCGATCCGCGCCGCTACGCGACCTTCTCGTTCCTGGTGTTCGCGCTGGTGCTGTGGATGCGGTCGAACTTCAACACGCAGGCCGACTTCGTCACGATCATCATCCCGACCTTCATCCAGGGCATCGCGATGGCGTTCTTCTTCATCCCGCTCGTGACCATCACGCTCTCGGGCCTCACGCCCGACCGCATCCCGGCGGCCTCGGGGCTGTCGAACTTCCTGCGCATCACCGCGGGCGCGATGGGCACCTCGATCACGACCACGCTGTGGGAGAACCGCGCCGCGCTGCACCATTCGCAGCTCGCGGAGTCGGTCAACCAGGGCAACGCCGCCGCGGCGAGCGCGATGTCGGGGCTCTCGGGCAGCGGCCTGAGCAGCGACCAGGTGCTGGGGCAGATCAACCGCCTGGTCGACCAGCAGTCGTTCATGCTCGCGACCAACGACATCTTCTATGCGTCGGCGATCCTGTTCCTGCTGCTGATCCCGCTGGTGTGGCTCGCACGGCCGCAGAAGGGCGGCGCGGGCGGCGACGCCGCGGCGGGCGCGCACTGAGCCGGCCCCGCTGCTGAACGCGCGATGGACCGCTTCGCGGCGATGGCCGCCTTCTGCGCCGTCGTGGAGGCGGGCGGCTTCACTGCCGCGGCCGAGGCCACCGGCAGCTCGCACACGGCGGTCTCGCGCCACGTGAAGCAGCTCGAGGCCGCGCTCGGCGTGCAGCTGCTCAACCGCACCACGCGGCGCTTCGCGCTCACCGAGGCCGGCCAGAGCTACTACGCGCACAGCCGGCAGATCCTCGACCAGGTCGAGGCCGCGGCGCTCGCGGTCTCGCAGCACCAGGCCGAACCCGCGGGCATGCTGCGCATCAACGCGCCGATGTCCTTCGGCCTCGAGGAGCTCGCGCAATGGCTGCCGGCCTTCCTGGAAGCGCATGCGCGGCTGCAGGTCGACCTGGTCTGCAACGACCGCTTCGTCGACCTGATCGAGGAGGGCTTCGACGTGGGCCTCCGGCTGGCCTATGCGCTCTCGGATTCCACGCTCGTCGTCAAGCGCCTCGCGAGCTTCGAGGAGTGGTGGGTGGCCTCGCCCGCCTACCTGCGGCGGCGCGGCATGCCGCAGGCGCCGGCCGAGCTGCGCGCGCACGACTGCCTCAATTACTCCTTCGCGAGCAAGGCGGGCCAGCAGGACTTCACGGCGGCCGACGGCAGCGTGCAGACGGTCGAGGTCGGCGGGCGGCTGCAGGCCAACAGCGGCATCGTGCTGCGCGCCGCCGCGCTCGCGGGCACCGGGCTCGCGCGCTCGCCGGCCTTCCTGGTGCGCGCGCAGGTCGCGCGCGGCGAGCTGGTGCGCGTGCTGCCGGCGTTCCAGCAGCCGCTGCTGCACCTCTACGCGCTCTATCCGCAGAGCCGGCACCTCTCGCCCAAGGTGCGCGCCTTCGTCGACTTCGCCGCGGCGCGCTGCCGCTCAGGCGGCGCCGGCCAGCGCTGAGCGGGCCGGGCTGCCGCCGGCCGCAAGCAACTCGAGCAGTGCGTCGGTCGTGCGCACCTCGGCGACGACGTCCGACACGCCGCGCAGCGCCGCCAGGTGCAGCGTGCGATGGTCCAGCGTTCCGCCGTCGTCGAGGTCGAGGTCGCGCGTCGCGCAGGCATCGCCCGCGATCAGGCTCTGGTAGCCGCGCGGCGCCGCGTCGAAGGCGGTGGCCGAGACGCACATGTGCGTCATGAAGCCGGCCAGCACCAGCGTGCGGATGCCGCGCGCGCGCAGTTCGGCGTCGAGCGCGGTGCCCGCGAACGCGCTCGGCGTGGCCTTGCGGACCACGGCATGGTGCGCGGCCGGGCGCAGCGCGTCGTGGATGGCGAAGGACCGGCTGCCCTCGGCGAAGATCGGGCTGTCCGCGGGCGCGAGGTGCTGCACGTGGAACACGGCCATCGCATGGCGGTCGGCCCAGTCGATCAGGCGCCGGGCCTGGCGCACCGCCTGCGGCCCGTCGGGAAGGGGCATGCGCCCGTCGAAGTATTCGTTCTGGAAATCGATCGCGACCAGCGCGGTGCACGCCGGGTCGAGGCGCTCGGCCGGCGCGGCGCCGGTGATGCGGCGGATGCTGGGATGCTGCTTCATGTGCCTTCTCCGTTCGGAAAATAAGAAGACCGAAGCGTAGGAAGCAACGAAGCCGCCGGGTAGCCGCGCGGCCGCACAGGACTTGTGCGGAATTCGGCGGGAGGAAGCCTAGCGCGCCGCGCCCTCGAGCGCCCTGAGCACGTCGTGGCAGGCGCCCATCGTGTGGTAGTCGGTCTTGCCCGCGGGGCTCTTCTCGTCGCTGATCCTGCGGTTGTCGGGCGTGAGGATGCGGTACCACGCGCCATGGCGATGGTCGACGAAGTGCGCCCAGCTGTAGGCCCAGATGCGGTCGTACCAGTCCCAGTAGGCCGCCTCGCCGGTGCGCAGCGCGAGCAGCGCCGCGGCCGCGAAGCTCTCGGCCTGCACCCAGAAGTACTTGTCGCCGTCGCAGACCGCGCCCTCGGGGTCGAAGCCGTAGACCAGGCCGCCGTGCGCCGCGTCCCAGCCGCGGCGCATCGCGGTGTCGAAGAAGTGCCTGGCGCGCGGCACGGCCCAGTCGGCCGCGCGGCCCGCCGCCGCGAGCGCGCGCTCGAGCTGCAGCAGCAGCTTGGCCCATTCGGTCAGGTGGCCGGTCTGGAAGCCCCAGGGGCGGAAGATGTTGCTGCGGTCGTCGCGGTTGTAGTCCCAGTCGACCGACCAGTCCTCGCGGTAGTGCTCCCAGACCAGCCCGCCGGCCAGCGCGGCCTGGCGTCCCGTGATCGATTCGGCGAGCGCGAGCGCGCGGTCGAGGAAGCGTGCCTCGCCCGTGGCCTCGTGCGCCGCGAGCATGGCCTCGCAGGCATGCATGTTGGCGTTCTGGCCGCGGTAGGGCGAGAGCCGCCAGTCCGGCGTGGCCTCGTCGGCATAGAGCGCATGGCGCGGTTCCCAGAAGCGCGCCTCCATCAACTGCCAGGTCTTCTCGAGGCCGTCGCGCGCCTCGGCCGCGCCCGCCATCAGCGCGTGCGCATGCGCGAGCAGCACGAACGCGAGCCCATAGCAGTGCTGGGTGCCGTCCTGCACCGTGGCGCGGCCATCGTGCCAGTCGATCTGCCAGGCGTAGCCGCCGGCCGGCTGGGCATGGGCCTGCTGCACGAAGGCGAGCGCATGGCGCGCGGCCTCGAGGTGCTTCGCGTCCCCGAAGCGCCGGTGCGCCATCGCATGGTTGAAGACGAAGCGCGTGCTGCTCACCAGGTGCCGCGTGCGCCGGTCGTACACCGTGCCGTCGTCCTTGAAGAAATGGAAGAAGCCGCCCGAGGGATCGCGGCTCACGGGTTCGTAGAAGTCCAGCGTGCGGCGGATGTGGCCGGTCAGGAAGCCGGGGGAGCGGAAGTCGGGCAGGGTGGACATGCGGGGGTTCCAGGCAGGGGTTGTCTCGGGGCCGCGGCGCTGGTGCGACGCGCCATTGTCATCGCGGCGACAGTCGCGCGGCGGCGCCGTCCGAAGGTGCACTGCAGCATAGGCATTTGCCCCAGTATGCAATCGCAGGGCACCCCCCAACAATCGGTCCGCGCCGACAGTGGCGCCACATCTGGACCGCATGACCCATCCACATTTTTCGCAGCCTGGCGACCTCGCGAGATGAGCGACGTCATCCTCGAAACACGCGAGCTCACCAAGGAATTCAAGGGCTTCACCGCGGTCAGCAAGGTCAACCTCGCGGTGGCGCGCG
>CBHTTS010000130.1:0-13371 GCA_966095775.1 uncultured Variovorax sp. | reverse complement strand
ACGTAGCGGCGCGCCTGCTCGACCATGTCCTCGGCCGAATGCACGTTGACGCTGACCCGGCTGCCGAAGTGCGCCATCGCGTCCTCGAGCGTCTTGCGGCGCTGCTTCGATTCGACGTACCCCTTGACGCCGAAGTGACCGCCCGGCGCCGCGATGACCTCGACCTCCGGAAACGGGACCAGCGCCTTCTCGACCTCGGCCAGGTTCACGCTCGCCCCGCCCGGGGCGCCCGCGCCGCCGCCGCCGAGCGACAGCGCCGCGAGGCCGAGCAGCGCGAACAGCGCCGCCACGCCGCCGGCCCACAGGCCGAGCCGCTGCGCGCGCGAGGCCGCGGGCCGCGCGAGCGCCTCGTCCTCGGGCTGCGCGCCGTGCGCCGGCGCGAACATGCGGTCCTCCTGCGCCGCGGCGGCGGGCCAGCTGCGGTCGAGCTGGATGTCGATCTGGCCGATGCTCACCACGTCGCCGGCGACCACGCTCTTGCGCGGCTGCTGCATCTCCTCGCCGTTGAGCCGCACCGAGGCGGTGCCCAGGCGCTGCATCGAGACCACGAGCTCGCCGACGGTGAACGCGAGGTGCCGCGGCAGCACCTCGCCGCCGGGCAGCATCACCTCGCATTCGCCGCCCGAGCCGAGCACGTTGAGCCCGGGCTTGAGCATGATGGTGCGGCCCTTGACCGCGCCGCTGAGGAAGCGCAGGCACCAGAGCGCGGCGGGCGCCGCGGCCTGCGTGCCGGCGTTCGCGGCGTCGCCGGGCTGCTCGTCGTCGAAGGGGACTTCGCGCGCCATCGTCAACCTCCGGGCTCGGGCAGCGGAAGCATCGGCACCGAGGCCGTGGAGCCCGGCGTCACGAGCCGCGGCGTCAGCAGGTAGAAGCGTTCCATGTTGGCCTGCTTCTTGTCGGTGTAGCGGAACAGGCCGCCCACGCCGGGGATGTCCTTGAGCAGCGGCACGCCGGTGATCGCGTTGCTCTTCTCCTCCGACGAGTAGCCCGCGATCAGCAGGCTCGCGCCCTCCTCCACCAGCGCCTGCGTGTTGACGGTGCGGCGCCGCACGATCGGGATCCGGTCCACCGACTGGGTGCTGAGGTCGCCGTCGACGATGTCGATCGACATCATCACGCCGCGGCCGGGCTTCTCGTCGATGATCAGCGGCGTCACGCGCACCGCGGTGCCGGCCGTGATGCTGAAGAGGCCGGCGTCCTGGAAGCCGTCGACGCGCACGTAGAACTCGCTGAGGTTCTCGAGCACCGCCTCGGTGTTGTCGAGCGTCATCACCTTCGGGCGGGCGACGAAGTTGGCGCTGCCGTTGGTGGCCAGCGCCGTGACGCGCGCCAGCAGGTAGTTGCGCGCGCTGTTGCCGATGGCGGCCGTGAACATGCCGCCCAGCGGCGTGAGCGGATTGCCCGAGCCGTCGTAGCCGCCGACCTGGCCGGCCTCGCTGCCGGTGCCCGACCAGGTGAGCGGCCCGCGGTCGCCGCGGCCGGTCTGGAAGTCGGCGTGGCGCCCGTGCAGCCGCCAGTCCACGCCCAGGCTGCTGAGCGTGTCGGAGCTGATGTCCATGATCGTCACCTCGATCTCGACCAGCCGCGGCCGCGTGTCCATCGACTCGATCAGCTTCGCGTACTGCGCCATCTTCTCGGGCATGTCGCGCACCAGCACCGCGTTCATGCGGGTGTCGGCCTGGAACTGCGGCAGCTCGTTGCCGACCATGGCCGGCAGGCCGCCGAGCTGGGCCATGTCGGCATTGCCCGCGCCCGCGATCTCGATCTTGGGCGCGTTGATGGTCTCGCCGCTGCGCAGCTTGATCTGACGGTTCGGCCCGACGGAGAGCGTGCCGTTGCTGCCGCGCGCCCCGCCCCCGCCGCCCGTAGCGGCGGGGCCGCCGCGCCCGTAGAGGCTGCGCAGCACGTTGGCCACGCCGGGGATCACGGTCTCCTTGCCCGAGCGGTTGATGCGGAAGTCGGCGGCCCAGGCATAGCGCAGCGGAAAGAGCCGGATCTCGGCGCCCTCGGCCATCGCGGTCTTCTGGTCGGCGAGCTTCACCGCCTGGCGCACCATCTCCACGTAGCGCCGCGGACCGGTCACGTAGACGCTGGCGTCGCGCTCGCTGATGCTGAGCGGATAGCGCTCGTCCGAGATGTGCAGCCGCACCAGCGTCTCGGCGATGCGCCCGGCGTTCTCGGGCGCGATCGGCAGCACCTCGCTCTTCGCATCGGCCGCGAGATCGACGAACAGGAAGGCGCCGTCGTAGTACCAGGTCAGCCCGTTGACCGCGCACACGCTGTTGAGGATGTTCTTCGCCGGCCCGTCGAACTTGCCGCTGATCACGCCGTTGACCTTGGGATCGATCACCGCCGTGATGCCCTGCGACGACGCGAGCTCGCGCAGGAAGTCGCCGAGCGGCTTCTCGTTGGCGACGATCTGGAACGGCCGGTTCTGCCAGCGGAACTCGGCCGCCATGCCCTGGCGGGCGGCGAGCAGCAGCAGCACGCCGAGGACGAGGCCGGCAGCGAAGCGCATCGACGCCTTCATGAGAGCGAGGTCAGCGACAGGAAGGCACGCTCCGCGAAGCGCATCACGTCGCGGCCGAGCCAGCCGGCGGTGGCGATGATGGCCACCATCACGGCGATCAGCCGCACCGACTGGCCGATGCTCTGGTCCTGCACCTGCGTGACCGCCTGCAGCACCGCCACCACGAGCGAGGAGAGCGTGGCCACCACCACCACGGGCAGCGAGATCCACAGCACGAGCAGCAGGCCCTCGCGCGTGATGTCCAGGATGTTCTGCGGTGTCATGGCGGTGCGGTTCTCCCTCGGCATGCGGTTCGTGGTGGTGGCGGTGCGCGGCGCGGTTCATCGTCAGTGCGCCTGCGGATTGGTGATCCAGCCGACGGGCTGCAGCGCCACGTCGTCGTCGATCTCCTGGTACGAGAGCACCGCCATCTGCGGCGCCACGGGCTCGATCAGGTTCTTGATGTAGCGCCGCACGTCCGACGAGGCGATGGCCACCACCCGGTTCGCGGTCGAGCCGAGGATGCGGCGCAGCTGCTCGCGGATGTCCTGCGTGACCGCGGGGCTCAGCAGCAGCAGGTTGCCGCGCGGCGAGCGCTCGATGGCGTTCTGCACGCGGTCGAGCAGGCTGGACTCGAACAGCACCGCCTCGAGCTGGCGGTTCGGCCCGACGTAGCGGCTCGTGATGTAGCGCCCCAGGTGGATGCGCACCAGCTCCGTGAGCGCAATGCCGTCCTGCTCCTTGGCGGCCCACAGGGTCAGGCTCTCGAAGATCGCGTGCAGGTTGCGGATCGGGATGCCTTCCTGCAGCAGCCTGCGCAGCACCTCGGCGATGCGCTGGGCCGAGGCCACGCGCAGCACCTCGGCCGCGAGCTCGGGCGCGTCGCGCTGCACCGAGTGCACGAGGCGCTGCACCTCCTGCAGGCCGATCAGGTCCTTCACGTGGCGGCGCACCGTGTGATCGACGTGCAGTCCCACCACTTCCGCGCCGGTCCAGGCGTCGATCCCGGGCAGCGGCGCCGGCACCCAGACCACGCGGCCGAAGGGACCGAAGGGCTCGGCCACCTCGGCGCCCGGCGGCGTGGTCATGGCCTGGGCCGGATCGACGAGCAGCCATCCGGGCTTGAGCGTGCCGCGCGCCACCGCCACGTCGTGCACCAGCACCTCGTAGCCGTCCTGCGCCACCGCGTTGCCGTAGGCGAGCTGCAGCCGCGGGAAGATCGGCCCCAGGTCGGACTCGACCGCGTTCTTGACCCGGGCGAGCTGCTGGTCGAGCACGAAGCGGTCGACCGGTGCGCGCAGGCTCGACGACAGCCGCACCGCGAGCGGCGCGGCGATCGCATGGTCGGTGTCGCTCTCGGCCGCGGCCACGCCGTCGCCGTGCGAGATCCAGTCGGGCGTGTTGCGCTGCCGGCGCAGCATGCGGATCGCGAAGCCCAGGCCCAGCAGCACCGCGGCCAGCAGGCCGAACACCCACTTCGGGAAGCCGGGCACCACGAGGAAGCTCGCCACCGCGAGGCCCGCGATGATCAGCGCGCGCGGATGCGCCATGAGCTGGTCGCCGATCTGCTGCGCGAGCTGCGCGTCGTGGCGCTCGCCGGTGCTGACGCGCGTGATCACGATGCCGGCGGCGATCGACACCAGCAGCGACGGGATCTGCGACACCATGCCGTCGCCCACCGTGAGGATGGCGTAGCGCTGCAGCGCGCCGCCGAGCGTCATGTCGTGCATCAGCGTGCCGATGGCGATGCCCGCGAGGATGTTGACCAGCGCGATCACGATGCTCGCGATCGCGTCGCCCTTGACGAACTTCATCGCGCCGTCCATCGCGCCGTGCAGCTGGCACTCCTGCTCGAGCTGCTGCCGGCGCTTCTGTGCCTTGGCCGAGGACAGCACGCCCGCGCGCACCTCGGCGTCGATGCTCATCTGCTTGCCGGGCATGGCGTCGAGCGCGAAGCGCGCCGCCACCTCGGCGACGCGCTCCGAGCCCTTGGCGATCACGATGAACTGCACGATCGCGATGATCAGGAACACCACGCCGCCGACCACCACGTTGTTGCCGACGATCAGCTTGCCGAAGGTGTCGATGATGTGGCCCGCGTGCGCATGCAGCAGGATCAGCTTGGTCGACGCGATGTTGAGCGCGAGGCGGAACAGCGTGGTGAACAGCAGCAGCGAGGGAAAGGTGGAGAGCGACAGGGCCGAGGGCACGTACATCGCGACGATCAGCAGCACCAGGCTGATCGCCAGGTTGCTCGCGATCAGCAGGTCGAGCAGCGGCGTGGGCAGCGGCAGCACGAACAGCGCCACCACCACCACGAGCAGCGCCGCGAGCAGCAGGTCGTTGTAGCGGCCCGCCTGGCTGAGCAGGTCGCGGAAGCTGCCGCGGTACGGTGGTTGTCGAATCGATCGCGAGGAACTCGCCATTGCGTCCTTGTCCGGATGGGTGCCTGAGGGTCGTGCATGCCCCGTGGCATGTGGCGGTGGACTCTAAGCGGCGCCCTCCTCGTGCGGCAACCACGAGTTCTCGTAAGTCCGCGGCCGTTGTGGCGCGCGCGGCACTACGCGTTCACGTACTACCTGCGCGAAGCCCCTTTGGCTAAGCTGCGCCGACCCGATGCGGGTCTCGCCGCATGGCTTCAAGGGATGTAGAGAGTGACAAGACGTAGCAGTCGTTCGAACGAAAGCGTGCATGCCGGCGTCCGCGGCTGATGCGGTGATGGATCTCGGCGAGGCGCGCGCGTTGCCGCGCGCCGACGCCGCGGCCGTGCGTGCGCTCAACCGCCTCTACGCGGCCGCGCCGCTCGGCGGCCTGGCCGCGCGCGGCACCCGCTACCGCGTCGCCTGGCACCACGACGAAGCCTTCGCGCACACCTCGCGCGAGCGCTACGGCTTCCGGCTCGGCGCGCACGCCGGCCATCTCGCGCTCGATGCACCGAGCATGCAGCTGCTGCTCGGCGAGCGCCGCATCGACCTGCTGCCGCGCGACCTGCGCTACATCCTGCTCGCGGATGCGCTGCATCCGGTGATCGATGCGCTCGAGAAGGCGCTGCGCCTGCATTTCGAGTGGCAGCCCTCGGAAGCCGAGGCCCGCGCGGCGCGCGATCCGCGCGAAGGCGGCGAGATGCGCGAGCCGCCGCTGCTGCAGTGCGACCCCGCGCGCGCGGCCTTCTTCGTCGCCACGCCCGAGGACGGCGGCGCGATGCTGCGCGGCTTCGTGCAGTTCGACGACGCGGCCACGCTCGACGCGCTCGTGCCCGCGACGGTCGCGCGGCACGCGGCGCGCGGCGACGCCGCCTTCCACGACCTGCGCGTGCCGCTCGGCTTCGAGCTCGGCAGCACGCCGATCCAGCTGCGCGAGATCGCGAGCATCCGTCCCGGCGACATCGTCGGCATCGAGCAATGGCGCGCCTCGGGCGCCGCGATCGTCGTCGGCGCCGAGCTCGGCGGCGCCGGAGGGCTTCGGCTCTCGGCGCTGGTCGAAGGCGCGCGCATCACCGTCCAGTCATCGACATCCCTCAGCGACATGAAGCCAGAAAACCCCGCCGATCCCGCCGCCGCGGCCGAGAACGCCAACCTGCCGCTCGACCGGCTCGATGCGCTGGAAGTGACGCTGCGCTTCGAGGTCGGCGACCTCTCGCTCTCGCTCGGCGAGCTCAAGAGCATCCGCGCCGGCCACGTGTTCGAGCTCGCGCAGCCGCTCAACCGCAGTCCGGTGCGCATCCTCGCGCACGGCAACGTGCTGGGCAAGGGCTACCTCGTGGCCGTGGGCGACCGCCTCGGCGTGCGGGTGTCCGAGTTCGCGCCCGGCGAAGTCTGAGCGAGCGGGCGGGCAGCAGATGCAAGGCGGCCTTCCGGAGCCACTCACCCTCGTCGCGGTGATGCTCGCGTTCGGCGTCGCGACCTTCGCGGCGCTGATGGTCACGAGCTACACCAAGCTGGTCATCGTGTTCGGCCTGCTGCGCACCGCCCTCGGCCTGCAGCAGACGCCGCCGAACATGGTGCTCAACGGCATCGCCGTGATCCTCACGGTCTACATCATGGCGCCCGTGGGCATGGACATCGGCGACACGCTGCGCAACCGCAGCTTCGGCGCCAAGGGCGAGAGCATGGGCGACATCATGGCGGTGATCGACGCCGCCAAGGTGCCGGTGAAGGAGTTCCTGCAGAAGCACACGCAGGAGCGCGAGCGGCAGTTCTTCCTCAAGTCGGCTTCGAACATCTGGCCCAAGGCGCGCGCCGAGCAGCTGCGCGACGACGACTTCATGGTGCTGGTGCCGAGCTTCACGCTCAGCGAGCTCACGCGCGCGTTCCAGATCGGCTTCATCATCTACCTGGTGTTCGTGGTGGTGGACCTGATCGTCGCCACCGTGCTGCTCGCGCTCGGCATGTCGATGATCGCGCCCACCACGATCTCGCTGCCGTTCAAGCTGCTGCTGTTCGTGATGCTGGACGGCTGGACGCGGCTGGTGCACGGGCTGGTGCTGTCGTACCGCTGAGCGCGTCGACGAGGCGGTCGATCGCCGCCTCGGCCTCGCGCATCGAGCGCGCCAGCTGCTCGCCGCCGAACTCGTCGCACTCGACCGCGGCCTCGTGCACCTCGGTGATGCCGATGTAGCCGAACACCGAGCGCACCGTGCTCTCCACGTGGTTGAGATGCGCGACGCGCCCGCCCGGGCCGTAGCCGTGGTCACCGCGCGCGCCGAGCAGCACCATGCGCTTGCCCGCGTCCGCGAGCATCGGCCAGTACGGCACCGCGCCGCGCGCGCGGTCGAAGCCGAAGGTGCGCCCCACGCGCACGATGTTGTCGATCCAGGCCTTGAACTGCGCCGGCACGCTGAAGTTGTACATCGGCAGGCCGACCACGATCAGGTCGGCGGCGACGAGCTGGTCGACGAGCCGGTCGCTCTCGGCCCGCACCTCGGCCCTCCAGGGCTCGCGCACCGCGGGCGGCGTGAAGGCGGCATGGATCCAGCGCGCATCGACGTGCGCGGGCGGGTGCTGGCCCACGTCGAGGTAGTCGACGCGGTCGGCCGGCCGCGCGGCGGTCCAGCGCTCGACGAAGCGGGCCGACAGGCGGCGCGTGTGCGAGCCGTGCGGATCGATGCCCGAGCGGCCCGGGCGCGCGCTCGCGTCGATGTGGAGAAGGTTCAGGGACGTGGTCTTCATGGGTGAGATCGGTTGTTGCGTTGCGCACTGCCACAATGGCAGCGCTGATCCGAATCTAGGGACAGCGCCCGCCGTCCACAAACGATTGTTTTTCCTTCCATGCAAGAGAATGGCTCATCCATCCGGCCGCCCCGCCGGCTGCCGCCGCTGCTCGCGCTGCGCGCCTTCGAGGCCGCCGCGGCGCACCGCAGCTTCCAGCGCGCGGCGCACGAGCTCTCGGTCACCCCGTCGGCGATCAGCCACCAGGTGCGCGCGCTCGAGGACACGCTCGGCCAGCCGCTGTTCCGCCGGCTGACGCGGCAGCTCGCGCTCACGCCCGCCGGCCAGCGGCTGTTCGACGATCTGCGCACCGGCTTCGACCTGCTCGAGGCCGGCGTCGAGAAGCTGCGCCGGCCGCCCGCGTCGAAGGCCGTGACGCTGACCACCAACACCGCCTTCGCCGCGCGCTGGGTGCTGCCGCGCATGGACGCCTTCCGCCGCGCCTGCCCCGGGGTCGAGCTCCGGCTGCATGCGAGCGACACCGTGGTCGACCTCGCGCGCGGCGACGCCGACATCGCGATCCGCTCGGGCCGCGGCGACTGGCCGGGGCTGGTGGCGCGCGAACTGATGCGCGAGCGCTACGCGCCGCTGTGCAGCCCGATGCTGGGCCTGAAGCGCGTGGCCGACCTGCCCCGGCACCAGCTGATCCACTGCGACTGGCAGCCGCACGCGCTCGCGCCCGCGCTGTGGCCGCGCTGGTTCCGCGAGGCCGGCATCGCGCCGCCGCGCGGGCGCGCGATGAAGTCGCCGGGGCTGTCGTTCTCCGACGAGACCCACGCGATGCTCGCGGCGCTCGGCGGCCACGGCGTCGCGCTCCTGAGCCTCACGCTCGCGGCCGAGGAGATCGCGAGCGGCGCGCTGGTGCAGCCTTTCGGGCCCGCGCTCGACACCGGCAGCTACTTCCTCGCGGTGGCGCGGGGGCGCGAGGACGAGCCCGCGATCCGCGCGGTGTGGGAGTGGATCGCGTCGCAGTGATCCACGCCGGGCTTGCGCTCCGCGGCGCTTCTGCGAGACTCAGCCGAGCCAACAACGAGCGAGGAGCACGCATGACGAGGTTCGCACGCGGTCCGTGGAGCGCTGCGGCGGCAGCAGTTGTCCTTGCCATCGGCCTGGCCTCGTGCGGAGGCGGCGGTGGTGGTGGCGGCGGCGGCGGGGGCATCGCGGTGCTGCCGCCGAGCACGACGCCCGCGGCCGAGCTGCCGGCCCGCGAAGCGCTGATCGCGCGCGCCAGAGGCTACGAGATCGACACGCCGTACGTGCCGCCGCCGGGCGATCCGCTCGAGCACCACACCTCGGGCTATGCCAAGACCATGTGCTCGGCGGTGTTCATCACCGGCCTCGATCCGGCGGTCGCGGCCGAAAGCGTCGGCTATTTCACCGGCCCCTATGCGCAGCGCAAGGACGTCGGCCGGCCCGAGGTCGACCGCGACAGGAAGGAAGTGCGCATCGCCATGCCGAACGGCAAGACGCTGGTGGCACGCCATCACGATGCACAGGGCTGCATCACCTTGCCGCCCGACGAGAGCGGCGTGTTCTTCACCCCGGTGGCGGTGCGCAGTGCGCTGCCGGACCCCGCGACGCAGGACTGGCCGATGGGCGACCGCACCCCTGCCGGCACGCCCGGTGGCATCAATGCGGCCAAGCTGCGCGATGCGATGGACGCCGCGTTCGAGCTGCCCGAGGCCTACACCGCGGCCTTCGTGGTCACGCACAAGGGACGCATCATCGGCGAGCGCTACATGAACGGCATCGGCGCGGCCACGCCGCTGGAATCGTGGTCGATGGGCAAGAGCGTGACGGCGACCCTGCTCGGCCTGCTGATCCGCCAGGGCGAGTACCGGCTCGACCAGCCCGCGCCGATCCCCGAATGGCAGTCCGAGGGCGACAAGCGCAAGGAGATCCGGATCGCCGACATCCTCCAGATGTCGAGCGGCCTGCGCATCAAGGCGCCCGACGACCCGGACTTCGATCCCAACGGCACGTACCCGGACCACCTCTACTTCTACACCGGGCGCATCAACGCCTTCCACTACGCCGCCACGCGGCCCCAGCAGTGGCCGCCGGGCGTGGTCGGCCGCTACCGCAATACCGATCCGGTGCTTGCGAACTACCTGATCCGGCTCGCGGTCGAAAAGCGCGGCGAAGACTACCTGTCGTTCCCGCAGCGCGCCCTGTTCGACAAGATCGGCATCCGCACCATGACGCTCGAGACCGATCCCTGGGGCAATTTCCTCGCCCAGGGCTACGACTTCATGTCGGCGCGCGACTGGGCGCGGCTCGCCAACCTCTACCTGCAGGACGGCATGTGGAACGGCGAGCGCCTGCTGCCCGAAGGCTTCGTGAAGTTCGTGAGCACGCCCGCACCGGCCTGGGTGGCGGACCGGCGGCCGATCTACGGCGGGTTCTTCTGGCTCAACACCACGAGCACCTGGCCGGTGCCGACCTCCGCCTACTACATGCTCGGGGCTGGCGGGCAGACCACGCTGATCGTGCCTTCGCACGACCTGGTGGTGGTGCGGATGGGGTACGACAAGGGCGCCCAGGCCTCGGTGACCAGCCTGCGCAAGGCACTCACGCTGCTGATGCAGGCGGTGCCCGGCGCCTCGTGAGACCGCGCCGGGATCAGGCGCCCGGCGGCGCCAGCCCCCTGACCCACTCGAACACCGCCGCCACCGCGGGCTCCTCGCGGCGCGCCTCGGGGCACACGAGGTAGAACGGCAGCCCGGGCAGCTCGGGGCCGAAGGGCAGCACGAGGTTGCCCGCGCGCAGCTCGTCGGCGATCAGCGCCAGGCCCATGAGCGCCACGCCCTGGCCCTGCAGCGCGGCCGAGACGGTGTGGGTCTCGTCGGAGAACACCGGCCCCGCCGTGACGTCGAGGCCCGGCACCTGCGCATGCCGCTGCCATTCGGCCCAGGTGCCGGCCGGGTTGCGGCTGCCCGGCACCCCGAAGTGCAGCAGCGTGTGGCGCACGAGGTCGGCGCGGCGGCGCAGCTTGAGCGCGGGACTGCAGGCGGGCGCGAACACGGTGTCGAACAGCTTCTCGGCCACCATGCCGGGCCAGCGGCCCCTGCCGTAGCGGATCGCGATGTCGGCCGTGACGCCGTCGAGCGCGACCGCCTCGTGCGAGGCATGGATGCGCAGGTCCAGCCGCGGATGCAGCGCGCGCAGGCTCGCCACGCGCGGCAGCAGCCAGCGCGCGGCCACCGCGGGCGTGGTCGACAGCGTGACCGCCTGTCGCGCGGGCGGCGCGCGCAGCCGCGCGACCGCGGCCGCCATGGCGCCGAAGGCCTCGCCGAGCACCGCCTGCAGTTCGCGGCCCTGCGGCGTGAGCACCAGTTGCCGCGGCTGGCGCACGAACAGCGCGACGCCGAGCGCGTCCTCGAGCTGCCGCACCTGGTGGCTGATGGCGGTGGGCGTGACCGAGAGTTCCTGGGCGGCGAGCTTGGCGCTGCAGTGCCGCGCCGCGGCCTCGAAGGCGCGCAGCGCGGCAAGTGGCGGGAGTCGGTGCGGGCCGGGCATCGGGGCGTGGGGTCGATCGCTCAACGGATGAATCTGATTTTCAGCAGCACAAAGAAATCGTCGTTTGTGGCGCCTCGGATGCTTGGATAGATTGGGAACCGTGTCAAGCAGACAACTGAATTTCCTTCATCCACCATCCACCGGAGCGACCGCCATGACCACCCTGCTCCACATCGACGCCAGCGCCCGCCCCGGCCGTTCGGGCACCCATGTGCACGGCTCGCATTCGCGGCGCCTCAGCCACCATTTCGTCAGCGCATGGCGCGCGGCGCGGCCGGCCGACGAGGTGATCTACCGCGACGTCGGCGCCGCGCCGCCCGCGAGCATCACGGGCGAATGGATCGCGGCCGGCTACACGCCGGCGGCCGAGCGCGCGCCCTGGATGCACGCGGTGCTCGCCGAGAGCGACCGGCTGATCGACGAGATCCGCCGCGCCGACGTGCTGGTGATCGGGGTGCCGATGTACAACTTCGGCATGCCGGCGCCGCTGAAGTCGTGGATCGACAACGTGGTGCGCATCGGCGCCACTTTCGACTACGACCGCGCGCGCGAGAACCCCTACGTGCCGCTGCTGGCCGAGCGCCGCCGCCGCACCGTGCTGCTGACCGCCTGCGGCAGCAGCGGCTACGGCCCGGGCGGCTGGCAGGCGCACCTCGACCTGCTCACGCCCGGCATCCAGGGCCCCTTCGGCCTGCTCGGGCTCGGAGAGATCACGAGCGTCGCGGTCGAGCACGCCGAGGACCGCGGCGACCAGCTCGAGGCCTCGCTGGCCGCCGCGCTCGCGCGCATCGAGGCGCTGGTGGCCGAGATGCAGGCCGCCTGAGCCGCCCGGCCCCTCAGCCCGCGCGCAGCTGCTCGCGCAGCTTCTGCCCGATCTCGGGCCGCTCGAGGAAGGGATCGGCCGGGTTGGCGACCGACACGATGTTCTCCATGCGGCTCCTGACGTTGCCGAGCGCCTTCGGATGGCTGAACACGTAGAACTGGTTGGCGCTGATCGCGTCGAACACCATCGCCGCCACCTCGGCGGCGCTGATCTTGCCGCTGCTCACGGCCTTGTTGCTCATGGCCTGGCCGATCAGCTGGCTCTTGGTGAGTTCGCTGGCCTTGGGCGCATTGGGGCGGTTGCGCTCGCTGCTCGTGATGCCGGTGGGCACGAAGTACGGGCACAGCAGGCTCGCGCCGATCTGGTCGGTCACGAGGTTCAGGTCCTGGTAGAGCGTCTCGGTCAGGCTCACGACCGCGGCCTTGGCGGCGTTGTAGATGCCCATGTTGGGCGGCGTGAGCAGGCCCGCCATGCTCGCGGTGTTGGTGATGTGGCCGCGCCAGGCCGGGTCCTTCGCGGCGGCCTCGAGCATCATCGGCGTGAACAGGCGCACGCCGTGGATCACGCCCCAGAGGTCGACGCCGAGCACCCATTCCCAGTCGGCCACGGTGTTCTCCCACACCAGGCCGCCGGCGCCGACGCCGGCGTTGTTGAACACGAAGTGCGGCGCGCCGAAGCGCTCCTTCACGGCGTCGGCCAATGCTTCCATCTGGGCTGCGTTCGAGACGTCGACCTTGCGCGCCATCACCTGCGCGCCGGCCGCCTCCATCTCGGCGGCCGCGCGGTCGAGCGCGTCCTGCTGCACGTCGACCAGCACGAGGTTCATGCCGCGCGCGGCGCCGATGCGCGCGCATTCGAGTCCGAAGCCCGAACCCGCGCCGGTGAGAACGGCCGTCTTGCCCTTGAAGTCCTGAATCATCGAATGCTTTCCTTTGGGTTGGCTGTGCGCCGCCATTAGAGCGCGTCGCGGCGCGGCCCGCTGTCGTTCTTGCGACGCGCGGCTGTCTCGGCAGCTACACACAAGCTTCCTATAAACCCGGTCTGGATCTTTCCAGGAAGCCCGCATGACCGCCTCGGCATCGACGAAGACGCCTCTGTTCCCCAGGACCCTCGCGCTGGCGCTGGTCGCCGCACTGACCGCCTGCGGCGGTGGCGGCGGCGGCGGCACGTTCCCGCTGGTCCCGCCGCCGGCGGCGGGCACCCCGCCCGGCGGCGGCCAGCCGCCCGCCGAGGCGCCGCCCGGCGAGACGCCGCCGGGCGCGCAGCCGCTGCCGACCTGCGCCAAGCCCGTCCCGGCCGGGGCGCCGCGGCCC
>CBHTTS010000129.1:0-13404 GCA_966095775.1 uncultured Variovorax sp. | reverse complement strand
GCGGGATCGCCTGGATGCAGCCGCGCCAGATCTCGCCCAGGAAGGCGCTGGTGTTGAGGATCAGCGCGATGCCGGCGGCGATCCAGGGGTTGAGGTCGACGCCCAGCACGGGACCGCCGAAGAACACCAGGAACAGCTGCAGCAGCAGCGGCGTGCCCTGGAAGATCTGGATGAACACGGTCGAGATGCCGCGCGCCCAGCCCGACTCGGAGGTGCGCATCAGCGCGATCACGAGCCCGAGGATCGCGCCGCCGATGAAGGCGATCGCCGAGAGCGCGAGCGTCCACTTGGCCGCTTCGAGGATGAAAAGGAATTCGGGAAAGCCGAAGGTACGCATGGCGGCTGGGTCCTTACCGGCGGTCGGGGTAGTTGAGCGTGCGCTTGTAGATCAGCTTGAACAGCGCCGAGAAGGCCAGCGCGAGCGCGAGGTAGATGGCGGCCACCACGATGTAGATCTCGAAGCTGCGGAAGGTCTGCGACTGCAGGTTCGCGGCCACCGAGGTCAGGTCGTCGGCCGAGATCACCGACACCACGGCCGAGCTCAGCATCAGCAGGATGAACTGGCTCGTGAGCGCCGGATAGATGGCCTTGAGCGCGGGCTTGATGATCACGAAGCGGAAGATCTCCCAGGGCTTGAGGTTGAGCGCCCTGCCCGCCTCGATCTGGCCCTTGGGGATCGACTCGATGCCGGCGCGGATGATCTCGGTCGCGTAGGCGCCGAGGTTCACCACCATCGCCACCAGCGCGGCCGTCTGCGGCGACCAGCGCAGGCCCACGGCCGGCAGCGCGAAGAAAAAGAAGAACAGCTGCACGAGGAACGGCGTGTTGCGGATCACCTCGATGTAGGCGTTGATGAGGAAGCGCAGCCAGCCCGGCCCCGAGGTCTTGCCCCAGGCGCAGAAGATGGCGACCACCAGGCCCAGCAGCGTGGCCGAGAGCGAGAGCTGGACCGTGATCCAGGTGCCCTTGAGCAGCAACGGCCAGGCGGCGAAGACGGCGTCGAATTGGAACTGGTAATTCATGGAGCGGCGGCGGGCGCGGCAGGACCGCGCGCAGGCCTCGAAGGAATGCTTGCAGCTTATATGAAACCGGTTTCAGATCGACCAAGGGATTACCCTAATGGGCTCGCATGCCCCTGCGCCCGGCACGAACCGTCAGCGCCGTCGCGCAGAATCGGCGCATGCGCATCGCCCTCGTTTCGGACATCCACGGCAACCTCCCCGCGCTCGAAGCGGTGGTCGAGGACATCGGCCGCCGCGGCGTGGACGCGGTGGTCAACCTCGGCGACAGCCTCTCCGGCCCGCTGATGCCGCTGGAGACGGCGCGCTTCCTGATGGCGCAGGACTGGATCCATCTCGCGGGCAACCACGAGCGCCAGCTGCTCACCGTGCCCGCGGACCGGCGCGGCGCTTCCGACGCCTTCGCCCATGCGCGGCTCGGCCCGGCGGAGTTCGCGTGGATCGCCTCGCTGTCGCCCAGCCTGCGCTGGACCGCGCAGGTCCTGCTGTGCCACGGCACGCCCGACAGCGACCTGCACTACTTCCTCGAGACGGTCGAGCCGTCGCTGCTTCGGCCGGCCACGATGGCCGAGATCGATGCGCGGCTCGGCGCGGTCGATGCCGAGCTCGTCGCATGCGGCCACACGCACCTGCCGCGCGTGGTCCGCGCCTCGGGCGGGCAGCTGATCGTCAATCCGGGCAGCGTCGGGCTGCAGGCCTACGACGACGTCCATCCGCATCCGCACGTCGTCGAGACGGGCTCGCCCGATGCGCGCTATGCCATCGTCGAGCGGCGCGCCGCGGGCTGGAGCGCGGCGCTGGTCTCGGTGCCCTACGACCACGCGCCGATGGCGGCGCTCGCCCTGGCCAACGGCCGGCCCGACTGGGCCGGGGCGCTCGCCACCGGCCGCCTTCCCTGAGCCGGTTCAGTCGCCGAGCGCGATCTCCGCGCTCTCGACGGCGCGGATCGGCACGCCGAAGCTCGTGATGCCCGAGAGCGTCGCGTTGTGGTGCGCACGGATGAAGGCGCCCGTCGCATGCGGCTTGTCGTGCGAGGTGTGGGCGTCGGCCGCGAGCACGACGTGGTAGCCCAGCGCGGCCGCGCGGCGCGCGCTGGTGTCGACGCAGAACTCCGACGAGTAGCCGCAGATCACCACGCGCTTCACGCCCTGCCCCGCGAGCCAGGCTTCGAGCGGCGTACGCAGGAAGGCGTCGGGCGTGGTCTTGCGGATGCGCGTGTCGGCCGCGTCGACCTCCAAGCCCGAGGCGAGCTGCCAGCGTTCGGAATCGAATTCGAGGTCGACCTCGTTCTCGTGCTGGACGAAGGCCACGGGCACGCCTGCCGCGCGGGCGCGCGCGGTCAGCGCGTTGATGCGCCCGATGACTTCCTGGGCCTCGTGCGGACGCGGCGGATCGTCGCAGAGGCCGCGCTGAACGTCGATGACGAGAACGGCAGTTTTCATGAGAGCGCGCGAGAAAACCAGCTGCTAGAAAAAGACCGAATCATTGATCGCCCAGAGCATGGCGCCCGACACCAGCGTCGAAATCACGGCGATGCCTGCGCTGGCGCCGAAGGAGGTGCCGATGCCGATCTGGAAACCCAGTGTGTAGGCCACGAACAGCCCTGCGAGCACGGCCACCGCAGGCCAGCCGCCGATGTGGTGAGTACCCGTTCCGCTCGAAAAGCTCAGGATGGCGAGCAGCGCCAGCCCGACGAACAGCGACGCATAGAAGACGGATTTGAAGGATTCGCCCAGGGTCGGCGAAGTGCCGGCGACGATCTGCGCCGACACCTTGACCACCACCGTGACGATCAAGATCAGCGCGCAGATGGCCAACGAGGTCTTCAACGGTGCCATGAAGGCGGTGAACAGGATGGCGCCGATGAACAGGAGGTAGTGCATGGGCGCGATTCTGAACGATCCGCGCGGGCCGCGATCGGCTTCGGGCGCCGCGATCAATGCCAGGCGCTCACTTCGAGCCGCACCTTGCCGCTGATCCCCGGCGCCGCGGCCGCCGCGCCCAGGCTCGAGAGCGGCACGATGAACTGCAGCCGGCCGCCGGCGAGCTGCTTCGGGCTGATCGGCAGCGAGGCCTTGCCCGCCGTGTCGGTCTGCCAGCCGTACTTCACGTGCCAGTCCTGCGCCGGGTCGTCGGCGCGCGGCGGCTCGATCTCGACGACCAGCGTGTCGCGGAACAGCGAGCTGCCCTCGTAGTGGCCGTCGAGCCAGAACTTGCGGTCCACCTGGTAGTCGGGCACGCGCACGCCGAGCGTCATCGCATAGGCCAGCGTGGGCCGGTCCTGCTTCACGCGCGCGCGGTTGGCGAGGAACACGGTCGAGAGATAGATGGCGCGGCGCTCGGGCTTCGCGGGATCGGTCAGCTCCTTGTGCGTGCGGCAGGCGGGCGAATCCTCCTCGGCCACGCGCCGGCTCAGGTACCAGCGCTTGCCGCGCGGCGCGGCGAGCAGCTCGACCTGGTAGAGCGCGTCGATGTCGGCGTCCTTCGGCAGGTCGGGCGGCAGCGTCACGCCTTCGACGTCGAACCAGAGGTCCACGCGCACGTCGCCGAACAGGAAGCGCACGAGGTTCTGGTAGGCCTCCTCGGAATTGACGATGCCGAAGTAGCCCGAATGCGAACGGAAGGCGTAGGCGGTGGCCACGGGGCGCGTGCGCTTCGCCTCGTCGATGGACCAGAGCGAGGCGTTCTCGATGCGCACCAGGCCGTCGCTGCCGTGGCCCGCGAACATGCGCGAGAGGCCCTTGGCCGCCTCGTAGTCGCCGCGGTTGGAACCGACCATGCAGAAGAAGCGGTCGGCCGGGAAGGCGCTCGTCGGCAGGTAGTCCATGCGGCCGTCGACCGGCGCGGTGCCGAGGAACTCCGACATGCGCTCGCGGTTGAAGGTGTTCATCTCGGCCGCCGAGAGCCACGACGGCACGTTGATGCCGCCGATGTCGATGCCGTTGTGCGGCGTGGCGTAGGTGAACACCTTGTCGACGCAGGCGCGCGCCTCGGGCGCGCCGAGCGCGGGGTTCTGCAGGAAGGCGCGCACCACGAGCCCGCCCATCGAATGCGCCACGAGCCAGCAGCGGAAGTCCTCGCGCCGGAAGGCGTCGCCCTCGCGCCGCGCCACGAGGTCGCGCACGCGCAGGATCAGCCGCCCGAGGCCCTGCGCGTAGACCTGGATGTCGCGCGCGCGGCCGTCGCCGAGCAGCGCCGAGCCGCCGTCGTAGTAGCGGTAGATCACGATCGAGGCGGCCGGGATGCCCTCGACGTCGTTGCCGTTCTCGTCGGGCGAGGGCTTCCAGTCCTCGTCGAGGATGTCGAGGCCGTTCTGGTAGACGCTCTGGTACTGGAAGTCTGCCAGCAGGCGCACCACGGGCGACTCGAAGACGAACTTCTGCGCCGGCGCGTCCTTCTTGACGGTGGCGCGGTAGACGGTGGAGCCCACGTTGAAGCCGCAGAACGGATCGGCCGCCGTGTCGTCGCGCTCGGCCTCGGTCATGGCGTAGCCGCGCACGTAGATGATGGGATGGCGCTTGCTGCTCATCGGACACCTCCTTCGCAGAAGCCGGCAGTGTGCAGCGCGCGCGCCGCGCCCGCCATAGAACGCACGGTCTACGCCGCCCGTCCGTGCGCCTGCCGGCGCCGCCCCGAATGCCCCCGCGCGCCGAATGTTTCTGCGGCTGAAACCATCGGAAGCCGCGCAGCCGCTACCCTCGCGCCCCAAGACCAACAACTCAGAGGTTCAGTCTCCATGGCCGATCAACCGGATCCGCACGCCTCCTACCTGCCCCGGCTGCTGCGCCGCGGCGCCGCGCTCGCGGCCGCGGCGGGCTGCTGCGCCTTCGTCTCGGGCTGCAGCGCCGCGGGCGGCGGCGAGACGCGCTACGAGAGCTCGCCGCAGTTCAAGGACGGGCTGTTCCGCAACATGGCGAATCCCGAGGCCCAGCCGTCGGCGAGCGCCTGGCGCATCTGGTCGCGCTTCCTCGTGGCCAAGAAGGTGGACACCATGCCCGTCGACCCGATCCCGGTGCAGCCGATCGGCACGGCCGACCTCGAGGCGCTCGACGCCGCGACCAACCACGTGGTGCGGCTCGGCCACTCCTCGCACCTGCTCAAGCTGCAGGGGAAGTTCTGGCTCATCGACCCGGTCTTCAGCGAGCGCGCCTCGCCCTTCAGCTTTGCCGGCCCGAAGCGCTTCCACCAGCCGCCGATCCGGCTCGAGGAGCTGCCGCCGATCGAAGGCGTGATCCTCTCGCACGACCACTACGACCATCTCGACGTCGCGACCATCGAATACCTGGCCGAGCGCGTGCAGCGCTACTTCGTGCCGCTGGGCGTGCGCGCGCGCCTGCTGGCGATGGGCGTGCCCGCCGAACGCGTGCAGGAGTTCGACTGGTGGCAGGGTGCCGAGCATGCGGGCGTGAAGCTCACGGCCACGCCGGCGCAGCATTTCTCGGGCCGCACGCTCAGCGACCGGGACCGCACGCTCTGGGCCTCCTGGGTGGTGCAGAGCGGCGCGCAGCGCATCTTCTACAGCGGCGACTCGGGCTACTTCCCGGGCTTCCGCCAGATCGGCGAGCGCTTCGGCGGCTTCGACCTCGCGCTGATCGAGAACGGCGCCTACGACGCCTACTGGCCTGCGGTCCACATGACGCCCGAGCAGAGCATCAGGGCCTTCGAGGACCTGCGCGCGAAGGTGCTGTACTCGGTGCACAACAGCACCTTCGACCTCGCGTTCCACAGCTGGCACGATCCGCTCGACCGCATCGCGAAGCTCGCGGCCGAGAAGAAGATCGAGCTCGCGACGCCGCTGATCGGCGAGGTGCTCACGGTCGGCGAGGCGCGCACCAACACGCAGTGGTGGACCGGGCTGCGCTGAGGGGCCTCAGCCGGCCGTGCGGAAGTGCTGCTCGATCGCCTGCACGGTCTCGACCAGCCGCGGCCGGACCTCCTGCATGAAGACCTCGGGCGCCATCGAGCGCGGCCCCGCGGCGCTCAGCACCATCAGCGGCATGCCCCTGCCCACGCGCAGCGGCGCGGCGATCGCGTTGACCTCGGCGCGCCAGTCGCCGAACGAGCTGCAGCAGCCGTGCCGCTCGATGTCGTCGAGCGCCTGCCGGATGCCACGCTCGATGCGCGGCCAGTTCGCCGCGTCGAGCGCGCGGATGCGCTCCTCGAGCCCGCGCCGCGCGGCCGGCTTGGCGCCCGCGAGGTAGGCGCGGCCCATCGCGGTGGTCGCGAGCGGGATGCGCGAGCCGATGTTGAGCCGGATCGTCACCATCGAGTCGCTGCGGCAGGTCTCCACGTAGAGCATCGACATGCCGTCGCGCATGCCCAGCGAGACCAGGCAGCCGGTGTCGTTGGCGAGCTGCTGCATCAGCGGGCGGCTCACCTCCTTGGCGTCGAGCCGCGAGAGCGTGGTGCCGCCGAGCCGCAGCGTCGCCATGCCGAGCCGGTAGCGGCCCGATTCGGCCACGTGGTGCAGGAAGCCGAGCCTGGTCAGCGTGTAGGTCAGCCGCGTCACCGTCGACTTCGGCAGCCCGCAGCGCTCGGCCAGCTCCTGGTTGCCCAGGCGCTCCTCGCCCGACGAGAAGCACTGCAGCACCTGCAGCCCTCGCGCGAGCGCGGTGACGAAATGCCGGTCCTCCTTGGCCCGGGGCTTCTGCTCGACGTCGGCGTACTCGCCGAGCGCCCGCTTCGAGTGGACTTCCGCGCGCTTCACGCCCACGGCGCTACAGCAGGCGCGCGAGGCGCTGCGAGACGATCTGCTCGGCCTCGCGCATGATCCGCGACACCAGCTCGCCGACCGTGGGCACGTCGTGGATCAGGCCCGCGACCATGCCGCAGCTCCAGGCGCCGGCGTCCATGTCGCCCTCGACCATCACCTTGGGATAGACGCCCGCCACGAGGTCGTGGATGTCGTCGATGGTGGTCGCGGCGCCCTTCTCCTTCTCGATCGCGAGCAGCGCGTCGACGCCGGCGTTGCGCAGCACGCGCTCGGTGTTGCGCAGCGGGCGCATCACGAGCCGGGTGTCGAGCTCGGAGGCCGCGACGATCGCGGCCTTGACGTTGTCGTGCACCGGCGCCTCGCGGGTGACGATGAAGCGCGTGCCCATGTTGATGCCTTCGGCGCCGAGCGCGAGCGCGGCCACCAGGCTGCGCCCGTCGGCCATGCCGCCCGAGGCGACGAAGGGAATGTCGAGGGCCTCGGCCGCGCGCGGCAGCAGGATGAAGTTGGGCACGTCGTCCTCGCCCGGATGGCCGCCGCACTCGAAGCCGTCGACGCTGACCGCGTCGCAGCCGATGGCCTGCGCCTTGAGCGAGTGGCGCACCGAGGTGCACTTGTGGATCACCTTCACGCCGGCCTTCTTCAGGAGCGGCATGTACTGCTCGGGGCTGCGGCCCGCGGTCTCGACGATGCGCACGCCGCCTTCGACGATGGCGTCGATGTACTCGGGGTACGGCGGCGAGGCGAAGGTCGGCAGGAAGGTCAGGTTCACGCCGAAGGGCTTGTCGGTCATCTCCCTGCAGCGCGCGATCTCGCGCGCCAGCAGCTCGGGCGTCTTCTGCGTCAGGCCGGTGATGATGCCCAGCCCGCCCGCGTTCGAGACGGCCGAGGCCAGCTCGGCGAGGCCGACGAAATGCATGCCGCCCTGGATGATCGGATGCTCGATGCCGAAGAGTTGGGTGATGCGGGTCTTCATGGGTTCGGTCTCGTTCCTGAGGTTGCGTGTTCTTTCACCAGTTCTCCATCCACGGGCGCAGCTCCATCTCGTGCGTCCAGGCGTTGCGCGGCTGCTGGTGGATCTGCCAGTAGGCCTCGCCGATCGCCTCGGGCGAGACGATGCCGTCCTGCTCGCGCAGCGCATAGCGCTCGGGGAACTGGGTGCGGATGAACTCGGTATCGATCGCGCCGTCGATCACCGGATGCGCGACGTGGATGCCCTGGGGCCAGAGCTCGCGCGCCATGCTCTGCGCGAGCGCGCGCAGCGCATGCTTGGCGCCCGCGAAGGCGGCGAAGCCCTCGCGGCCGCGCAGGCTCGCGGTGGCGCCGGTGAAGATGATCGTGCCGCGCCCGCGCTCGCGCATGTGCCTGGCGACCTCGCGGCCCATCAGGAAGCCCGCGAAGCAGGCCATCTCCCAGACCTTGAAGTAGACCCGCGAGGTGGTCTCGGTGATGCCGAAGCGCACGTTGGCGCCGATGTTGAACACCGCCACCTCGATCGGCGCGATGTCGCGTTCGATGCCCCCCACCAGCGCGACCATCTCCTCTTCCTTGCGCGCGTCGCTGCCGAAGCCGTGGGCCTCGCCGCCGGCGGCGCGGATCTCCTCGAGCAGCGGCTGGAGCTTGTCGGCGCTGCGCCGGGTCACGCAGGCGATGTAGCCCTCGCGGGCGAATCGCCGCGCGACCGCGCCGCCGGTGGCGTCGCCGGCGCCGATCACGAGGATGGCTTTCCTGTCGGTCATGCGGTCTTCTTTCGTCGTCGATCGAATGGTCGCCATTCTGGATGCCGCGCGGCCTCCGGCGCGTGCCGGCAGCGAATCCGGAACTGCATCGCGGAACACGCGCCCGCCGGCGCCCGCAGCGGCGGGACGGATCATTGTGACGAAAGCGGACGCGGCGCGCGCGGCGCCGGTTCCGCAGAGCGGTCCGGCCGCCTAGCCGCGCTCGCGCCGCTCGCGCGCGCGGCGCTGCTGGCGCGTCTCGCCGGCGCGGGACGCCAGGCGCTGCCGTTCCTGCTTCTTCGCGTTGCGTTTCATGCGGATGTGGCGCCCGAACCAAAAGCTCGCGATGCCCGTGACCACCGCGATCGCGAGGCCGATGGTGCTGATGTCGAAGCCGCCCATCACAGCACGCGCACGATGCTCGCGGGCTTGAAGCCGAGGTCGGCGGCCTTGCCCTTGCGCGCCCGCGCGCCGCGCGCGTTGTTGAGCGTGCGGATCTCGAGCGTCTCGTCGCGCGCCTTGCCGCCGCGGCCGATGCCTTCGATGCGCACGCTGCGCGTGTAGGCCGCGGCGCCGGCCAGCGTGTCCTTGGCCTCGAGGTCGATCAGCGTGAGGCCGCGGCCGCCCTTGGGCAGGCTCTTGAGCTCGCCGATCTCGAAGGTCAGGATGCGCCCGCCGGTCGAGGCGCAGGCCACGTGCGTGGCCGCGGGCATCGGCTCGGCGCCGCCCGCGCCGCCCACCAGCGAGGGACGGCAGAGCGCCTCGCCCTCGCCCACGTCGATGAAGGCCTTGCCGCCGCGCTGGCGCGACATCATGTTCTCGACCGTGGCGATGAAGCCGTAGCCGCCGGTGTTGGCCAGCAGCAGGCTCGCGCCCGCGGGGCCGGCGAAGAAGTGCGTGACGTGCGTGCCGGCCTCGAGCTCGATCAGCGTGGTCACGGGCTGGCCGTCGCCGCGCCCGCCCGGCAGCGAGGCCACGGGCACGGTGTAGACGCGCACGGTCTTGTCCTTGGCGCTGCCGAACACCAGCAGCGTGTCGACGCTGCGGCATTCGAAGGCGGCGTAGAGCGCATCGCCCGACTTGAAGCTGTACTCGGGCGCGGCCTTCTCGCCGTTGGCCGCCGCGGGCCAGCCCTTCTGCGCGCGCACCCAGCCCTTCTCCGAGACGATCACGGTGACGGGCTCGTCGACCACCTTGACCTCGGCAACGGCGCGCTTCTCGGCCTGGATCAGCGTGCGGCGCGGGTCCTCGAAGGTCTTGGCGTCGGACTCGATCTCCTTCACGAGCAGGCGGCGCAGCGCGGCCGGGCTCGCGAGGATCTCCTCGAGCTTCTTCTGCTCCTCGCGCAGGTTCGCGAGCTCCTGCTCGATCTTGATCGCCTCGAGCCGCGCGAGCTGGCGCAGCCGGATCTCGAGGATGTCCTCGGCCTGGCGCTCGCTGAGGTTGAAGCGCGCGATCAGCGCGGCCTTCGGGTCCTCGGCCGCGCGGATGATCGCGATCACCTCGTCGATGTTGAGCAGCACGAGCTGCCGGCCCTCGAGGATGTGGATGCGGTCGCGCACCTTGCCGAGGCGGTGCTGCGAGCGCCGCTCCACCGTGACCGCGCGGAACGCGATCCACTCGTTGAGCATCTGGCGCAGCGACTTCTGGGTCGGCTTGCCGTCGATGCCGACCATCGTGAGGTTGACCGGCGACGAGGTCTCGAGCGAGGTCTGCGCGAGCAGCGTGGTGATGAACTCTTCCTGGCTGATGCGCGAGGTCTTGGGCTCGAACACCAGGCGCACGGCCGCGTCCTTGCTCGATTCGTCGCGCACCACGTCGAGCACCGACAGCATCGCGGCCTTGAGCTGGGTCTGCTCGGCGGTGAGCGCCTTCTTGCCGGCCTTGACCTTGGGGTTGGTGATCTCCTCGATCTCCTCGAGCACGCGCTGCGCGCTCACGCCCGGCGGCAGCTCGTTGACCACGAGCTGCCACTGGCCGCGCGCGAGCTCCTCGATCTTCCAGCGCGCGCGCACCTTGAGCGAACCGCGGCCGGTGCGGTAGGCCTCGGCGATCTCGGCCGCGCTGCTGATGATCTGCGCGCCGCCGGGGTAGTCGGGACCGGGCACGATCGCCGACAGCTCGTCGTCGCCGAGCTTGCCGTTGGACTTGATCAGCGCCACGCAGGCATCGGCGATCTCGCGCAGGTTGTGGCTCGGGATCTCGGTGGCGAGGCCGACCGCGATGCCGCTCGCGCCGTTGAGCAGCGCGAACGGCAGCCGCGCGGGCAAGAGGCGCGGCTCCTCGGTGCTGCCGTCGTAGTTGGGGATGAAGTCGACCGTGCCCTCGTCGATCTCGTCGAGCAGCAGGCTGGTGATGCGCGCGAGCCGCGCCTCGGTGTAGCGCATGGCCGCGGCGCCGTCGCCGTCGCGGCTGCCGAAGTTGCCCTGGCCGTCGATCAGCGGATAGCGCTGGCTGAAGTCCTGCGCCATGCGCACCAGCGCGTCGTAGGCGGCCTGGTCGCCGTGCGGGTGGAAGCGGCCCAGCACGTCGCCGACCACGCGCGCGCTCTTGACCGGCTTGGCGCCGACGGTGCCGTTGGCGCCGCCGAAGCCCAGGCCCATGCGCGACATCGAATAGAGGATGCGGCGCTGCACCGGCTTCTGGCCGTCGGACACGTCGGGCAGCGCGCGGCCCTTGACCACGCTGAGCGCGTATTCGAGGTAGGCGGTCTGCGCGTAGTCGGCCAGCGTGAGGGTGGTGTCGCCGTCGGAGGAAGGGCCGGCGAGGTCGAGCGGGGGTTGGGAGTCGTCCATGAAGAAGAGAGAAAGAAAAACGGTTGCGGACCGAGCCTTGCGATGCTCAGCCCAAAGTGAATGCCTCGTGCACCGCCGATTGCACCGACCCGCCGAGCACGGCGCCGCCGCCGGCCACGTAGATCGAGTCGCCGATCACCGCGGCGCCCACGGCGTGGCGCGGCGTGGTCATCGGCGCATGGCGCTGCCAGCTGTCGGAGGCGGGATCGTAGCTTTCCATCTGGCCGAAGACCTTGGCCTGGCGCGGCACGCCACCCACGAGGAAGCCGCCCTCGCCGCCCATGGCGAAGAGCCGGCCGCGGTAGGCCACCAGGCCGTGGCCCGAGCGCGCGGTGGGCAGCGGCGCGCGCGGCTCCCAGGTGTCGCGCGCGGGCAGGTACACGTGGTGCAGGTCGGTGTTGTATTCGAAGGTGTTGAAGCGCCCGCCGATCACATGGATCCGGCCGCCGTGCGCCACGCAGCCGACGTGGTCGCGCGCGCCGGGCAGCGCCTTGCGCGTGCTCCAGCGGTCGGTCTTCGGGTCGTAGACCTCGTGCCAGCCGACGCTCGCGCGCTCGGCCGCGGGCTCGGAGGCGCCGCCGATCAGGTGCAGCTGCCCGTCGAGCACCACCGCGGCCGCGGCGCCACGCGGACGCGGCAGCGGCGCGATCGGCTGCCAGCGGTTGGCGCCGATCTCGTAGACGTAGGCGTGGGTGTCCGAGCGGCGGTTCTGCTCGACGAAGCCGCCGAGCGCATACACCCGGTCGCCGTCGCTCGCCACCGCGACGTGGTTGGCGCCGCGCGGCAGCGGCGCACCGTCGAGCCAGCGGTCGGCCTGCGGGTCGTAGATGTGGTGGTAGTCGCGGTTGACCGCGCCTTCGCCGTAGCCGCCGACGACGTGCATGCGCCCCTGCGCCGCGGTGGCCCAGGCCATCTCGCTGCGCGGGATCGGCAGCGCGGCGCGCGCCGTCCAGCGCCCGGCCGGGCCCGCGGGCGCGGGGCTGTCGGTCACGCGCTGGGCCTCCTGCTCGGGCGTCATGTGGTGCGGCACGCCGCCCTGCAGCCGCGCATAGGGCTCCTTCGACGAGGGCACCGCGGGCAGCGCGTCGTGCGGGGCCGCGTGCTGCGCGCGCGCGGCGCCGGCCACCGCGCAGGCGGCGGTCGCGAGAACGAAGCTTCGGCGGTGCATGCGGGTCTCCTTCGTCGGGGGCGGGACGGATCGGGCGCGGGCGCCGTCAGGACAGCGGCGCATCCGCGCCGCCCGCGGGCGCGGCGGGCTGCTCGGGGATCTCGGGCATCTCGGGCAGGGCCGCGGGCGCGGCGGCCGGCATGTTGCCACGGCCGAGCGCGCCGCCCTTCGGGCCCGCGAGCTCCATGCGGATGCGCCCCGGCGCCTTGCCGCCGCGCCCGCCGCCGGCCATCGCCTGCGGCTTGAGGTAGGCATAGAGCTGCAGCACCGTGCGGACGTAGTTCTGCGTTTCCCTGTAGTTCGGGATCCGGTTGCCCGCGCGCTGCACCGCGCCTTCGCCGGCGTTGTAGGCGGCCAGCGCGAGCTCGAGCTGGCCCGGGAACATCGCCATCAGGTCGCGCAGGTAGCGCGTGCCGGCGGCGATGTTGACGCGCGGGTCGAAGAGCTTCTTCTCGATGCTGCCGCGCCTGTCGGCCGCCACGCCGTAGCGCTGGGCCGTGGCGGGCATGAGCTGCATGAGCCCCAGCGCCCCCTTGGGCGAGACCGCCTGGGCATCGAAGCCCGACTCGGTGGCGATCAGCGCCTGCAGCAGCTCGTAGTCGATCGCATGCTTGCTCGAGGCGTCGCGCAGCGCGGCCTTGGCGGTCTTGTAGCTCGGCGACGACTCGAACAGCGCGAGCAGGCTCTGCGCCGCCGGCGGCACCTTGCCGTCGAGCTTGCGCCCGCCGCGCGCGAGCGGCGAGATGCCCTCGGCGGTGTCGAAGCTCTGGCCGCCGCGGAAGAACAGCTGGTAGCGCTCGTCGATCTTCTCGGACGCGAAATGCGCCACGCCCTTGGCGTCGATGTAGCCGTAGATGTCAGCGGCGCGCGCGAGCCCCTGCTGCGCGAGCAGCGCGAGGGCCAGGAGCAGCGAACGCGTGAAGGCTGACATGCGGGGTGGCATCAAACATCGATGTCGACGTCGTCGGCGCGCAGCTCCATGAGCTCGCGC
>CBHTTS010000128.1:0-13434 GCA_966095775.1 uncultured Variovorax sp. | reverse complement strand
CCTGCGCGCCTGAGGCAAGCCGACAGCCTTGTGGCCCGGCCCCGTGCCGGGCGGGGTGGGTTTGGGGGGGGAGCCCCGGCGATCGGCGGGCGGAACAGGGCGGGGACCTGTTTCTCCCGCGGCTTCCTACCGTCGGGCGGACGGGCCGGACGGTTGGCAGACTTGTCCGCGTTGCGCTTCTCATTGCGCCGACGGCCGTCGCCCTGGGCAGTCGACGGCGAACGCGGTGAGGACGACGTTGGCTTGTTGTTCCGCGCGCGTTTGCCACCTTGCTGCTTGCCGGTGCGTGAGCGACCCTTTCCGCGCGCACCTTGGCCCGCACCGTCGAAGAATCCGCCGGGCCAGTTGACCACATAGACGTGCTGTACGCCGGATAGGGCGCCGCCTGCCCCGTCCTTCTTTCCGGTCGCACGCCCCCAAACATATTTCCCAAGGTCCCAAAAGACCTTGAGGTGGCCCAGCTTTTCGCCGAGCCTGGCGACATCGTCGAACAGCGTCCCCAAGCTGCTCAACTCGCCTCCCCGAACCCGTCCGAAGGACTGCGCGAGCTTGCCCAGCGTGCTCGGTTCTTCTGATTTCGTGACGGTCGAGGCGCCTTGGCCCGGTGCGGTCGTCGCTGTGCCCTGGGCCGGCGCGGCGGGCGCATTCGGCGCCTTGCCTGCCGTCGCTTGCATGCTCCTGGCGCCCTGCGGCCGTTTTTCCAGCAGGGCGAGAATTTTCGATACGGTCGTATTCAGTTCGTCGAGCCGCCGCATGAGCTGCTCGAACGGGCCGCCCAGTTTCGTCACCGCGCCTTGCGGGCCCTTCGTGGCGTCCAGCCGCACGATGGCGCCGTAGGCCGCGCCCAGGCGCAGTGCGGTTTCCGTGCTTTCGATGCCCCCGCCCCGGCGCGTCGTCACCTTGGCGGCGTAAACGAGCGCCAGTCCCATGCGAAGCTCGGTCGTCATGCCCATGGCAGGCCCTTCCTGATGCTGGTGTTCATCGCGTCGCCAGGGTGCCGCTCAGTCCATCGCCGCCTGCCGCTCCGCCTCGGCCTGCCGCGCGGCGATCTCGCACCACCGCAGCAGTTCCTCGACCGGCAGCGCGTCGATCTCCGACGGCTGGAAATGAAAACGCGCGGCGAGCGCGCCCGCCGCGATCCACAGTTGCTCCTCAGTCAGCCGTGAAGTCGCGAAACGCGGCCTGGACCTGGGCGTAGTCGGCCAGGTCCAGCTCCTCCACGTCCTCGGGCGTCAGCTTCTCTTCGGACAGGAGCGCCACCAGCGCCATCTCGCGTTCCTCGTCGCTCTGGGCCAGGCGCTGCGCTTCCTTGAGGTCGCGCACCTTGGGGCGGCGCAGCGTGATGGTCTGGAGCATCGAGCCGTCGGCCAGCTTGATCGCGTGCTTGAGTTGAAGGGTGGGCATGGCGCATCAACCCCCGATGTTCGCGCGATACAGATCGAGCTGATCGACGCCGTTCACCTTGTAGATGTTGGCCAGCACGTCGAGTTCGAGTTGGTCAACGCCGCCGAGCACCTGCTTGACGTAGTAGGCCGCGAAGCTGCTGCTGAACTCCGCGTTGTCGTTCTGCTTGAACGTGCCGAGCGGGTTCTTCTTGAACATCGCGGAGATGAACACCACCAGCGGCACCTGGGCGCTGCGGCCCTGGGCGCCGTAGGTCTCGACGCTGGCGCGGCACTGCAGCTGCACCATGCTGAAGGGGTTGTTCACGTACTGCCACGCGTCGGCGTAGAAGCTGTTCCACTTGATCTCGCCTTCGAGCTTGTCGAAGCCGCTGGGCAGCTCGATCTTGCCGACCATCCCGACGGCCTTGTGCTCGCTCATCACGGCGCTCACGTCGGGCAGCTTGATTTCCTCGGCGCGTCCGAGCAGGCAGTTGCCGTTGATGTAGATGTTCGCGTTCGTGATGCGATTGAGTTGAATCTTGGGCATGTTGCGTTCCTCTCAGAATCGGGTGGGTCAGGCGGCTTTCTGGCCGAGCTGCTTGAGGTAGTCGATGTTGATGGTGGCCTCGTAGCTCACGCGCTCCAGCGGCGGCGGCGGCATGAAGTCGTAGCTCAGCACGAGGTGGCCGGCCGCGAGCTGGGTGCTGTCGTTGCGCGCGCGGTCGAACCACACCTTGCCGTCGATGACGGCGCCGTCGCCCTTGAGCTTGCGCATGAAGCGGTTGCCGCTCTCCACCAGGTCGTCGATCACCGCGTTGTCGAGCGGCCGGTCGATGAACTGCAGCGTGAAGTACTCCAGGCTTTCGGCGATCACGTCCGCGACGCGGCGCACGTTGATGAAGTTCTTGGGATGCGTCACGCTCGGCCAGGCCGCGCTGCGGTTGCCCCAGGTGCGGATGCCGGTGCCGAAGCTGTTGAAGACGGTGATGATGCCGGCCTCGTTCAGCAGGTTGGCTTCGCTGTTGGGGTCGTTGATCATGGCGTCGATGCGACGCTCCACGCCGGTGACGCCGAGGATCTCGGTGTTCGACATGCTCCACCAGTAGCCGTTCTCCTGGTCCTTGCGGCTCAGCGCGCCGGCCTCGTAGGCGCTCTGCGGGCGCAGCACGTCGGCATTGGTCGCGGCGTCGTACTTCTTCAGGTACGGATAGCACAGGCCGGCGCGTTCGCTGCTGGTGTTGAAGTTGATCGTGCCCAGCGGCCCGCGGCCGGTGATGGCCTGTTGCGGCGTGATGCCGACCGGCGCATCGATGAAGGTGACGGCGCGCAGCGCATGCGCCTGCGCGATCAGCTCCGTGCTGACGCTGTTCAGGCTGGCGAACACCGGGCTGATCAGGATCTTCGGGAAGAAGCCGAACAGGTTGTAGCAGTCGCGGAAGGCCTTCAGGCCCAGGCGCTCGCCCGCCGCGTTGATGCTGCCGATGATGTCGGCCGGCTTCACCAGCGTGGGATCGGCAAAGTCGTAGCCCGCCTGCAGCCGCGTGGTCGAGGCGGCGGTGCTGGCCGGCATGGTGCCCGTGGTGACGCGCCGGCCCTTGCCGGTGCGCGCGTCGAAGGTGTAGTCGGTGCCCAGGGTGTAGGTGGTAGCGCCGTCCGCGCTCTTGAGCACCAGGGCGGCCGCGGCCGCGTGTGCCAGCTTGAAGCTGCCGTCCGCCTTCAGGTCCACCGTCTCGCTCGTGATGCGCGTCTTGTGCACCGCCGGGTTGAGCACGTTGATGACGACGCACACCGTGCCCTTCTGGTCGTACACCGCGTCGAGCGCGTCGAGGATGGTGCTGCCGGGGATGTTCTCGCCCCATTGCGCGAAGTCGGCCTCGCGCGTGACCAGCGTGGGCTGGTTGACCGGGCCGGCCGCGGCCGTGCCGATCAGGCCGATCACGGCCGTCTTGACCAGGCGCACGGGGCGCGGGCCCTTGTCGATCTCGATGGTCTCGACGCCATGCAGGTAGTTCGCTGCCATTGCTTGTTCTCCGTTGTTCGGGGGATTGAGGGGTTACTGCGCGCCGGCGTCGGCGTTCGCATCGGACGTCGGCGCCAGCAGCCCGCGGGCCACCAGGACCTGCACGGCGTCGTGATCGGCCGGCACGTCCACGTCCTTGCCCGAAAACAGGAGCACGTCCTGCTCGGTGCCGTCCGCGAGCTTGAGGGTGATGGCCGAGTCGGGGCCGGTGTAGGTGAATTTCATGATGACGATGTTCTCCATCCAGTCAGGGTTGCGGCTTCTGCACGGCATGTGCGCCGTCGTCGCCGGGTTCGTAGGTGACGCGGGTGATCCGCGGTTCGTCGGCGCAGCCTGCGTCGATCCATGGACCGCGCGCATCCTCTACCGGTGCCACGCTGACCATCGGGACGCCGATGCGCAGGCTGTAGCGCCACACGCCATCGGCATAGTCTTCGAGTGCTTCTCGCTGCAGCCGCAGCGCGGCCGCGCTTTGATCGGGGCGCCAGCCGAGCAGCGCGGCGCGCGCGATGTGCAGCAAGCCGTGAGCGCCGGGAGCGTCCGCTTCCGCGGACTGATGCTCGCGCGCCAGCACGCTGACCTCGAACTCCGCCTGCCACGCCAGCAACTGACCGCTGATCGCGTCGGTCGCGGAGAAGCTGCTGCCCCTGTAGATGACCAGGCATGCGCCGGCCGGATGGTTCGTGCCGTATGCACGCGGCTCGTCCGCCCATGCGCTCACCTCGACCGAGGGCTGCGCGCCGTCCGGCGGCGTGAACGCCGCGGCCAGGCGCTGCACCAGCGCCTGTTCGAGTTGCGCAACGATGCTGACGGGATTGGAGGCCGCTTGAACCATGTCCGTGATGGTCGTCACGGCATGGAGGCGCTCACATTAAAGCGATTGAGAGATTGTCTTGATCTTCCGAGGCGCCGTAGGGGCGACGGGAACGGTTACCAAGCGCCCGGCGGAGCCGGGGGCGAGGAACGGGCGCGCCATCGGGTCACGGCGCGCCTGAGGCGCTATTTCGAGAGCGGGACCGTCACGGCCCGGCGGCGGATGCGCTGGATCGAGCGGATCAGTGCGAGCCGCTCCGTGTAGAACACCCGGTCAGGCCCGAGCAGGTTGTAGCGTTGCTGCCACCAGACGCTGGGCGCGACCACCATCGAGAGGAGCCACGCGTTGCCGTAGCTCTGGAGCCAGCCGAGCCATGGCAACACCACGAGCATCCCGGCCGCGCCGATGCCGAGCCAGGCGCCCGGAAGGCTACGCCAGAGTTCGCCGTGCAGCTGGTTCAGCCCGCGTTCGCATAGCGCGGCCTCGTCCTCGAGTTCCTCGTCCGAACAGATCCACAACGTTTCCGTGGCGTAGATGTTGTGGATGTCGCCCGCCGCCGCCTGCGTCACCGGCGCATGAAAGTGCTGCTGTTTTTCCATCTATTTTTTCTCCCTTCTAGATCGGACCTGATTCACGATGTCGCCTGCAGCCACCTGACGAACGGGCGCATGGAAGTTCTGCGCCACCTTGGGTGCCTGTGCCGCAATCCCCGCAGTGGCCAGAAGCATCGCTGCGCGTCCCTCCGCGCTGGCCGCACGAAAACCCGAGATCAGCGTCCTTTCATCAGGGGTTAACGCCGTGTCGAACAGCGATGCGCGGATGACCGCTGCATCCCCGATCGCCACACCGTAGGCAACATCTCTGGCGATTCTCGCTTCATGCTCCGAAAGGTCGAGCGCTGCGATGCGGGCGGAGATCAGCTTGAGCGACGACACGCGTTCGCCGAGCACTTCGCCGTCCGCCTCGTCGAACATGGGCCCTTCGCCGGTGGCCAGCCAATGCGCCGACAGATTCAGTGTCTGCACCAGCCTGCGCATCTCTTCGGGCTTGAACTTCGCAACGCGCCCGGACGTGATGGCCTTCACCCGCTCCAGGCTGCACTCGAGGATCACCGCCATGTCGCGCTGGCTCAGCCCTTTCGCCGCCATCACCTGCTTCGTAAGTTGTGAAATCAAACTTTTTTCCTCTTGCAGCCCTTGACCGGTTTGAAAACCAAACCAATACTCCAACCATCGAAAACATTGTGAGGCCATCAAGTGGAGCCCGCCAAACCGCTCGTCACCCCTGCACAAGCCCGGGAGCATCTGCGTCGTACCGGCCAGTCGGTCGCCGGCTGGGCGCGCAAGCACGGCGTCGATCAAGCGCTCACGCACGAGGTGCTGCGCGGTGCGAAGAAGGGGCACTACGGCGAGAGCCATCGCATCGCCGTGCTGCTCGGCATCAAGGACGGGGAACTGGGCGAGGAAACGCCGAAGGCGAAAGGCGCTGCGAGGTGAGTCGTCGATATCTCAACATGAGCCAGCTGCGCGTGCTCAGGATGCTCGACCTGCTCTTTGGTCATGAGATCAGGGGTCTGGCGCCGGGCGAGATGGCCAAGCGCCTGGCCGTCAATCCCAGTGCCGTGACGCGCGACCTCGCCAATCTGGCCGAGGCCGGCATGGCCGAGGAGATCCCAGGCACCGGCCGCTGGCGCATCACTTCACGGCTGGGCACCCGCGTGCTCGCGACGCTGCAGACCTTCGACCGCGCCGAGCGCCAGCTCGCCGAACTGAGGACCCGCTTCACTCAACCCCCAAGACAAGGAACCCCCGCGTGCCCCGCAAGCCATCCATGATCGCGGACCTGATCGATACCGCCGACAGCGTGGCCTCGAAGCGGTCCGCCGACGCCGCGACCGCGCTGACCCTGCTCGACGACGCGGCGGCGGCGCGCGCGGCGGCGCTGGCGACGCAGCTCGGCTATGAAGGCGAACTGTCGGCACGGGCCGTGGAAGACCGCATCCGCTTCCATCAGCGCCGCGCGGTCGAGCATGTGCTCGAAACCGGCAAGGGACTGCTGTTGCTCAAGGAACTGACGGGACACGGCGAGTTCACGCAGCGCGTCGAGGCGCTGGGCTTTGCACCGCGGATGGCGCAGAAGTTCATGCAGGCCACGGTCAAGTTCGCCAAAAGCGAATTCAAGGCGCTTTTGACCGCTCCCGGGATGAACCAGACCAAGCTGCTCGAGCTGATGGTGCTGGACGATGACCAGCTCGAGGCGCTGGCGGACGGCGGCATCGACGGCCTTCAGCTCGACGAGATCGATTGTCTCAGCACCACCGAGCTGAAGAAGCGCCTGCGCGAAGCGGTGGCGACCAACGAGGCCACCGACAGGGTGCTGGCGGACAAGGCCGCCGAGCTCGCCAAGCTGCAGCGCGGACTCGAAAGGCAGCGCGTCGCGCTGACGGACTACCCGGCCGAGTTCGAGGGTTACATCGCCCAGGTGCAGGAGGCCCAGCGCGCCATCGCCAACAAGATCGGGGCGCTCGACCTGGTCCGTCTCGACGCCATGCGCATCGAGCCCGGGGAAGGCGAGGGCGAGTCGCTGGACAAGGCGCGCCAGATGCTGGCCGTCGCCATGGAGCAGGCACTGCGGCACGCGGCCGAGCTGGTCGACGCGCTGCGACTGTCGTTCGACAGGACGCTGGGCGCCTGGGGCGGGCGATGAGGCGCGACTTCGGATCCGCGGCGGCCGTCGCCGCGCACCACCTCCACCTTCCAGATGGCGCATCCCAAGCCTCTCTCGGCTGAACTCACCATGGAGCTGCTGCACCTCGCCGACCGACTGCGCGCCCTGCCGCACGGCGGGCGGCGCCGGGCCGTGGAAGCCTATGCGCACCGCTACGGCTGGAGCGCGCAGCGCGTGTACACCTACCTCGGGCGCGTCGGCTACGAGACGGGGCGCAAGAAGCGCGCGGACGCAGGCGTCACGCGCCTTCCGGCCGAGACGTTGAACTTCATCGCGGCGAGCAAGCAGGCCAGCGTGCGCGCCAACGGCAAGACCACCAAGCCCACGAGCGTCGCGATGAACATCGCCGATGCCTCGGGCATGCGGGTCAACCTCAGCCGCAGCAGTGTGAACCGGCTGCTGCGCGAACGCAGGCTCGACACCCGGACGCAGGCGCTGGCGCGCAACACGATCACCTTGCGCAGCCTGTTCCCGAACCACCTGCACCAGATCGACCCGAGCCTGTGCCTGGTCTACTACCTCGGCGGCAAACAGCAGGTGATGGACGAGCGCGAGTTCTACAAGAACAAGCTCGAGAAGGCTGCGCGCATCAAGATGAAAGTGTGGCGCTACGTGCGCTACGACCACGCCAGTGCGAGCCTGGACGTGCGCTACTACGAAGCCGCGGGCGAAACCCAGGCCAACCTCTTCGAGTTCCTGCTCTATACCTGGGGGGAGCAGATTTCCGAAGACGGTGAGCTGCTGCGCCTCTCGCATGGTCGCCCCTGGCACCTGTTGTGGGACAAGGGCAGTGCGAACATGGCGCAGGGCATCCGGAATCTGCTCGACGCGCTCGGCGTGAAGCACGAGACGCATGCTGCGCATCACCCCTGGGCCAAGGGCGGCGTGGAGAGCGGCAACCGCATCGTGGAGACCCACTTCGAGAGCCGGCTGCGGGACGAGCCCGTCGACACCGTCGAGCAGCTCAATGCGGCCGCGCAACGCTGGGTGCGTGACTACAATGCCAACGCCATCAAGCACGTGGATTGCCGCGTGCGCCGCGCCAGCGGCGAGCCGATGGTGCGGGACGACCTGTGGCACCTGATCCGGCCCGAGCAGCTCGTCAGGATGCCTGCGCGCGAAGTGTGCGCATGGTTCATGACGGCACGCGAGGAGACGCGCCGCGTGCGCAACCTCAAGATCAGCTTCGCGCATCCGCAGTGCGGGCGCAGCCGGAGCTACGATCTGGCGCCGTGGGCGAGCGACATCGCCAACGGCAGCACCGTGCGCGTGCGCCCGCTGCTGATCTGCGACCAGGGTGAGCATGCGGTGCGCATCGAAGTCGAGCGTCCGGGCCGGGAGCCGCTGCTGCTGCAGGCGCTGCCCGAAACGGAGTTCGACCGCTTCGGCCGCCCGCTCGAGGGCCGGGTGGCCGTGGTCGGCGAAACGTACCGCCGCGCGCCGCTCGGCCTGGCCGGCGAGGCCGCCACGGTCATCGCCGCCGCAGCCTACGGCGAGGGCACATCGCTGGCCGCGGCCGAAGAGAAGCGCCGCAGGAACGTGCAGCCGTTCGTGCATCGGGCGGGTCTCTCGGCCCACGCGCACCTGGGCCGTGATGCGCTGCCCACGCGGCTGCCGCGCGTCGCAAGCGAGCTGAACACGCCGGCACTGCAGCAGGCGCGCGACGAGGCGGACAAAGGCTCGCGCCTGGCGCCGCTTTCGTACACGCAGGCCGCGCTGGCGATGCGCGGCCTGATCGGACGCGATCTGCGCATCGCGGAGTACCGATGGATCGCGCAGCGCTTCGCGCACGGCGTGCCGCCCGATCAGCTCGAGACGCTCGCCGGGCAACTGCTGCACGGTGCGCCGGAACTTCGGCGAATGAAGTGATGGCCAAGACCGCATTTCAGCGCCTGCTTTCACGCCTGGGGCTGAGCCAGGGCGAGCTCGGCCGGCGCCTGCGCATGCCCAAGGGCCGGGTGAGCAGTCTCGTCAACGGCCGCTGGCGGCCGGTGCGCGACGGCGCGAGGGTGCTGGACCTCGTTCGCGCGGTGCTCGCCGATGCCGGCGCCACCCCTGCGCAGATTGCGAGCGCCCTGGCCGACCGGGCTTCGTCTCCCGCTTCTTCGAACACAGCGCCTCAACAAAAGGAAGACGCCGATATGCGACTCGCCAAACAGACTCTCTCGCCCGCCGCCCGACAGCATTTCAAGCTGTTCCGCGACCCGTTCAACGACGACGTCGAGGAGGCCAAGGACGTGTTCTTCACGCCCGGGATCCGCCACGTGCGCGAAGCGATGTGGGCCGCCGCGCGCCACGGCGGCATGCTCGCCGTCGTGGGCGAGTCCGGCAGCGGCAAGAGCACGCTGCGGCGCGAGCTGGCCGACCGGATCCGGCGGGAAGGCGCCGCCATCGTGCTGATGGAGCCCTACGTGATCGCAATGGAAGAAACCGATGCCAGGGGCAGGACGCTCAGGAGCACCCACATCGCCGAAGCGATCGTGCACGCCATCGATCCGCGCGTGCGCCTCAAGAACAGCTCGCAGGCGCGCTTCGCGCAGCTGCACGCGCTGCTCAGGAACAGCCACCACGCGGGCAACCGGCATGTGCTGCTGATCGAGGAGGCACACTGCCTTCCGACGGCCACGCTGAAGCACCTGAAGCGCTTCCTCGAGCTGGAGGACGGGTTCCGCAAGCTGTTGTCCGTCATCCTGCTCGGCCAGCCCGAGCTGCGCAGGAAGCTCGGCGAGCGCAACCCCGAGGTGCGCGAGGTGGTGCAGCGTTGCGAGGTCATCGAGCTGCCCGCGCTCGACAACCACCTGCAGGCGTACCTGGACTTCAAGCTCAGGCGCGTCGGCGTGGAAAGCGCGCAGGTCTTCGACAAGGGCGCGATCGAGGCGCTGTGCGCCAAGCTCGGCGCGACGGGGCGCGTCAACACGCGCTCCGGGGGGCGGGCCTTCGGCCAGGCTGTGCAACGCGACAGTCTGCTGTACCCGCTTGCGGTGGCCAACGTCGTCGCCTCGGCGATGAACCTGGCTTTCTCCATCGGCGCGCCGACCGTGTCGGCCGACCTGATCAGGGAGGTGTGAGCCCATGCTGTGCAGATACCGCATCACCGTGACGCGGGAAGACGGAACGACCGGCGTGCACCAGGGGCTGTACGCCGACGGCTGTACGGCCATCATCGCGGCGCTGGAGTTCTTCCCCGATGCCCGATGCGTATGCGTCCGGAGGCTCCCATGAGGAACCGCGCCAGGATTGCGAGCCGCCCGCAGCCGCCGTTCGCACCGGGTGTGATCGAAGGACCGATGCGGCGCCGGGGCCATCTGGTTGACCTGATCGCCGGCAGGCCGGGCCTGCTGGCCTGCGCGCTGGTGCTCACGGGCCTCGCCGCTGCGCTCGGCTGGGTGCTGTGCCTCGCGCTGGGAGGTCGGTGATGAGCGATCCGACGGACAGGGAGATCACGCACCAGACCGTGTTCGTGTTTCCGGAAAACTACCCCGAAGTGCTGGAGCAGATGGGCCAGGTCGTGGGACGCCAGCTGATGCGGCACGGCATGAGCTTCGAGCAGGCGTCGGCCGCTGCCTTCGACATCGCCGAAGGCATCCGCACCGAAGTCGGCGGTGCCAATCAGTACATCCCGCGCGGCGTCCAGTTCGAACTCGGTCAGCGCGACGAGAAGATCTACGCCGAGTTCAACGGCAAGAACTACTTCGCGCTCGCGCGGAAGTGGCACCTGAGCGAAATGCAGATACGCAACGTCGTGAAGGCAGGGCTGCGGCGCGACCGCATGCGGCGGCAGGCGGCGCTGCCGGGCGTCGAGCCCGAGTCCGCGCAGCCTGCGCGCCGCGGCTGATCCGTACCGGGGCCAGGCTCGGCGAGCGGATCAAGCACGTCTCTAAACGCCTTTTCTGGGGCTGCTCGGCCCGTGCCCGCACCATCACGGCATGGATGCCAGCACCGGTCTTCTCTCCCCGCATTTCTCGCTCGGCGAGATGACGCAATCGCAGGCGGCGGTGCGTGCGGGCATCTCCAACACGCCGTCGCGCACCGTGCTCGCGAACATGAAGCGGCTGGCCGAGCGGTTGGAACTGGTGCGCGCCGCCCTGGGCCATCGGCCCATCCTGATCTCGAGCGGATACCGCTCCCCCCGGGTGAACGCCATCGTCGGCGGCGCCGCGAACAGCGCCCATGTGAAGGGGCTCGCGGCCGATTTCACCTGCCCCGGTTTCGGCGCGCCCGAAGCGGTCTGCCGCCGGATCATCGAGTCGGGCATCGTCTTCGACCAGCTGATCTACGAAGGCAGCTGGGTCCACTTCGGTCTGACCGACGCCGAGCTGCCGGCGCGCCGCCAGGTTCTCACGGCGGTGTTCGAGCCGCACCAGCCCGTGCGCTACCTGAAAGGGCTGGCCTGATGCGCCGTGGCGCAAACGCCAGGAGACGCGGATGAAACTGATCCCCGGCTGGCGCCGTGCATGGCGCTATTTCAGCGTCATGGCCGCTGCCGCGCTCGGCGTGCTGTCGGTGCTGCAGATCGAGGTGCTGCCGCTGTTCCAGTTTGCTGTTCCCCCGCGGGTCTGGCCTTGGATCTCCGCCGGCTTCAGCGTTCTGATCGTGGTACTGCGGCTGGTTGCCCAAAGCGAGCCCAAGGAGCCGTCGTGAACATCGTTGCGCGCCCGATCTGGTGGGCCGCGGGCCTGGCCGCGCTCCTCGCGCTCGCGCTGTGGACCAGCTATCGCTCCGGTCGCAGCGCGGCCGATGCGCGCTGGCAGGCGGCCCAGGCGGACCTCGCCGCCGCGGCCAACAGGAAGCTGCTCGCCGCGGTGGAAAAAGGCATCCAGGCCAGCAGCGACTTGCACGCGGCACTGGCGCAGCGCACGGCCAGGTACGACCAACTGGAGAGGACCTTTCATGACATGCGCTCGCGCATCCGACTCGTCACCGCCCCCCCGGCCTTGCCCCTCATTCCGCGCGCGTCCGGCCAAGCCGAGAGCACGGCGCTCGACGTGGCAGCGAACCCTGCGGACGGTTCAGCTCGGCTGTCTCTGGCTGCTCTCTGGATGTGGAACTCCGCTCTTGCAGGTCGAGACGTGCCCGCCGGTTCCTGCGGACTTGCTGATACCTCCGAGGCCGCCTGTGCTCCTGACTCCGGCGTCTCCGTCGACAGTGCCTTCGCCAACCACGAACTCAACGCGCGCGCCTGCGCCATAGACCGGCTGCGCTACCAGCACCTGATCGATTTCCTTCGCAATCGCGGCGCTGCGGACGGTGCGCGATGACGGTTCAGGCGGATTTCTGGTGGCTGGTGGGCCTGCTGCTGGGTTTCATCGGCGTGCTCTGCAGCTTCGTGAAGCTCATGCTCGCGCAGATCGACGGTCGCATCGACGCGCACAACGTCCGGCTGCGGGTCTTGGAGAAAGACCTCGCGGACCACAAGGCGGGTCTGCCGCTGGAGTACCAGCGTCGCGAGGATGCCATCCGCTTCGAGACGGGCCTGAACGCCAAGCTCGATGCCATCTACCACCTGATCGAGCGCTCGAGAGCCTGAATGACGACCCCCCTGGACATCGCCAAGTCCCGGCGCGAGAACCTGCGCTGGATGATTCTGCTGGCGCTGAACTCGGCACGGCCCGTCGGCACCAGCGAGCAGATCGTGTTCTCGGCGGTGGTCCCCGTCGTGCCGGACCTGACCCAGTTCGAGTTGCGCTGCGAGCTGGACTATCTCGACGAGCGGAAGCTCGTCGAGCTGACCAAGCGGCACACGTCCGCCTGGTATTGCAAGCTCACGCGCCACGGCATGGACGTGGCCGAATACACGCTGCCTTGCGAGCCGGGCATCGCCCGCCCGGCGAAGTACTGGTAGTCGAGGCGCACGGGCCCGAAAGGCTCTTTCAGGCCGCCCTTCGCGGAGCCGGCCGGGCCGGCTCGGCCCGCGCATTTATCAGGGCTGCTTTCGTCGCTCTATCGTGGTTCCGTTCACCACCCGTAACGCCGCGCATACCAGCCCTTGACCCCCTGCACCAGCGCCGCATAGCCCGCGAGCACCAGCGCGAGCCACGGGAAGTAGCGCAGCGGCAGCGCCTGCAGCTTGAAGGCGTGCGCGAGCGGGCCCATCGGCAGCCACAGGCCGAGCGCGGCGATGCCCGCGCCCGAGGCCAGCAGCGGCCAGGCCGCGCGGCTCTGAACGAACGGCAGCCTGCGGGTGCGGATCAGGTGCACGACCAGCATCTGCGACAGCAGTCCCTCGACGAACCAGCCCGACTGGAACAGCGTCTGGCCGGCCGCGCTGTCGGCGCGGAACACGAACCACATCAGGGCGTAGGTGAGCACGTCGAACACCGAGCTCAGCGGCCCGAAGAACACCATGAAGCGGCCCAGGTCGGCGGGGTTCCAGCGTTGCGGCGCGGCGAGGAACTCGGGGTCCACGTTGTCGAACGGAATCGCGATCTGCGACAGGTCGTACAGCAGGTTCTGCACCAGCAGGTGCAGCGGCAGCATCGGCAGGAAGG
>CBHTTS010000127.1:0-13547 GCA_966095775.1 uncultured Variovorax sp. | reverse complement strand
CCTCGGCGTCTGTGCCCATTTCGACGAAGCCGAAGCCCTTCGAACGGCCGGTGTCGCGTTCCATCATGACCTTGGCGCTGACGATCGAGCCGAACTCGCCGAAAGCCTGTTCCAGATCGTTGTCACGCACGGAGTAGGCGAGGTTGCCTACGTAGAGTTTCTTGCCCATGGAGGGACTCCTGATTCAAACCAAAAAAACAAAGCGATGGAGTCCCAGAATCACAACAAACAAATGCGCTGTGGCGCGAAACTGACCGATCACCAAACCACGTGCACGGGAGACCAGGCTCGCTGACACGTCGGAGCATTATCAACGCCGATGCGCGAAAAACGCGTTCGAATTTCGGCTTTATTACGAAACATCACGCGCCGACGGGCGGTTTCGCAACGGTTGCAGCAGCGGCTTGAGGCCGTTGTGGTCTATTTCATGCATCAGGTGCAGCAGCCGGCCGATCTCGCCTGCGGGAAAACCCTCGCGCGCGAACCAATTCAGGTAATTGCCCGGCAAATCGGCAATCAGCGTGCCCTTGTATTTGCCAAATGGCATTTCGAGCGTGACGAGCCGCTGCAGGTCCTCGGGTTTCATGCTTTTTTCTTCTTTTTCCGGGATTCAGCCGCCCGAGCGCTTGACGGTGTGGCCCTGTTTCGCGAGCGCGGCGATCACCAGCTCGCGGTGGTCGCCCTGGATCTCGATCGTGCCGTCCTTCACGGTGCCGCCCGAGCCGCAGGCGGCCTTGAGCTGCTTGCCAAGCGCCGCGAGCGCCTCCGGCGCGAGCCCCAGGCCCTTGACCACGGTCACGCCCTTGCCCTTGCGGCCCTTGGTCTCGAGCGATACGCGCACAATGCCGTCGGTGGCGCCGGCCTGCGCCTTCTTCTTCAGCTCCCTGCAGCGGCACTGCGCCACCGGCGCGCCGCAGCCGGGGCACATGCGGCCGCCCGCCTCGGTGGAATACACCAGCGTGCTCGCCGGGCCGTTCTTCATCGCTGCTGCCATTCGATTCGTCGTCTTCGTTGCTTCCAATCCGGGATCCCGCCATCTTGCCGCCTGCACCCCACCCGTTCGAAACCCTGGGCCTCGGGCCCGCGCTCGCGAGGGCCGCGGCCGCCAGCGGCTACGTGCAGCCCACGCCGATCCAGGCCGCGGCGATCCCCGCGATTCTGCAGGGCCGCGACCTGCGCGGCTCGGCCCGGACCGGCTCGGGCAAGACCGCCGCATTCTCGCTGCCGCTGCTGCAGCGTCTCTCGGGCGAGGCCGTGCGGCCGCCGCGGCGCGTGCGCGCCCTGGTGCTGGTGCCCACGCGCGAGCTCGCGGTGCAGGTCGGCGAGCGCCTGCAGGGCTTCGCGCAGCATCTCGAGGCGCCGCTCAGGATCGTGACCGCGTTCGGCGGCGTGTCGATCAATCCGCAGATGATGCGCCTGCGCGGCGGTGCCGACGTCGTGGTCGCCACGCCCGGGCGGCTGCTCGACCTCGTGGACCACAACGCGCTCGTGCTCGACGCGGTCTCGGTGCTGGTGCTCGACGAGGCCGACCGCCTGGTCGACCTCGGCTTCGCCGAGGAGCTCGGCCGGATCCTCGCGCTGCTGCCCGCGCGGCGCCAGAACCTGCTGTTCTCCGCCACCTTCGCGCCCGCGATCCGGGCCCTGGCCGACGGCATGCTGCAGGCGCCCGCGATCGTCGACGTGCAGGGCGAGCCCGCCGGCACGCCCGCGATCGTGCAGCGCGCGATCGAGGTCGACCCGGGCCGCCGCACCCAGCTCCTGCGCCATCTGCTCGCGCAGCACCAGGACACCTGGGACCGCGTGCTGGTCTTCGTCGCCACCCAGCATGCGGCCCAGACCGTCGCCACGAAGCTCTACCGCAGCGGCATCTACGCCGTGCCGTTCCACGGCGACATCGCGCAGGGCACGCGCGGCAACATCCTCGCGCAGTTCAGGCAGAAGCGCTGGGACGTGCTGATCGCGACCGACCTCGCGGCGCGCGGCCTCGACATCGCGCAGCTGCCCGTGGTGATCAACTACGACCTGCCGCGCTCGCCGACCGACTACGTGCACCGCATCGGCCGCACCGGCCGCGCGGGCGAGGCCGGGCTCGCGATCAGCTTCGTCAGTGCCTCGACCGAGGCGCACCTGCGCCTGATCGAGAAGCGCCAGGGCCTGCGGCTCGCGCGCGAGCGCATCGAGGGCTTCGAGCCGGTGGAGACCGCCGCGCCGCGCCCCGAGGGCGCGGGCACGGGCGGCATCAAGGGCCGGCGGCCGAGCAAGAAGGACAAGCTGCGCGCCGCAGCGGCGAAGGCCGCCCAGGGCGGCGGCTGAGCCCGGCCCGGGCGCTCAGCCCGCGCGCACGCGCCGGGGCGCGGCGGGCGCGGCGTCCATGCTCGAGCCCGTGATCACCCAGTAGATGAAGATCAGCACCGCGCCGGCGGTGCCGAACACCGTCAGGCCCATGTAGCTGCCGCCGATGGCGAGCGCGTCGGTCGGCGCGGCCGCGGTGCAGACCATGTTGGCCGCGCTCATGCCCACGTAGTGCATGGTGCAGACCGCGATGCCCATCACGAAGGCGGCGGCGATCTGGTGCGGCAGGCGGCGCAGGTTGAAGGCGAGCCACAGCGCGGCCGCGGCCGCCGTGATCGCGATCGCCACCGACAGCGCGACGGTGCCGAAGTCGAAGTCCATCGAGGCGCGCATGTTCATCGCGAACATGCCCATGTAGTGCATCACGCAGACGCCCAGCCCCGCGAGCAGGCTGCCGGCCAGCCAGCCCGAGCGGCTGAACCGGCGCCGCCCGCCCGCGAGGTAGAGCGCGATGCCCGAGATCAGGATCGCCGCCACCAGCGACACCACCGTCAGCGGCACGTTGTAGGAGATGGCCACCGGCAGCCGATAGGCCAGCATGCCGATGAAGTGCATCGACCAGATGCCGATGCCGCCGAGCGCCACGGCCGCGCAGGCGACGGCCGCGAGGTTCGGATTGCCGTCGGCACCGACCATGCGTTTGGCGCAGACCAGCGCCACCAGGGAGCCCGCGAACGAGATCAGGAACGAGAGCGCGACCAGGCCCAGGGAGTATTCGGGCAGCAGCAGTTGGCCTACGACGGGGGTGTTCATGGGGTTCTTCTCCTTCTTGGAACGAACGCCCCGCCCTTCGACGGCTCTTGTCAGGAAGCGTAACGAGACGTTCGCCGCCCAGTTTGTAATGTTTGTGTGGAGAAGTAAACAGAAATTTGCTTTTTTCACATTTCTTTGTCTTCAGCGGACGGGACGTATGCGGTAGAGCGCGTTGTTCCGGTCGGCCGAGACGTAGACCGTGCCGTCGGCGCCGACCGCCACCCCGGTCACGACGTAGGGCGGCGGCAGGCCCGGGCCGGGCGCGAGCCCGATCGGCAGGTCCTCGGCCACGGTGCGCCGGCTGCCGCTGGCCGGGTCGATCTCGACCAGCCGGCGCGCGGCGCTCTCGGCCACGATGAAGCTGCCCCAGGGCGTCTGCGCGAGCCCCTCGGGCAGCGCGAGGCCTTCGGCGACCGCGCGCAGCGGCGCGCTGGCGTCCAGCGGGATGCGCGTGAGCCGGCCGGCGGCCTCGGTGACGTAGAGCGCGCCGTCGCGGCCGAGCACCATCTGCACCGGCCCGCCGAGTCCGCTGGCGAGCACTTGCTTCTCGGCAAAGCGCGGTCCGCTCGCGCGCGTGATGGTGCCGGTGCCGATCTCGGCATAGATCAGGCTGCCGTCGGCCATCGGCAGGGCGTCGAAGGGCGCCTTCAGGCCGTGCAGCGTCTCGACGGTGCGCAGCGTGCGACGGTCGACCAGCTGCACCGTGCCGGTGAACCACGAGGCCAGCGCGAACAGCCGGCCCGAGACGCCGACCGAGAACGGATAGTCGAGGTCGGGGTCGCGCTGCATGCGGAACACGTCGCGCACCTCGCCGGTCTTCGCGTCGACCTGGCGGAAGCCGAACACGTCGGCCACCCAGAGCGTGCCGCCCTCGATCTTCAGGCCTGCAGGCGCCGCGAGCCGGCCGCTGGTGAGCGTGCGCAGCACGCCGGTGGCGGGATCGAAGGCCTGGATCTCGTTGTTGGCCATGTTCGAGACGTAGATCGTGCCGTCGGGCGCGATCGCGAGGTTGTCGAGCGAGGGGCGCAGCTGCTTCGTGAGCGTGCGGCGGCCGCTCGCGAGCGCCACGCGCACCAGCTCGCCGCTCCTCGCGTCGACCACCCAGAGGTTGCCCTTGCCGTCGAGGTTGGCCGCGGCGGGGATCTTGAAGCCGTCGGCGATCACGGTGACCTGGCCGTTGGCCGGGTCGATCTTCACCACCTGGCCCTTGAACCACAGCGGGCCGTAGAGCATGCCGTCGGGCCCGACCTCGAAGCCGTTGAAGCCGCCCAGGTCCCTGCGGATCAGCCGCGGGGGCTTCTGGCCCTCGCGGTCGATCTCCCACAGCGCGTCGCCGAGGAACACCTGCGAGGCGTAGAGCCTGCCGCTCTGGCGATCGAAGTCGAGCGAGTTGAGGCCCGGCAGGTCCTTGGCCAGCACGCGCAGCGGCGCGCCGTCGTGCTCGCGGTAGCGCAGCATGCCCATCAGGTAGTTGGTCCATGCGAGCTCGCCGCGCGGGCCGACCGCGATGTCGTCGGCCTGGCCCTCGGGCGCCGGCACCAGCACGCGCGCCGCGCCGCTCGCGCGGTCGACCTCCCAGAGCGTGTTGCCGAGCACCGAGCCCGCGAGCAGGCGCCCCCTGGCGTCGACGGCCAGCCCGTGCACGCCGGCGAACGAGGAGGGCGGGACCAGCGCCTCGGGCGCGGCCCAGCCCGTGGGCCGCGCGGGCGGCGACGCCGGCGTGGACGCGGAGGGCGGCGCGAGGCTGCTGCAGGCGCCCAGCAGGGCGAGCGTGGCGATCAGCGCGGCGGCGCGCAGGGGGCGGCGGGGCATGCTTTTCTCCTTCTTCCGTGATCGACGGCGCAGTCTAGGAGCAGGCATGCGGGCTGGCGCAGTCCCGCCGGGGACATGCGCACTTTCGTCCGCTGGGGATGACCCGGGGTTCAGCCGCGCAGCAGCTGGGTCGCGGCGTGGATCGACAGGCCCACGAGCCCGCCGACCAGCGTGCCGTTGATGCGGATGAACTGCAGGTCGCGCCCGATGTGGCGCTCGAGCTCGACCGTCATCTCGGCGGCGTTCCATTCGGCCACGCGCTGCTCGATGTAGCGCCGGATGTCCTCGCGGTAGCGCTCGATCGCCGCGGGCGCGGCCGCCTCGAGCTGCTCGTTGATCCACCCGCGGATCGCCGCGTCGGCGCGCAGCCGCTCGCCGAGCGCGCCGGTCATCGCGGCGACGCGGCGCGCGATCGTCGAATCGCCGCGCCCCAGGTCCTGGTGCAGCCAGGCGAGCAGCTCGCTCCAGAGCCCGTGCAGGTACTCGCCGAGCGCCGGGTGCGCCATCAGCTCGGCGCGGATCTGCTCGCCGCGCTGCCGGAAGTCGGGATCGAGCTTGAGCCGCACCACGAAGTCGTCCATGAACTGGTCGAAGCGCCGGCGCATCGGATGCTCGGGCTCGGCCGCGAGCTCGGCGACGGTGTTCGCCACCGCGGCCACGATCTTGCGCGTGGCGAGCTTGGCCGCGACCTGGTCCAGGCCCACGTAGCGCAGCGTCCGGATCTCGCGCGCGATCGCCTCGGTGATGTGCGCCTGCACCTCCTCGCCCTCGAGCATGCGCGCGAGCTGCTGCAGCACGTCGTCGAGCAGCGCCTGGTGCCGCCCGCCCGCGGTCAGCGCGTCGAGCGCCTGCCCCATGAGCCGCGACAGGTCGACCTTGCCCAGGCCGGCCGCGGCCGTGCGCCCCATGAAGTCGCGCACCCGCTCGTCGTCGAAGGCCGCGAGCCCGTAGCGCGCGGCGGCCACGCCCCACTGGCCCAGCTTCTCGCCGCTCGCGGGCCGCGCGAGCCAGTCGGCGAGGCGCGCGGCGGCGTCGAAGTCGCGCAGCTTCGCGAGCACCTGCTGCGTGCTCAGGAAGTTGTCGCAGATGAAGCCCGCGAGCTTGGCGCCGATGCGGTCCTTGTTGCTCGGGATGATCGCGGTGTGCGGGATCGGCAGCCCGAGCGGGTGGCGGAACAGCGCCACCACCGCGAACCAGTCGGCGATCGCGCCGACCATCGCGGCCTCGGCGAAGGCCGCCACGTAGCCCCAGGCCGGGTGCTGGTCGTGCAGCGCGCTCGCGAGCGCATAGAGCGCCGCGGCGGCGCACAGCAGGCCGAAGGCGATGCGCTTCATGCCGCGCCGCGCGCTCAGCCGATGGCCGGCGCGGACGCGAGGCGCTCCATGAACAGCTCGCAGCGCGCGAGCTGCTCGAGGCTCACGTACTCGTCGGGCTGGTGCGCCTGCTCGATGCTGCCCGGGCCGCACACCACCGTGGGGATGCCGGCGTTCTTGAACAGGCCGGCCTCGGTGCCGAAGGCCACCAGCGTGGTGCGCTCCTCGCCCGCGAGGCGCTGCGCGAGCTTGGTGACCGGGTCGCTCGCGCTGCCGAGGAAGCTCGGGATCTCGCAGATGGTGTCGAAGCTGAAGCCCGCGTCGGGCGCGACCTTCTTCATCGCCGGCTCGAGCGAGCCCGCATAGGCGACCACTTCCTGCTGCATGCGCTTCGCGTCGGCGGTCGGCAGGTCGCGGAACTCGTAGCGGAACTCGGCGTCGCGCGGCACCACGTTGTCGGCGATGCCGCCGTGGAACTGGCCCACGCTCGCGGTGCTGAAGGGCACGTCGAAGCCCTCGTAGCGCGGCTCGCTGCGCTCGAAGGCCTCGGCCATGTCCCGCACCTTGCCGACCACGCGCGCGGCCATCTCGATCGCGTTGACCGACTTGGGCGTGAGCGAGGAGTGCGCCTCCTTGCCGCGCACGCAGCAGCGGTAGCGGTAGACGCCCTTGTGCGCGATCGCGGGCACCATGCTCGTCGGCTCGCCCACGATGCAGGCCAGCGGCCGGATGCCGGCGTCGCGCATGTCGGCGATCAGCTCGCGCACGCCGAAGCAGCCGATCTCCTCCTCGTAGCTGAAGGCGAAGTGCACCGCGAACGGCGCGTCGCCCTCCAGGAAGCGCCTGGCGTTCGCGAGCGCGACCGCGATGAAGCCCTTCATGTCGGCCGAGCCGCGGCCGTAGAGCCGCTCGTTCTGCACCGTGGCCGAGAGCGGGTCCACGCTCCAGTCCTGCCCGTCCCAGGGCACGGTGTCGGTGTGGCCCGAGACGATCACGCCCGCGGGCCTGCCCTCGCCGAGCGTGGCGAACAGGTTGGCCTTGGTGCGCTCGGCGTTGTAGGTGATGCGGCTCTTGACGCCGAGGGCGGCGAGGTGGGCCTGCGCGAAGTCGATCAGGTCGAGGTTGCTGTTGGCGCTGACCGTGTTCATGCGAACCAAGGTTTGCGCCATCAGGAGGCTCTGGGGGGAAAGCGTGTGCTGCATGCAACACATTCTCCAGGAAGTTGAAACCGCGCGCCCGCGGGTATCGGCGCTGTCACGCGCAGCGGGTAGCCTGCCTGCCTCTTGTTGCCGGAGACCTTCCCATGCGCATCCCTCTGCAGATCGCCCTCGCCGCCGCGGCCGCCCTCGGCATCGCCGCCTGCGCCACCACGGGTTCCCCGCCGGGCCGGCTCGCGACGCTCGACGGCCAGCCGCCGCTCGTGATCGCGCACCGCGGCGCCTCGGGCTACCTGCCGGAGCAGACGCTCGAGGCCTATGCGCGCGCGGTCGAGCTCGGCGCCGACGTGATCGAGATGGACCTGGTCTCCACCAAGGACGGCGTGCTGATCGCGCGCCACGACCCCAACCTCGCGATCAGCACCGACGTGGCGAAGCATCCGCGCTTCGCCGCGCGCAGGAAGACCATCAAGGTCGACGGCGAGACCCAGACCGGCTGGTTCAGCAACGACTTCACGCTGGCCGAGATCAAGACGCTCGGCGCCATCGCCACCGATCCCGAGCGGCCGCAGGAATTCAACGGCCGCTTCAAGGTCGCGACCTTCCAGGAGATCATCGATTTCGCGAAGGCCAGGTCCAGGGAGACCGGCCGCACCATCGCGATCTATCCCGAGACCAAGAACCCGACCTACTTCCGCGACCTGGGCCTGCCGCTGGAGGACAAGGTCATCGCCGCCCTCGACGCCGCGGGCTGGAACAGCAGAACCGCGCCGGTGTTCGTGCAGTCCTTCGAGCCCGGCAGCCTCAAGTACATGAAGGCGCGGGGGCTGAACACGCGGCTGGTGCAGCTGATCGACGGCGACGGCGTCGACATGAAGACCGGCGCCATCACCTACGCCGTGCCCTTCGACCGGCCCTACGACTGGACCAAGGCCGGCGACCGGCGCAACTTCGACGCCATGGTCACGCCCGCGGGGCTGGCCGAGATCAAGACCTATGCCGACGGCATCGGCCCCTGGAAGCGCTACATTGTGAGCGTGCGCGGCAGCGTCGGCTCCGACGGCAAGCCGCTGGACGTGAACCGCGACGGCAAGATCGACGACGCCGACGCCACCTCGACCACGCCCACCACGCTCGTGGCCGAGGCGCACAAGGCCGGCCTGTTCGTGCATCCCTTCACGTTCCGCAACGAGTCGCGCCGGCTCGCGGCCGACTACGAGAAGGACGCGCGCCGGGAGTACGCGGCCTACTACCGGCTCGGCGTCGACGGCGTGTTCACCGACTTTCCCGACACCGCGCTCGCGGCGCGCGCGAGCTACCTGCAGAGCGTCGGACGCTAGGGGTTTGTCTGGGCACGGTCTTTGCGGAGGTCCCTGCAAAGCCTAGACTGTGCCCCATGAAACTCATCGATTCGCTCGTCACGCAGGCCGCCGGCATCGCCGCGATCCGGCGCGACCTCCACGCCCATCCCGAACTCTGCTTCGAAGAAGTCCGCACCGCCGACGTCGTGGCGGCCAAGCTCACCGAGTGGGGCATCCCGATCCACCGCGGCCTCGGCACCACCGGCGTCGTCGGCATCGTCAAGAACGGCACGAGCAGCCGCGCGGTGGGCCTGCGCGCCGACATGGACGCGCTGCCGGTCACCGAGCTCAACACCTTCGCGCATGCGAGCAGGCACCACGGCAAGATGCACGCCTGCGGCCACGACGGCCACACCGCGATGCTGCTGGGCGCGGCGCAGCACCTCGCGAAGCACCGCAACTTCGATGGCACCGTCTACCTGATCTTCCAGCCGGCCGAGGAGGGCGGCGGCGGCGCGCGCGAGATGATCAAGGAGGGGCTGTTCGACCAGTTCCCGATGGACGCGGTGTTCGGCATGCACAACTGGCCTGGCATGAAGGCCGGCCAGTTCGCCGTCAGCCCCGGACCGGTGATGGCCTCGGGCAACAAGTTCCACGTCAACGTCAAGGGCAAGGGCGGCCATGCGGCGCTGCCGCAGACCGGCGTCGACCCGGTGCCGATCGCCTGCGAGATCGTGCAGGCCTTCCAGACCATCCTCACGCGCAAGATGAAGCCGACCGACTCGGCCGTGATCTCGGTGACCACCATCCATGCGGGCGAGACCAACAACGTGATCCCCGACAACTGCGAGCTCTCGGGCACGGTGCGCACCTTCTCGATCGAGGTGCTCGACATGATCGAGGCGCGCATGAAGCAGATCTGCGACCACATCTGCGCCGCGCACGACGCGAGCTGCGACTTCCGCTTCGAGCGCTACTACCCGCCCACCATCAACACCGAGGCCGAGGCCGACTTCGCGCGCCGCGTGATGGCCGGCATCGTCGGCCCCGAGAACGTGCTGAAGCAGGAGCCCGCGATGACCTCGGAGGACTTCGCCTTCATGCTGCAGGCCAAGCCCGGCGCCTACGCCTTCATCGGCAACGGCGACGGCACGCACCGCGACACGCTGCACGGCGAGGGCCCGTGCATCCTGCACAACGCGAGCTACGACTTCAACGACGACCTCATTCCGCTCGGCGCCACCTGCTGGGTGCAGATCGCCGAGCAGTTCCTCGCGAAGAAGGCCGAAGGAGCGGCGCCTTGATCGGCATCGGCGAGGCGTTCTCGCCGCGCTACGCCCAGGCACGGCAGAAGTTCCTGCAGGCCTGCGTGAGCGCGGGCCTCGCGGTCGAGCCGCATGCGCACCCCGACAAGGGGCGCGACGGCGAGGAGCTCTCGATGGACGTGGCGCTCGACGGCGAGCCGGGCGCCGAGCGGCTGCTGATCGTCACCAGCGCCTGCCACGGCGTCGAGGGCCACTGCGGCAGCGGCGTGCAGGTGTTCGCGCTGCACGACGCCGAATGGCGCGAGAAGGCGCGCGCGCAGGGCGTGGCGGTGCTCTACATCCATGCGCTCAATCCGCACGGCTTCTCGCACGGCCGCCGCGTCACGCAGGAGAACGTCGACCTGAACCGCAACTTCGTCGACTTCTCGCAGCCGCTGCCGGTCAACGAGGCCTACGCCAAGCTGCATCCGCTGCTGGTGCCCGACACCTGGCCGCCCACGCCCGAGAACCAGGCGGCGGTCGAGAAGTGGCTCCAGAAGCACGGCGCCGACGCCTACCAGGCGGCCGTCACGAGCGGCCAGTACCAGTTCGAGGACGGCCTGTTCTTCGGCGGCAAGGCCCCGACCTGGAGCAACAAGACGCTGCGCGAGGTGCTGCGCCGGCATGCGGCCGGCGCGCGCCGGCTGGCCTGGATTGACCTGCACACCGGGCTCGGGCCGAACGGCCTCGGCGAACGCATCTTCGCGGGCCGCGACGACAAGGCCGCCTACGCGCGCGCCAACGCCTGGTGGGGCACGGCGGCGGCGCCGGTCACCTCGATCTACGACGGCTCGTCGAGTTCGGCGCTGCTGCGCGGGCTGATGTGGGACGTGGCGTACCAGGAGTGCCCGCAGGCCGAGTTCACCGGCATCGCGCTCGAGTACGGCACGCTGCCGATGCTCGAGGTCACGGGCGCGCTGCGCGCCGACCACTGGCTGCACACGCATCCCGAGGCGCCCGCCGACCTGGCCGAGGGCATCCGCGCGCGCATGCGCGAGGCCTTCTACACCGACACCGACGCCTGGCGCGGCCAGATCGTGAGCCAGGCGCGGCAGGCGATGTTCCAGGCGGTCAATGGCCTGAGCGGTGTGCCGAACGACTGATCGAAATTCGGCGGTGTCCTAAGTCCTCACGCGCCCGTCGCCGGTCAGCATCGAGAGCTCGACGAACTTCGAGCCCACGTGGTTCTTGGCCGAGAACGAGACCTCGAAGCCGCCGAACTGCTGCCGGTCGATGCTCTCCATGCCCGCGATGAAGCTGTCGCGCGAGAGCTTGCCCGGCGCCCGGCGCAGGCCCTCGGTCAGCACCTTGGCGGCCAGGTAGCCTTCCATGCTCGAGAAGTTCGCGCTGGCGCCGGCCCCGGCCTTGCGCACGGCCTCGCCGAACTCGCGCGCGATCGCGTTGGCGGGGTTGTAGGGCGAGGGCACGACCTGGGTCACCATCACGCCCGCGCCTTCCTTGCCGAGCTCGTCGGCCAGCGCCTGCGTGCCGACGAAGGAGACGTTGAAGAAGGTGCCGCCGTAGCCCGCCTTGCGCGCCTCGCGGATGAAGGCGGCGCAGGCCTTGTACGCGCCCACCTGCACCACCGCGTCGGGGCGCGCGGCCGCGATGGTCTTCACCGCCGCGGCCACGTCGACCGAGTTGCGCTCCACCGTGGCGAGCGCGACCGGCTGCAGCTGCTGCTGCGCGAGCGCGAGCGTCACGCCGTCCAGCCCGGCCTTGCCGTAGGCGTCGTTCTGATAGAAGACCGCGATCTTCTTGAGGCTCAGGTGGGTGAGCTGCTTCACGATCAGCGCCGTCTCGTCGTTGTACGAGGCGCGCAGGTGGAACACGTTGCGGTGGAAGGGCTCGCGCAGCGACATCGCGCCCGTGAACGGCGCGACGAACGGCACCTTCTCCTTCACCGCCAGCGGCAGCGCCGCCATGCTCGTGGGCGTGCCGATGTAGCCGAACAGCGCGAACACGTCCTCCTCGATCAGCTTCTGCGTGTTGGCCGCGCAGCGGTCGGGCTCGTAGCCGTCGTCGAGGTTCTTGATCACCACGTTGCGCCGCCCGGGCTGCGCGTTGTACTGGTCCAGGAACAGCTTCGCGCCCTGGTGGAACTGGATGCCGAGCTGCGCGGCCGGGCCGGTGAAGGCGGCCGACTGGCCGAGCACGATCGGCGCCTCGCCCTGGGCCCGGGCCCACTGGAAGCCGCCGAGGGCGGCAGCGCCTGCCGCGACCGAAAAATGCCTGCGATTCATCATGGTGTGAAAACCTCTTGGCGCGCCTCCGCGCCACAACCTGGAAAACTTTAGACTCGCCGGATGCTCGACGCCCCGGCCTCCGCAACCCCTGTTCTCCCCACCCCTTCCACGGTGCTCGGTGCGTGCCCGCACGACTGCCCCGACACTTGCGCGCTCGTCACGACCGTGCGCGACGGCGTGGCGGTCAAGCTGCAGGGCAATCCGGCGCACTCGCACACGGCCGGTGTTCTTTGCACCAAGGTCTCGCGCTACATCGAGCGCAACGACCATCCCGAGCGCGTGCTCCAGCCCATGAAGCGCACCGGCCCCAAGGGCAGCGGCCGGTTCGAGCCCGTGAGCTGGGATCGCGCACTGGACGACATCGTCGCTCATTTGCGTGCATTGCAGACAGATCCAGACACAATTGTGCCTTATAGTTACGCCGGCACCATGGGGCTGGTGCAGGGCGAGTCGATGGATCGGCGCTTTTTCCACAAGCTCGGCGCCGCGCTGCTCGACCGCACGATCTGCTCGATGGCCGGCGGCGAGGCCATGGTCCACACCCTCGGCGCCAAGGTCGGCATGCGGATCGAGTTCTTCGCCGAGGCGAAGCTGATCCTGATCTGGGGCAGCAACTCGATCGCCAGCAACCTGCACTTCTGGCGCCATGCCCAGGCCGCGAAGCGCGCCGGCGCGCGGCTGGTGTGCATCGATCCGCGCCGCACCGAGACCGCCGACAAGTGCGACGAGCACATCGCGCTGCTGCCCGGCACCGACGCCGCGCTCGCGCTGGCGCTGATGCACGAGCTGATCGTGCACGACTGGCTCGACCACGACTACATCGCGCGCCACACGCTCGGCTGGGAACAGCTGCGCGAGCGCGCGCTGCAGTGGCCGCCCGCGCGCGCGGCCGCGGTCTGCGGCGTGCCCGAGGCGCAGATCGTCGCGCTGGCGCGCGACTACGGCACCACCGGGCCGGCCGCGATCCGGCTCAACTACGGCATGCAGCGCGTGCGCGGCGGCGGCAACGCGGCGCGCGCGATCGCCTGCCTGCCCGCGCTCGTGGGCGCCTGGCGCCACCGCGCGGGCGGCGTGCTGCTGAGCAGCTCGGGCCATTACCCGGCCGACCGCGCGGCGCTGCAGCGGCCCGACCTGCTCGCGGGCCGCCGGCCGCGCACGGTCAACATGAGCACCATCGGCGACGCGCTGCTCGACCGCGACAAGCCCGTGAAGGCCATCGTGGTCTACAACAGCAACCCGGTCGCGGTGGCGCCCGAGTCGGGCAAGGTGGTGGCGGGCTTCGCGCGCGAGGACCTGTTCACCGTGGTGC